>NZ_OZ309106.1:3154720-3470192 GCF_968048975.1 Vreelandella xerophytica | reverse complement strand
TCCGCCAACTGATCGAGGAGGACGGCCTCACGGTGCTGCTCGTCGAGCAGAAACTGCCGTTTGCGCGCAAGTACGCCGACCGCTTCGTGATCATGGACCGCGGCCGCCCGGTGGCCAAAGGCGAGATCGGGGAGCTATCCCAGGAGCTGATCAAGACACACCTGACGGTTTGAGTTATCCACACCCGGTTTAAAGCCTGGGGTCGGCTTGAAAAGTGAGTTCTTCGGCGGTGGTCGTGATTTGATCGAATAGTGGATGCGCCGGGTTGAGCATGTAGTTGAGCTCTCGCGGCACGATCACGCTGGGTAGCGCCAGTGCCAGGCTTTGTTTTGATGCCAGCCAGCCGTCGCCCAGCTCCGCGGTTTCCGCGGGCGCAGGCGCTTCCTGCCAGTTATCGGGTAGATCTTCTATTCCAACGCGTAGAATGCTCTCGGCGGGTAGCGTCAGGCGCAGTAGTGCATAGGCCTCGAGCAGACGATAGCTCTCCAGGTGCACCATGATTTCCAGAAGCGCAAGCGATTCGGAACTTGCCACAGACACACAGGCGTTGCCGGGGCTGTTCCAACGCCCGCCGTAAAGCCGTGCGCCCTCGCCATCGAAGGCGGTGTCCTGGTACTTGCGCTTGACCAGCCTGTACGCGTGGAGCTCGCTCACGCGGTTACTCCGTGCTCCAGCCGGCCAATCAGGTTCAGCACCGTTTGATACTCGGCGGAGGTTGCAATCATCTCCACCGGCCTGCGCCCGCCTAGGCCCACATTGGGTTTGAGCAGCCAGGCGCGGGCGCTCTCGGCGTCACCTTCGAACAGATCCAGCGCCGCCTTGAAGAGTTCGGCAAAGCGGTAAAGCCGGTCGCTTTCCGCCATCTTGAAGCGCCCCGATTTGGCGCGGCGGCTCAGCGTGGCGGGCGGGATATCCACATAGCCTGCGAGGGCCTTCTGCTCGATACCCGATACCCTGGCAAGCTGAGGGTAAATCCGGTATTCCACGCCTTCATGCAATAGCTCATGCAGTTTGCGACCACGGGCGGGCAGGCCGACCTGCTGCCAGAAACTGGTGGCCAGCGCTTCAGGTGGCTGGTATTGGGTAAAGTGAATAGTCATGAGAACTTCCACTTGATATTTTGGTAATGTATCAAATGGTATATACGGTGTGGTTTCAACCGTCAAGTCAGGCGAGCTACAAAGAAACCTATTCAGGAATTGCTCTACCAGGAACCCGTTGCTATTCGAAAAACGGCGGCTGTTCCCGAGTCAGTTTGAGGAGGATGAGGTACTGGGGTGGTTGCCAAATTGAGTTACCCACACCTGGTTCAGGCTCTGGAATCGACGCACGGCGGACTCACGTCAGATGACGAACAATCCGGGCCGGGTTGCCGACGGCCAGTACGTTGGCGGGGATGTCCCGGGTCACCACGGCGCCGGCGCCGATGACGCTGTTCTCGCCGATGGTGACGCCGGCGAGCACGATCACGCCGCCGCCCAGCCAGACATTGTCGTGAATGACGATAGGGGCGCCGGCCTCGAGCTTGTTCCGGCGCGATGGCGCATCGAGCGGGTGGGTCGGCGTCAAAAGCTGTACGTTGGGGCCGATCTGTACGTCCCGGCCGATGGTGATGGGCGCCACGTCCAGCGCCATCAGGCCGAAATTGGCAAAGGATCCTTCGCCGAAGCTGATGTAGCAGCCGTAGTCGACATACAGCGGCGGACGAATGTGGGCGGTGTCGCCAAACCGTTTGAAAAGGTCTTTCAGGATGGCGTTGGCGGCTTTTACGTCGCGTTCGTAACGTCGGGCGAATTCCGCCATGGCGCGTTTGGCAACGTCCGAGTCCCGGGCCAGCTCCGGGTCATCGGCGGTGTAGAGCTCGCCGGCGAGCATTCTCTGCTTCTGCGAGCGGTACTCGGTCTGGTCCTCGCACATGACGCTCTCCCGTCCATGCTTCGGCGCTTTTATACGGCCGTGCTCAAGTGTCCGTCACCGGCGCCTGGTGGCCGCGGCGGCGTCTGAGAAACTGGGTAATCAAGCCGTAGCGCGGCCCGCCCAGAAAGGCGAGTATCAAAAATACGCCGGTCATCACCGCCATCATGCCGCCAATCGAGACGTTGAGGTACACGGCGAGATAGTAGCCGGAAACGCTGGAGGCAATCGAGATCAGCGCGCCGATGATGAACATCATCCACAGGCGGTCGGTGAGCAGGTACGCCGCGGAGGCGGGCACGATGGCGAAGGCGATGAACAGTACCGCGCCGACCGCATCGAACGCCGCCACGGCGGTGGAGCTTGTCAGCATCAACAGCCCATAAAACAGCATCGTCGGCATGAAGCCGAAGGTCTTGGCCAGGGCCGGGTCGAAGGTGGAAAGCTTCAGCTCCTTGTAGAAAAGGCCGATGAAGGCGTAGTTGAGCAGCGCCATCACGCTCATCGACACCAGCGCTTGAGGAACGGGCAGCCCGAACAGGTCAAGGGTGTCCAGCCAGACGAAACCGATCTCGCCCAGCAGCACGGTGTGGGTGTCGATGTGCACGTCGTGGGCGTAGATATTGAGCAGCAGTACGCCAATGGAGAACAGCGCCGGAAAGACCAGCCCGATGGCGGCGTCCTGCTTCACCCGCTTGGTATTGGCCAGCGCCTCGGTGAGCAGGACGGTCAAGAGCCCGGTCAGGGCGGCGCCGATGAGCTGGACCGGTCCGCTTTGCTGTTTGGTCAGCAGCCAGACAATCACGATACCCAGGACAATCGAGTGGCTGATGGCGTCAGACAGCATGCTGTTGCCGCGAAGCACCAGAAAGGTACCCACCGCCGACGACGCGATACCCACCATGGCGCCGACCAGAATGATGGGCAAAGCAGTGTTATTGAGTAATTCCGCTAGCATGAGGTCATTTCCTGAAACGCTGCGACCACCTTTCTGGCCTCCCGATGCCCCGATTCAGTCAGTGCCCAGGAAGAGCTGCCTGCTTTGCCCGAAGGCCGGGTCAGAAGCCCTTGCTGTCTCAACCGGCGTAGCGCCAGGCGCCCCTCCAGCGTTGAAAAGGCGCGCGGGTGAACGCTGGGGTGCTTATACAAGGCGTAAAGCAGTTGCTGTCGGCGCAGGTCTCTTTTCTGCCGATAGTGCTTGAGCGTGCCCCACAAAAGGCCGCGGCCGGGCGCCAGTGCCAGCGAGAAAAGGACAATGATGGTGGCGGTCAGAACGATCAGCGGGCCGGTGGCCAGGCCACGGGAGAAGGTGCTGATGGTCGCCCCCGACACCCCGCTGACCATGCCCACGCCCGCGGCAATGATCAACATGCCGCCCAGGTGGCGGCTCCACTGTCGCGCGGCGGCAGCCGGCGCCACGATCATCGCCGCCATCAGTACCACCCCCACCATCTGCAGGCCGACCACCACGGCCAGGGCCACCATGGCGGTCAGCGTCGCCTCGATCGCGGTGGTGGGCATGCCAAGGGTACGCGCATACTCGGTATCGAAGGCGACGAGTTTGGCCTGCTTCCAGAAGGCGGCGAGTAGGGTAAGTGTGACCAGCGTAATCGTGCCCATGACCCAAAGATCCGAACGCAGCGTCGCGGCCGCCTGCCCGAAGAGAAAGGCTTCAAGGCCGCCCTGGGAGGCATTGCTGGTCCCCTGGATATAGGTCAGCAGCACGATGCCGATGGCAAAGAACACGCTCAGGCAGACCCCGAGGGCGGCATCGGTTTTCAAGCGGCTTTTACGGGTCAACAACAGCATCGTCAGCGCGGCCAGCGACCCGGTGAGCAGCGAGCCGATAATGATGCCGCCGATATCCCGGCTGCCGGTGATGATGAAGCTCAGACACACCCCGGGCAGGGCGGCGTGCGAAATGGCATCGCCCAGCAGGCTCTGTCGGCGCAGTACCGCAAAGCAGCCCAGAGGGCCGCTGATCAGCCCCAGCAGCGAAGCGCCGATCACTACGTTCTGGAAGGTGTAATCAGACAGCAGATCAAGCCACGGCATGGGTCATTTCACCTTCGGGGCGGCGAACATCAGCGATTCGCTGTCGTTCAACAGAGCGATCTGGCCCCCGTAGGCCTGGCGCAGATGCTCGATCTTGAAGACGTCCTCGGCGTTGCCGCTGGCAATCACACGGACGTTAAGCAGCAACAGCCAGTCGAAGTAGGTACGCACCGTCTGCAAGTCGTGGTGCACGACGATCAGCGTCTTGCCCGCATCGCGCAGGCGGCGCAGGATATCGATGATCGCACGCTCCGTGGTGGCGTCGACGCCGGCCATGGGCTCATCGAGAAAGTAGACGTCGGCCTGCTGCACCAGGGCGCGTGCCAGAAAGACCCGCTGCTGCTGGCCGCCGGAAAGCTGGCTGATCTGGCGGTCGGCAAGCTCGCTCATGCCGACCATCTCCAGCGCTTCCAGCGACTGCTGGCGCTCCTTGCGCCCAGGGCGTTTGAACCAGCCAAGACGCCCGTAAAGGCCCATGGTGACGACATCCAGCGCAGTGGTGGGAAAGTCCCAGTCGACGCTTGAGCGCTGAGGTACGTAGCCCACGCGCTTGCGCTGGGAGGCGTAAGGCCGCCCGTGAACCAGCACCTCGCCGGAAAGCGAGGGCACAAGCCCCAGCAGGCTTTTGATCAGCGTGCTCTTGCCGGCGCCGTTGGGGCCCACGATGCCGGCCATCACGCCAGCCGGTATCTCCAGGTCGATATCCCAGAGCACGGGCTGGTTGTGGTAGCTGACCGTCAGGTTCTTGAGGCTCAGGGCCGTGTCAGTGCTGCCGGGGGATGCCATAGCGTTGATGCCTTTCTGGGGGCCTAGCGAGCGAGTTCCCACTCGTTTGCCCAATCGTCGAGTGCCGCAGGGAAGGGGGAAAGCGAGCCGCCCAGCGCTTCGACAATGTGTTGGGTATTGCGGTAGATCATGCCCATATAGGTGCCGTCCACGGTGCCTTCATCGCCCATGGCATCCGAATAGAGCTCACCGCCGACGACGACATCGTGGCCGCGCTGTCTGGCGGCATCGATAACCGCCTGAATGGTGCGCGGGTTGATGGTGCTTTCAACGAATACCGCGGGCACGCTGCGTTCTACCACACTATTGGCCATGCTGCGGATATCGGCAATGCCCGTTTCGGTTTCGGTGCTGATCCCCTGGATGCCTTCGACGTCGATGTCGTAGGCGCGGCCAAAATAGCCGAACGCATCGTGGGCGCTCACCAGCACGCGCTGCTCTTCGGGAATGCTGGCAATACTCTCCTTGACCCATTCATGCAGCGCCGAGAGCTGCGTCTGGTAGCGCTCGGTATTGGCGGCAATCGTCTCGGCGCAGTCGGGACGTGCCTCGCTGAATGCCTCGCTCAGTGTGGGTAAGGTTTGCGCCCACAGCGAGACATCCATCCACAGGTGCGGGTCGATGCCGTAAGCCCCCTGAGCGGAAATCAGCGAGTCGGACTCAATCGATGACGAGGCGACGGCCAGCGTCGGCGTACGTCGGGAAAAATTCTCCAGCACCGAACCCAGTTGGCCTTCCAGTGAATAACCCGAGTAGAGAATCTGCTCGGCGCCGCGCAGCATGGCTACATCGCTGGCGCTTGCCTGGTAGAGGTGCGGGTCGACCCCCGGTCCCATCATGGCCTCGACGCGCACGCACTCGCCACCCACCTCCCGGGCAACATCGGCGAGCATGCCGATGGTGGCGACCACGTCAAGAGGCGCTTCGTCGGCAGCGGCGAAGGGGCTGAGCGACAAAAGCCCCAGAAGGGCTGCATATTTCGTTGCCATGGCAATACCCCAAGCGGTGGGTTGACTAACATAAGCATTGCACTACGCAATTTATTTTGTATCGGGCAATAAGTATAGCCTTTGCTAAGTTTCTTGTCAGGAGCGATTGCTGTCAAGGAGCAAACACGAAATACAGATGCGAAGGGCAAGCAGGAAGGCCTGGCAAGAAAGGTAGACAAGAAAGGTAGATAAAAAAGATAGGCAAGAAAGACAGGCAAACGAACACGCGAAAAAGCCCGGCCCCAGCAGGGCCGGGCAGAAACCTCAGCCGCGGTGGCCGGTAAGCCGACGCGCCTGTAGCGGGCGCACGATACACGTATCCACCACCAGCATGGCGATCAATGCCGCCCCCGTTAGCGGAAACAGCACACCGCCCACCATCAAGATGGCAATGATGCCGCGAAACGCACGTTTGTCGGCCGGCAAGGGCGGCACACCCACCCCGCCTTTCGGGCGCCGTTTCCACCACATCACCCCGGCGGAAACACTCAGTGCAATAATGGCGATGCACACTGCCAGAAAGAGCAGCTGGTTCGCCAGGCCGAACTCCTGGCCCATGTGCACGTTGATACCGAACTCCAGCCAGCGGCCAAGCGGCCCGTAGTCGGCGTAGCTCATGTCGAGTAGCGGCTCGCCGCTGTACTGATCCAGGTGCACCACGCGCTGCTGACTCACATCATTCGGATAAATCGAGCCCGTATACACTCCGGTGGGGCTTCCCGGCAGGCTGACCGCGTAGCCCGGGTGAAGGCCCATAGTCTCGAAGGTCGCCACGGCCTCATTCAGGCCAATGTCCGCTGCCTGGCCTGGCGCCTGCACCGATTCAGGGACTTGTGCCTGCTCCAGCGACCAGCTCGTGGGCGCTTCGTCGTTTACGCGCGCCTCGGACATGGGGACTTCCACCCGTACCCCGGCGGGGTAGCCGAAGTTGTTGCCGTTGGCCCACTGATTGACCTGGCCGCCCCACACCCCGGACCAGGGCATGCCGGTGATCGCCAGAAACAGGATGAAGCCACCCACGAAGAGCCCGGTCACCGCATGCAGATCGCGCCAGAACACGCGCTGTTTCGGCTGGCCGCGAACGCTGACCACGCCGCCTCGCGCCTTGCGCCTTGGCCACCAAAGATAAATGCCGGTGAGCACCAGCAAGATCGCGAAGCCACCGGTGATCTCGATGAGCTTTCGCGGCGTGGCGCCGAAGAACTTGAAGCTATGCAGAGTGCGCACCGTCCACATGACAGTACCGCGGTCGTCCAGCGCGCCGAGTACGCTGGCGGAGTAGGGATTCACAAACACCGCCAGGCGCTCGTTTTGTGGGGTGCGCACGGTGATCTCCACCGAGCTTTCCGGGGTGGCCGGAGCGGTGTATTTCAGCGCCGTGCCCGGATGCGCCTCAAGGGCGGCGCTGACCAGCGCCGAGGGTGGTTGAACGGTTTCCTGCACCGCCACGCGTTTCACATCCGCATGAACGATGGCATCGATCTCCTTATGAAAGAGATAAAGCGCCCCGGTGATCGACAGCGTAATCAGAAACGGCAGGACAAGGAGCCCCGCGTAGAAGTGCCAGCGCCAGACGGCGAGGTATATATCGAACGGCTTTTTCGCCGTCGATGGGGTAGTGGCGTGAGATGACATCACGGCTCCTGAAGCGCCCGTCAATCGAGCGCTGGGTTGTAGCGACCAATGCCTGACGCCCCAACGAGGTCAGGCTTCAATGAAAAAGCGGTGTCGCTACGCAGCCGGCGGGGCACGGGGAGGGGCGTGACGGTAGTTGTCCAGTGAGGCGAACCCCAACTGCGGCATTTGCGGCAAGGGGGCGTGATGGATGAATGCCTGCCGGGCGATGGCGGGCAAAAGCGCGTGGGCGGAGGGAAACTGCTGCCAGAGCGAGCAGTAACCGCACTCGTGGAACCAGGTGAAGATCGGCTCGGAGGGCGTTACCGGGCCGGCGTATTGCCTTGAGTGTTCGTGATGGGAGACGCTATCACCATGGTGATGCTCATGATGACCATCCTGGTGGTGATGGTGTCCGGCTTGAAGCTGTGAGATCAGCGGGCCGACCAACAGCAGCAGCATGGCCACCAGCGCCGCGTGAAGCGCGCTGCGATACCAACGACTTGTAGCAAAGCGCTGAAGCGGCACGTAAGACGACCCTGATAGATGAAATAAGGGCAAGCGCCCCGACAGGATAAAGAGCTGGGCAGCTTGAATGGCGGCTCGCATTGGCCAGAAAGAAGATAGTATCGCAGAAAAGATAGGGTTCAAGGCAGCGCCGCTGCGGTCTTTTGTCCTGGCGTCAGCCTAACGCCTGAATGCGCATTTTTGGTGCTTTGTTAATTTTCGCGTTTGTTTATGGTGCATTGGCCGGTGTTTTACCCGCGCCCGGGAAACACTGACTACCCTTGCAGGCTGTTTTTCACCATTTTGGCGCATTAATTGCATTCGCAGTAAGTGTATTGATGTGTGAAGAGATCATTTAACCGGAAGAAGCGACAGCCCCTATGCTCCACTGCGATAGTGCACCACCGGTCGCGGGTTCCGGCCACCGCTTTGACGACCAGCGCCGCTGGGCGGCCTCACTGGGCCTGCGTTTTGCCCGGCGCGAAGACGTAACGAGGCTGACCCAGGCGCGCCATCAAGGGCCGCTTCGCGTTCAGCGCCCGTTCTACCCGGAGGGCCGCGGTGAGGCATGCCATGTTTACGTGCTGCACCCGCCCGGGGGCCTGGTGAGTGGCGATGCGCTGACCATTACCGCCCATATCGAGGGCGGCGCCCATGCGCTGCTGACTACGCCCGCCGCCAACAAGCTCTACAAGGCGGATAGCCAAGGCGTGGCCTGGACCCAGCACACGTCGCTCAGCATCGAAGATGGCGGGGTGCTCGAGTGGCTGCCCCAGGAAACCATTGCCTTTGATGGTTCCCGAGGTGAGCAACGCACCCACATTGCGCTTCACGGCAGTGCTAAATGTCTGGGGTGGGAGATCATGGCGCTGGGCCGCCCGGCAAGCGCGCTGCCGTTCGTCTCCGGACGTATCGAGCAGCACTTTCGTTTGACCCAGGATGGCACGCCCTTGTGGCTCGAGCGCCAGCCGCTGGACCCGACGCATCCGCGCTTCGTCGGCCGCTGGGGGCAGGGCGGTGCCACGGTGCAGGCCACGCTTTGGGCGGTGGGGCTTGAGAATGCCGGCGATGCCATTGAGGCACTGCGCGAGGCACTGCCGGACAATCCGCGCTGGGCGGTGACGCTGCGCCAGGGCGTACTGCTGCTGCGCTACCTGGGTAATTCCCGCAATGGCGCCTGGGCGCTGTGCGAACAGGCCTGGCAACTACTTCGCCCGCGGCTTATCGAGCGCGAGGCCCACACGCCACGCATTTGGCTAACGTAATGGACGCTTGATGGAGACACCCCATGGAATTGACCCCACGAGACAAGGACAAGCTGCTGCTGTTTTCCGCCGCCCAGTTGGCCGAGCGGCGCCGCGCACGTGGTTTGAAGCTCAACTACCCGGAAGCCGTAGCGCTGATCAGCTTCGAGATCATCGAAGGCGCCCGCGACGGCCGGAGTGTGGCGGAACTGATGAGTTTTGGTCGCGAGATTTTAAGCCGTGATGACGTGATGGAAGGCGTGGCGGAGATGGTCGACGAGGTGCAGGTCGAGGCCACATTCCCGGATGGCACCAAGCTGGTCACCGTTCACACGCCCATCAACTAGCCATTAACAGGAGAGCGCCATGATTCCTGGCGAATATCAGTTAAAAGAGGGCGATATCGAGCTGTGCGCGGGCCGCGAGCGCATCACGGTGGAGGTCGCCAATACCGGCGACCGCCCCGTGCAGTTGGGTTCGCACTACCATTTCGCCGAGGCCAATCCGGCGCTTAAGTTCGACCGTGACAAGACCCGCGGTTTTCGCCTCGATGTGGCAGCCGGCACCGCGATTCGCTTCGAGCCGGGTCAGACCCGGGAAGTCACGCTGATTCCGTTCGTCGGCAAGCGGGAAATTTATGGTTTCCGCGGTGACGTGATGGGGCCGCTGGAAGGAGGTGACCAATGACGACCAACAAGATCAGCCGCCAGGCCTACGCGGACATGTACGGCCCCACCGTGGGCGACCGCGTGCGCCTGGGTGATACCGAGCTGTGGATCGAAGTCGAGCGTGACGCCACCCACTACGGTGAGGAGGTCAAATTCGGCGGCGGCAAGGTGATTCGGGATGGCCAAGGCCAGAGCCAGCGCGTCGATGAGGCGGTGATGGACACCGTGATCACCAACGCCTTGATTGTCGACTGGTGGGGCATCGTCAAGGCGGATGTCGGTCTGCAAAACGGGCGCATCGCGGCGATTGGCAAGGCCGGTAACCCGGACACCCAGCCGGACGTCGAGATCGTCATCGGCCCGGGCACCGAAGTGATCGCCGGGGAAGGCAAGATTCTCACCGCCGGCGGCATCGACGCCCATATTCACTTTATCTGCCCCCAGCAAGTGGAAGAGGCGCTGATGAGCGGCGTGACCACTATGCTGGGCGGCGGCACGGGCCCGGCCACCGGCTCCAACGCCACCACCTGCACCCCCGGCGCCTGGCACATCGGCAAGATGCTCCAGGCAGTGGACGACCTGCCCATGAACATCGGCCTGCTTGGCAAGGGCAACGCCAGCCTGCCGGAGGGCCTGGAAGCCCAGCTCGAAGCCGGGGCCATGGGCTTGAAACTTCACGAGGACTGGGGCACCACCCCCGCCTCCATCGACAACTGCCTGAGCGTGGCGGAAAAGTATGACGTGCAGATTGCCATCCACACCGATACGCTCAACGAATCGGGGTTCGTGGAGGATACGCTCGCGGCGTTCAAGGAGCGCGGCATTCACACCTACCACACCGAAGGGGCGGGCGGCGGCCACGCGCCGGATATCCTGACGGCCTGCGCCAAGGAGTACGTGCTGCCGTCCTCCACCAACCCGACGCGCCCCTACACGGTGAACACCATCGACGAGCATCTGGACATGCTGATGGTGTGTCACCACCTGGACCCGAATATCCCCGAAGACGTCGCCTTTGCCGACTCGCGCATTCGCCGCGAAACCATCGCCGCGGAAGACATTCTGCACGATTTGGGCGTGATCTCGATGATCGCCTCGGACTCCCAGGCCATGGGCCGGGTGGGCGAAGTGGTCTGTCGCACCTGGCAGACGGCGCACAAGATGAAGGTACAGCGCGGGTTGCTTCCCGAAGACGAGCAGCTTGGCGCCGACAACCTGCGCGCCAAGCGCTATATCGCCAAGTATACCATCAACCCGGCGATCACCCACGGCATCGCGCATGAAGTGGGCTCCATCGAGGTCGGCAAGCTTGCGGATCTGGTGCTCTGGAAACCGGCATTTTTCGGCGTGAAACCTTCGCTGATTTTGAAAGGCGGCATGATCGCCGCCGCCCCCATGGGCGACCCCAACGCCTCGATCCCCACGCCGCAGCCGGTGCACTACCGTCACATGTTCGGCGCCTTTGGCCGCGCGGCGAGCCAGACCCGGCTCAACTTCGTGAGCCAGGCGTCGATCGATGCGGGCATCAAGGAGCGTTTGGGGCTTCTAAGCGAGTTATCCGCGTGCAAGAACGTGCGCGGGGTGCGCAAGAAGGACATGAAACTCAACGACGCCTGCCCGGAGCTCAGTGTGGACCCGCAGACCTATGAGGTGCGCTGCGATGGCGAGCTTTTGACCTGCGAGCCCGCCACGGAGCTTCCGCTGGCCCAGCGGTATCATCTTTTTTGAAGGAGCGGTCATGCTGAAACTGATAGAACGGTTAGGCCCGGTGGAGGCGAGTACGGCCAGCGATACGCTCACGCTACCTTTCGAGCTGCGCATCCGAGGCCGCCTGAAAGCTGAAAGCGACAGCGGCCAGACGCTGGGGCTGTTTCTGGATCGCGGCCCGGTGCTGCGAAGCGGCGAAGGCCTGAAAGCCGAAAGCGGCGAGGTGATTCGCGTGTGCGCCGCCATCGAGCCGGTGGTGACCGCGCGCATCGCCCCAAACCTGCCACTGGCGCGGCTGGCTTATCATCTTGGCAACCGCCACGTGCAGCTGGCCCTCGGTGAAGACGCCCAGGGCGGCTGGGTACGCTTTCCGCCGGATCACGTGCTGGAGGAGCTGGCCACGCTTCTCGGGGCGACGCTCGAACATGGTGAGGCCACGTTCGACCCCGAACCCGGCGCCTATAACCAGGTGGGTGGGCATTCGCACGGCCACGGCCACTCCCATGATCACGGGCACGGCCACGACCATCACGATCACGCACATGAGCACTGAAGCCGAAAACGACCTGGCGCTGCTGGGGTTGATGCAGCTGGTAAGCCCCGCGCTGCCCATCGGCGCCTTCGCGTTCTCCCAAGGGCTCGAAAGCGCTTTCGAGCTTGGCTGGGTAAACGACGAGGCGAGCCTGGCCGAGTGGCTGGAAGGCGTGCTGGAAGACGGCCTGACCCGCTGCGAGCTGCCGGTGATTGCACGGTTTTATAACGCTTTCGATCAGGTAGACAGTATGGCGGTGGCCGAGTGGGACACGTGGCTGGCCGCCACTCGGGAAACCTTTGAACTGGCCGCCGAGGACAGCCGCCTGGGGGCGTCTCTCAAGCGTCTATTGGGAAGCCTTTCGCTTTTGCCCGAAGGCGAACTGCTTCCTGAGCAGGCAGGTTACGTAACGCTTTTTTCTTACACCGCCTTTACACGCAGGGTGAGTACGCGTCAGGCGATGATCGGCTTTGGCTGGGCATGGCTCGAGAACCAGCTGGCGGCGGCCTGCAAGGCGCTGCCGCTTGGCCACACCGCAGCCCAGCGGATCATCGAACGATTGCGCCCGTCGATTTCTCGCGCGGTGGATGAAGCATTGACGCTGGATGACGAAGCGCTGGGCCCGATACTTCCTGGTGTCGCGTTGGCCAGCGCCCTGCACGAAACCCAATATTCGCGGCTCTTTAGAAGCTGATTGACCGATTCAGGAGAACGACATGACACACTGTTTACGCGTAGGGGTCGGTGGCCCGGTAGGTTCCGGCAAGACCGCACTCTTGAAGCAGCTCTGCCTGGCGCTTCGCGAGCATTACGATATCGCCGTGGTGACCAACGATATCTATACCCGCGAAGATGCGGATTTCCTGCTCAAGCACGACGCGCTGCCGGCGGACCGGATTCTGGGCGTGGAGACCGGCGGCTGCCCGCACACCGCGATTCGCGAAGACGCCTCGATGAACCTGGCGGCGATCGATGATCTGCAGGCGCGCCACCCGGGCCTCGAGCTTGTGATGGTTGAGTCCGGCGGCGATAACCTGTCGGCGACCTTCAGCCCGGAGCTTTCCGATCTCACGCTCTACGTGATCGACGTCTCCGCCGGCGACAAGATCCCGCGCAAGGGCGGGCCGGGGATCACCAAATCGGATTTGCTCATCATCAACAAGATCGACATTGCCGAGCAGGTGCACGCCTCGCTCGAGGTCATGGAACGAGACTCGAAGAAGATGCGCGGCGAGCGGCCGTTCGTGTTCACCAATCTGTACGA
Source organism: Vreelandella xerophytica (assembly GCF_968048975.1). The sequence continues at coordinate 3,456,912 of NZ_OZ309106.1, read as the reverse complement.
CGGGGTGGGGCTTGAAGAGATTATCCGCTTCATTCTGGACAAGGGAATGCTAGAGGAGCGCCGTGAGCAACAGGCAACGGTGTAAGCGAGCTTTTTTAAATACTTTCCAGCAATAAAATGGCCGCTCTGACCAGGCGGTTAAATGGTCAGAGCGGCCGAAGTAGTGTGGTGCATCCGTGTACAAACGGGCCGTCCTTGGCCACCACATCCCCACATTGGACCTCGCGGCCCTCATTCACCTTAACCCAGGTTATCAAGTGACTTTTATCGTCTGATTTAGTCGTTTATTACGCATAAATAGTCGTTATTAAAGAAAAAATGTCGTTTGAAGCTTTGGTGACGATTGTGTTTCGACCGTTTTATATCGCAGGGGGCAGTCAGCTCGCCTGACGCTTCTTCATCCGATCCGCCAGTAATCGGGTCGCCTGATGGGCAATGGATGAAAGTCCGGGCTCTTCACGTTGAAGATGATCCACCAAACGATTTTTCATGCGCCGTGCCCAGAAGGTTTCGACATGATGACAGGTGGCGCTGGCAGCGGCCTCGTCGTCGCGTCCCCCGCCCAGGTTGGCGGCGATCTGGTTGATCATGTGAATCAGGTTGTCGTCGTGGGTCGACATGACGTTTCTCCTTGGCAGTGCGCCGATGCAGGGCGGTGGTAGATGACATGGCGCTTGCCGCGCGCATAGCCGACCAGCAGCAGGTTCGCCATCTGGGCCTGCTTGACGGCCAGCGCCGTGGCGGCGGAGACGGCCACCAGCGCACCGATACCGGCACTGGCACACTTGTGCACCATTTCATAGCTGGCTCGGCTGGACACCAGCACGAAGCCGCCCTCGAGCGCTACGTTATCGCGGGCCAGCGAACCGATGAGCTTATCCAGCGCGTTATGACGGCCCACGTCCTCGCGCACGCGCTCGATCCCCCCGTTCGCATTGCACCAGGCGGCGCCGTGTACCGCGCCGGTGGCCGCCTTTAACGGCTGGTGGTCGGCAAGCGCGGCAAGCGCGTGCGCGATGGCTTCATCTTCAAGCGCCGGTGCGTTGACCCGGGGGATAGGGCGAATCGCCTGGTCGAGCGCTTCGGTGCCGCAGAGCCCGCAACCCGTGCGCCCGGTCATGCTGCGCCGACGCTCTTTCAGCGACATCAGGCGCTGGGTGGCAATATTCAGGTGAACGGCCAGGCCGTTTTCTTCCTCCTTGACCTCCCAGTCGTAGCACTCGTGGGGGTGCGCGATGATGCCTTCGGTCAGACTGAAGCCCAGAGCCAGGTCCATAAGCTCATCAGGGCTTGCCATCATCACCGCGTGGGAAATACCGTTGTAGATCAGCGCGACCGGCATTTCCTGGGCCAGAGCGTCCTCCTCGACGCTGCCCTGCCAGCCATCGGGACACGTGCGCACCTCAATGGGCAGACGCACCAGGGCGTACTCTTCAGAAGGGCCGTTCATGGTGTCTCCTGCTGTGCCTTCGCAAGATACCCCTTCTGGGCCTGATCGAAGGCGCTGAAGCGTTGCTGCCAGGCGGAGGGCTGGCTGACTTTTTCTACCTGCACGGCGGTCACCTTGTATTCGGGGCAGTTGGTGGCCCAATCGGAGTTGTCGGTGGTGATCACGTTGGCCCCACTGCCGGGGTGGTGGAACGTCGTATAGACTACCCCAGGTTGCATGCGCTCGCTAAGCCGGGCGCGCAGCACTGTCTGCCCGGAGCGGCTGGTGATGCCCAGCCAGTCGCCGTCATTCACGCCGCGAAGCTCTGCGTCACTGGGGTGCAGCTCCAGCACGTCCTCGTCGTGCCAGTACTGGTTGTGGGTGCGCCGTGTCTGGGCGCCCACGTTGTACTGGCTGAGAATCCGCCCGGTGGTCAACAAAAGCGGGAAGCGCCGGTTGGCGCGCTCTTTAGTGGCCACGTACTCGGTGATCGCGAAGCGGCCAAGCCCGATGGGGAAGTTGAGTGCGTGCATGGTCGGCGTGCCGTGCGGGTTGTCGTCGTTGCAGGGCCACTGCAGGCTGCCGTACTGTTCGAGCTTTTGATAGCTGACGCCTGCAAAGCTCGGGGTGAGCGAGGCGATTTCATCCATGATCTCCGCAGGGTGGCCGTAGTGCATCGGGTAACCCAGCGCGTTGGCCAGGTCCTGAGTCACCTCCCAATCCTGCTTGCCGGCGACCGGGGCGGTCACCTTGCGCACCCGATTGATGCGCCGTTCGGCGTTGGTGAAGGTGCCGTCCTTCTCCAGAAAGGTCGAACCCGGCAGCAGCACGTGGGCGAACTTGGCCGTCTCGTTCAAGAAGATATCCTGCACGATCAGACAGTCCAGCGCGCGCAGCGCGGATTCGACGTGCTGGGTGTTGGGGTCGGACTGGGCGATGTCCTCGCCCTGCACGTAAAGCGCCTTGAAGGTGCCCTCGATGGCGGCGTCGAACATGTTGGGAATGCGCAGCCCCGGCTCGTCGTCGAGCTTCACGCCCCATACGCTCTCGAAGTTGCCACGGGCGATGGGGTCGGCCACGTGCTGGTAGCCCGGCAGCTCATGGGGGAAGGAGCCCATGTCACACGACCCCTGCACGTTGTTCTGGCCACGCAGCGGGTTCACCCCGACGCCTTCGCGGCCGATGTTGCCGGTGGCCATGGCCAGGTTGGCGATGCCCATCACCATGGTCGAGCCCTGGCTGTGCTCGGTCACGCCCAGCCCATAGTAGATCGCGCCGTTGGGGGCGCTCGCGTAGGTGCGTGCCGCCTGACGCACGGCTGCCGCGGGCACGCCGGTGATGAGCTCAGAGGCTTCCGGCGAATGGCGCGGCTCAGAGATAAACGCGCGCCAGCCTTGGTAGGCATCCGTATCGCAGCGTTTGGCGACGAAGTCGGTGTCCTCCAACCCTTCGGTGATCACCACGTGGGCCAGGGCGTTGACCAGCGCGACGTTGGTGCCCGGGCGCAGCGGCAGGTGCTGGGCCTCTTTTAAATGCGGCGTTTTCAGCAGATCGATACGGCGCGGGTCGGCGACGATCAGCTTCGCGCCCTGGCGCAGGCGCTTGCGCATCATCGAGCCAAACACCGGGTGGGCATCGGTGGGGTTGGCGCCGATCACGATGATCGCGTCGGACTTCATCACCGAATCAAACGTCTGGGTACCCGCGGATTCGCCCAGCGTGGTTTTCAGCCCGTAGCCGGTCGGCGAGTGGCAGACCCGGGCGCAGGTGTCGGTGTTGTTGTTGCCAAAGCCCGCGCGAATCAGCTTCTGCACCAGGTAGGTTTCCTCGTTGGTGCAGCGCGACGAGGTAATACCGCCGATGCTCTCGCGGCCATGCTCGGCCTGAATCGCTTTCAAGCGTTTCGCGGCAAAGCCGATGGCCTCTTCCCAGTTCACTTCCCGCCAGGGCTGGTCGATCGAGTCGCGAATCATCGGCGTGGTCAGCCGGTCCGGGTGAGTGGCATAACCGAAGGCGAAGCGTCCCTTCACGCAGGAGTGGCCGTGGTTCGCGTCGCCGCCCTTGTAGGGCACCATGCGAACGAGCTTGTCGCCCTTCATCTGGGCCTCGAACGAGCAGCCCACGCCGCAGTAGGCGCAGGTGGTCACCACGCTTCTGTCCGGCACGCCCTGGTCGATCACGCTCTTTTCCATCAGCGTAGCCGTGGGGCAGGCCTGCACGCAGGCCCCGCACGAGACACAGTCCGAGTCCATGAACGCCTCGTTCTGGCCCGCCGACACCTTGGATTCAAACCCGCGCCCGTCGATGGTCAGCGCGAAAGTGCCCTGGACTTCGTCGCAGGCGCGCACGCAGCGCGAGCAGACGATGCATTTGCTCGGATCAAACGTGAAGTAGGGGTTGGAGGTGTCCTTTTTGGCGTCCAGGTGGTTCTCGCCGCCAAAGCCGTAGCGTACTTCGCGCAGACCTACGCTGCCGGCCATGTCCTGAAGCTCGCAGTCGCCGTTGGCGGAGCAGGTCAGGCAATCCAGCGGATGATCGGAAATGTAGAGCTCCATGACGCCCCGGCGAAGCTTGGCCAGGCGTTCGTTTTGCGTCGTCACCTTCATGCCTTCGACCACCGGTGTGGTGCAGGAGGCGGGTAACCCCCGGCGGCCTTCGACCTCTACCGCGCAGAGCCGGCAGGAGCCGAAGGCCTCGAGGCTGTCCGTGGCGCAGAGCTTCGGGATACTGATGTCGGCGAGTGCCGCGGCGCGTAGAACGGAGGTGCCTTCCGGCACGCTGATGGCCACGCCGTCGATCTCGAGGCTCACCTGGGTCGTGCCTGGGCGAGCCGCCGGCGTGCCATAGTCCTTGCTGAAATCGACGCTGTTGGCCTGACGCCGGGGATCGAAATGTTCAATCATGAGAGTTCTCCGCTGGCCGAGCGCTGAAAATCTTCAGAAAAGTGGTTCAACGCGCTCTGCACCGGGAAGGGCGTCATGCCACCCATGGCGCAAAGCGAGCCATCCACCATCGTCTCGCATAAATCACCCAACAACGCGAGGTTGGCCTCGCGGTTCTCACCTTTGCGAATGCGGTCGATCACCTCCACGCCCCGGGTCGAGCCGATCCGGCACGGCGTGCATTTACCACACGACTCCACCTTGCAAAACTCCATCGAAAAACGCGCCTGCTCGGCCATATCGACGCTTTCATCGAACATCACCACGCCGCCGTGGCCCACCCCCGCGCCGACCGCGGCGAAGGTTTCGTAATCAAGCTTCATGTCCCACTGGCTTTCGGGCAGGTAGGCGCACAGCGGCCCGCCCACCTGCACCGCGCGCAAGGGCCTGCCGCTTAGCGTGCCGCCGCCGAACTCTTCCATCAGCGCTCGAAGCGTCGTGCCGAAGGCAAGCTCGACAAGGCCGCCGCGCTTGACATTACCCGCCAATTGCAGGGCCAGCGTACCCCGGGAGCGGCCCATGCCGTGGTCGGCGTAGGCCGCCGCGCCCTCGGCCAGAATGAACGGGATCGCCGCCAGCGACAGCACGTTGTTGACCACGGTGGGGCGGCCAAACAGGCCTTCGATGGCGGGCAGCGGCGGCTTGAAGCGCACCATGCCGCGCTTGCCCTCAAGGCTTTCCAGAAGCGAGGTCTCTTCGCCGCAGATATAGGCCCCAGCGCCCAGGCGTACTTCGAGATGAAACGCGCGCCCGCTTTCGCAGAGGTTATCGCCGAGATACCCGGCAACCTCGGCGCGGCGGATGGCCTCGTCCAATATCTCCTTGGCCAGCGGATACTCCGAGCGCAGGTAGATATAGCCTTGCGTCGCGCCTACCGCGAGCCCGGCGATGGCCATGCCCTCGATCAGCATGTAGGGGTCGCACTCCATGGCCAGCCGGTCGGCGAAGGTGCCGGAGTCGCCCTCATCCGCATTACACACGATGTACTTTTGCTCCGACGGCGCATCCAGCACCGTCTGCCACTTGATGCCGGTGGGGAACGCCGCGCCGCCGCGCCCGCGAAGTCCAGAGGCTTTCACTTCCTCGACGATGGCCTGGGGCGATAGTGTGAGTGCGGCCTCGAGGCCCTTGAAGCCGCGATGGGCGCGGTAGTCGTCCAGGCAAAGCGGGTTGGTGATGCCGATGCGCGCAAAAGTGAGGCGCTGCTGGCGGGCGAGATAATCGATCTCCTCCGTCAGGCCAAGTGCCAAGGGATGGTCGGTATGGCCTTCGAGCAGGCCATTATCGAGCAGAGCGGGTACATCAGCAGGTGTGACCGGCCCATAGGCAATGCGGCCTTGCGGGGTTTCCACCTCGACCAGTGGTTCCAGCCAGAAAAGCCCACGCGAGCCGTTGCGCACCAGGGTGATGGACGCGTTACGGGCGGCCGCCTCGCGCTCAAGGCGCCTTGCGACGGCATCGGCGCCGAGCGCCAGGGCGGTGGTGTCGCGGGGAACGAAGACGCGAATGCTCATGCCATCACCTCCAGCGTTTGGGTCTGCAGCTCATCCAGCAGGTCATCGAAGGCCTCCGGCGTGACGCGCCCGCGCACCTGGTCATCCACGCGGATCGACGGGCCGCAGGCGCAGTTGCCCAGGCAGTAGACGGCTTCCAGGGTGATTTCCTGATCGGGCGTCGTCTGGTGGTAGTCGATGCCCAGGCGCGCCTTGACGTGGGCTTCGAGCGCTCGTGCGCCCACCGATTGACACGCCTCGGCGCGACAGATCTGCACCACGTGGCGCCCCGGCGGGGTAGTACGGAAGTGATGATAGAAACTGATGACGCCGTGCACCTCGGCGCGGGTCTGCTGTAGCGAGTCGGCGATCAAGGGGACGGCATCGGTGGGGATGAACCCGAAGCGGTCCTGAAGGGCGTGGAGAATCGGCAGCAGCGCGCCCGGTTTATGTTTGAGCGCGTCGATCTCAGCCTGAATCGACTGCAACGACCATTGTGGAGACGAGTTCATCGTGTCTCTCCTGGTGCGGTTTGTTATCGGTTAAATATGCACGCCTTTGCTTATTTTCTAATGACGGTCGAATTGGGCGTGCACCACGGTCACTGCCACGCTAGCATCAAGCCAACAACGACAAAATATGAAAGATGATGCCAATGAATAAAATCACCGTCATTCCCACCTGGTGCTTTCGCGACGAGACGGGAAAGCAGGTGGATTTACAGCTACTTCGCCTGTTGGGCGCGGTGTATCGGCGGGGCAAGTTAACCCAGGCCGCTTTGGATGTGGGTATCTCATACCGGCATGCCTGGAACTTGTTGCGCCAGGGGGATGCGTTTTTTGGCGTGGCGCTGGTGGAGCTACAGCGCGGTAAGGGCGCGCAGCTATCCAAGTTGGGCGAGACGCTTCTATGGGCCGAGCAGCGCGCCGTCGCCCGCCTTGGCCCGCAGCTGGAAAGCCTGGGCTCGGAGCTCAATCTGGCCATACAGCGCGAGCAGCAGGGCGCGCTTTCCATACTGCGCCTGCATGCAAGCCACGGTTTCGCCGTGGAGCTTCTGCCCAGACACCTGGAAACGCTGCCGCTGGATTTGCAGTACTGCAGCCCGCAGGAGTCGTTGGCTGCGCTCAACCGGAGTGCGTGCGATGTGGCCGGGTTTCACCTGCCGCGTGGCTCGGTGGGTGAGCGTATCCGCCAAACCTATCAAGGGCTTTTAAAACCTCAACAGCACCGGGTGATCGGCTTCATCGCCCGCACCCAGGGGTTGATGGTGGCGCCCGGCAACCCGTTCGGCATTCAGGGCGTGGCTTCTCTGGCCGGTAAAAACATACGGTTCGTCAATCGGCAGGTCTCCTCGGGTACGCGCTCGCTACTCGACTGCCTTTTGGACGGGGCGGGAGTGGCCAGCGCCGACATCAAAGGATTCGAGATCGAGGAGTTCACCCACTCCGCCGTGGCGGCCTACGTGGCCGCCGGCATGGCGGACGTGGGCTTTGGCGTGGAAGCCGCCGCCCAGAAGTTCGGGCTCGATTTCATCCCGCTGGCCATCGAGGACTATTTGCTCGCCTGCCGCCACTCCTCCCTGAAAGAGCCGCGCTTGCAAGCGTTTCTGGAAATATTGCGAGGTGAGGCTTTTCAGGACGCGGTGCGGGGGCTGCCGGGGTATAGCCCCAGCCGGTGTGGTGAAATTATCCAAGTGGCGAATCTGCTGTAGAGGCGTCCAGCCCTGAACCGCCAAGGGCGTGCCGTTTGGCACGTCCTTGGCGTCATTGCATGTAAAACGCACACGGCTAGTTACCCGACCACCCCATGAAAATGGGCACGTACACCACCAGCAGCAGCACGCCGATCAGCCCCAGAAGATACGGGATGATCGCGCGGGTGATCCGCTCCAGCGGCAGCTGGGTAACCGAGGAGGCCACGTACAGGTTGATCGCCACCGGCGGGGTGATCATGCCGATCGAAAGCCCCACGACGATGATCAGGCCGAAGTGGATGGGGTCTATCCCTAATTGCAGCACCAGCGGCAGCAGCACCGGGGTAAGGATGATCAAGGCGCTTGCCGTTTCGATGAACACGCCGGTGAGCAGGATCACCGCGACCACCAGCAGCATGACGATCAACGGGTTGGTGGAGAGCGACAGCACCGACTGGGCGATGGCGCCGGGCACCTGCCAGCTCGAGAGCGTCCAGCTCAGCACCGCCGACATGGCAATCACCAGCATGATCACCGCCGTGGTCATCGCCGAACGAATCAAGAGCTTGTACACCTGGGGCAGGGTCAGATCACGGTAGACGAACAGTGACACCAGCAGCGCGTAGTTCACTGCCACCACGGCGGCCTCGGACGGCGTGAAAATCCCGGTAAAGATACCGCCCAGAATGATCACCGGGGTCATCAGGCCCCAACTGGCGGATTTGAACGTACGCCAGATGGTGGCCACGGAGAGCGGCGTGCCCTTGGGGTACTGGCGCTTGTAAGCCTGAACAATGGCAATCGCCATCAACCCAAGCCCCATGGCCAGACCGGGCAGGAAACCGTTCAGAAACAGCTTGGAGACCGACTGCTGGGCGATCACCGCATAGATGATCATGGGCACCGAGGGCGGAATGACCACCCCGATGGTGCCGCTCGCGGCAATCAGGCTCGCCGCCGAGGCCGGGTCGTATCCCTTGCGCTTGAGTTCCGGCACCAGGCTCGAGCCCACCGCTGCCGTGGTGGCCGCACCCGAACCCGAAATGGCGGCAAAGAACATGCCCGCCATCACCGAGACGATCGACAACCCCCCGCGCAGAAAGCCCACCAGCGAATCCGCAAAGCTCACCAGGCGCTCGCTCACCTTGCCCTGAGCCATCAGGTCGCCGGCCAGGATGAACATGGGAATGGCCACCAGCGCGAAGGAGTTGATGCCCTGGAACATCTGCTGGGTGACCACCATCAGTGGCACGCCGGATTGATACAGCGCATAGAGCGAGCTTGCGCCTATGGCAAAGGCGATGGGCACGCCCAGAAGCATCAACAGAAAGAACAGCCCGAAGAGAAGTAGCGTCATGGTGTCTGTTCTCCCATGGGCTTTCTGGGCTCACCTTCGAGGATGATTTCAAGAAGGTCCACCAGCGCATACCAGGCCATGATGGCCGCGCTGATCGGCATGACCGCGTAGACGTAAGACATGGGTATGCGCAGCGAGGCGGATTTCTGGAAGCTCTGCACCTGCATGTAGCGCTGTCCGATCACGATCAGTGTGATCATGAAGGCGATGACCGCGAGCACGGCAACAAAGCGCGCCCCCTGGCGAAGTTTTACGGGCAGAGCGTCCACGGCGAAGGTCACGGCAATGTGATGGCCACGCTGAAAGGCCAGCGTGCCGGCCAGAAAGGTGATCCAGATCAGCAGAAACCGAGCGACCTCTTCGGTCCAGCCGACGGCCGTGAAAAACACCCGCGAGACGATCTGCAGGGTGATCACGCCGATCAGGGCTGCCATGCCGAGAAACACGATGGGTTTGAGCGCGCCGTCCAGGCCGCGCTCGATGGCTCTCAAAAACGATACGATGGGACTCAACGTCGCTGTTAGAAACGAGCTTGACGACATGGTCACTTACTCAACCGCCTCTTGAATGCGCGGCAGGTAGTCGCCGAACTGCTGGCCGTACTGCTCGTAGACCGGCGCCACGGCAGACTGGAACGCCTCGATATCCGGGGACTCATCAATCTCCATACCCGCATCTGCAAGGGCGGCCAACTGCTCGGCTTCCATCTCGGCGTTTTGCGCGCGCGCATAGGCGGAGGCCTCTTGAGCGGCATCACGTACCAGCGTTTGTGCCTCTTCCGGCAGCGCGTTCCACTTGGGCAGGCTCATCACGAACAGGGCCGGGGCGTAGATATGGCGCGTCATGGTCAGGTAATCCTGGGTCTCGGCCAGGTTGAACGCATAGATGGCGTTGATCGGATTTTCCTGGCCGTCGATGGTGCCCTGCTGAAGAGCGGTCAAGGCTTCTGTCCAGGCCATGGGCACGGCGTTGGCGCCGAGTGCGCGGAAGGTATCCACGTACACTTCGTTTTCGATCACGCGCAGGCGCAGGCCGTCCAGGTCATCCGGTGCGTGGATGGCATTGCGGCTGTTGGTGATGTTGCGAAAGCCGCGCTCGGCAAACGCCAGGCCTTTCAGGTTCACGTCTTCCAGCTTGTCGAGAATTTCCTGGCCGATCTCGCCGTCGAGTACTTCATAAGCTGCGTTTGCCGTGGGAAAGAGAAAGGGCAGCTCGAACACCGAGAATTCGTCGACGAAGTTGGCCACCGGGCCGTTGGTGATCACGCCCATATCCACGGTACCGATCTGCATGCCCTCTAGAAGGGTGCGCTCATCGCCCAGGCTTGCGTTGGGGAAGATCTCTACACTGATGGCGCCGTCGCTCTGCTCGCTTAGAATCTCCTGAAAGCGGGTCGCGGCAATATGGTAGGTATCGTCGCTGTTCACCACATGCGCCAGGCGCAGCGACGTTTGCGGAATCTCCGCCGTGGCAGCGCCGCTGACGGTAAACAGGCCGGTGGTAGCCAGCGCCAGCGCCAGATGCTTGATGCCGAAAGGGCGTGAGCAAGAGCGTAAACGTGAGCAGGAATGTAAAGAAGGGGCGTGTTCCACGTGTTCTCCTCGGATGATCCGCATTAAGAGTGTTTGAAGGCATTATAAAGCCGCGTGCGCCTACTTTATCGGTTTTGGCGCACAATTCCCCGTTTGCAATACCACTATTAGTCGAAAGGATAAAAACAGCTCACCCGCGCTTGAGCGAGGCCGCCGTTGGCGTTAGCCTGCTTGGCCCGCACCGCTGCCTTCCTCGGTCGGCAAGCGTGTTTAACGGTCATGTGGTAACTTTATATTCGCTGTAGCTAAATTAAAATAGGTAAGGCCGCCATAGACGCTGGGCCGCTCAACAGGTAGAGATCATGGATACGCTGATTAACGAGCTTGAAAACATCGTCGGTAAAAAAGGGGTACTGCTGGGGGAGGACGTTGCTCAGCGTAGCGTTGACTGGTTTACCAAAGCCCCTTGCGAGGCGAAGGCAATCATTCGCCCGCAAAGCACCGAGCAACTGAGCCAGGTAATGGCGGCCTGCCACGCGGCCAAACAAGCGGTCGTGACCCACGGCGGCTTGACCGGCGTGGTGCATGGGGCGGTAGCAAGCCCCAATGAGCTGGTGGTATCGCTGGAGCTGATGAATCAGATCGAATCCGTCGATTCGGTGGGCTCGACCATGCAGGTGCAGGCCGGCGCCACGCTTCAGCGCGTGCAGGAAGCCGCCCAGGAGATCGATATGCAGTTCCCGCTGGATCTCGGCGCGCGGGGCTCCTGCACCATTGGCGGCAACATTGCCACCAACGCCGGCGGCATTCGGGTGATTCGTTACGGCATGATGCGCCAGCAGGTGCTCGGGCTCGAGGCGGTCTTGAGCGACGGCACCGTGGTCAGCTCCATGAACACCATGCTCAAGAACAACGCCGGCTATGATTTGAAGCAGCTCTTCATCGGCAGCGAAGGCACCTTGGGCATTGTCACCCGCGCGGTGCTGCGCCTTCAGCCCAACATGCCCAGCGAACAGACGGCGCTGGTCGCGGTGCCCTCGTTCGAGGCACTCACCGGGCTTTTGAAGCAGGCCTCCAAGGAACTCGCCAATAGCCTTAGCGCCTTTGAAGCGCTCTGGAACAACCACTACGCCCTGATGACCAGTGAAGCCACCAAGCATGCCGAGATCCTTGCCGGCGATTCCCCTTTCTACGCCATCATCGAAACCCTGGGTAGCGATGAAGAGAAGGATGCCGAAGCCTTCGCCCAGGTGCTGGAACAGGCGCTCGAAGAGGGGCTGATTACAGACGCGGTACTGGCCAATTCCAGCACTCAGCGCCAGGGCATCTGGGACATTCGCGAAGACATCGAAACCCTGGTGTACGAGTTGAACCCGATGTTCTCGTTTGATATCAGCCTGCCCATCGCGCATATGGACGAGTACGTCACCACGCTTGAAGAGAAGCTCGAGGCGCAGTGGCCGGGTATCGCCAAGATCGTGGTGTTCGGCCACCTGGGCGATGGCAACCTGCACATCATGATTACCGTGCGCGACGCAAACCCGCACAGCCGCCGCGCGGTGGAAGAGGCAGTGTACGGCACGCTGACCCAGTACAGCGGCTCCATCTCCGCCGAACACGGCGTCGGCCTGGAAAAGCGCGACTACCTGAGGCTTTCACGCACGCCGGAAGAGATCGACCTGATGAAGCGCATGAAGCTGGCGCTGGACCCCAAGGGGCTCTTGAACCCGGGTAAGATCCTCGCCTAGTGAAGGTGACCACTGCATAAAAAACGCCCCGGCCTTGAGCCGGGGCGTTTGATCGTAGGCAATGCTGTGGCAGTAACTTACTCCGCCAGCGCCTCGCGAATACGCGGCAGGTAGTCACCGAACTGTTCGCCGTATTGTTCGTAAATCGGCTCGACGGCGGCCTGGAACGCTTCGATATCGGGAGATGCGTTGATCTCCATGCCGGCTTCTTTCAGCGACGCCAGCTGTTCGGCCTCCATATCGGCGTTGAGCTGACGCTCATACTCCGCGGCCTCCTGGGCGGCAGCTTTCAGCACGGCTTGCGCCTGTTCCGGTAACTGGTTCCATGCGGGCATGCCCATCACGAAAATGGCCGGCGCGTAGGTATGGCGCGAAAGGGTCATGTAGTTCTGGGTCTCGTTCAGCTTGAACGAGTGCACCACGTTCACCGGATTCTCCTGACCATCGATGGTGCCTTGCTGCATCGCGGTCAGCGCTTCGTTCCAGGCCATGGGAATGGCGTTGGCACCGAGTGCACGAAAGGTATCCGTATACACCGGGTTCTCCATCACGCGAATGCGCAGGCCGTCCATGTCGTCTGGCGAGTTCACCGCGCGCTCGCTGTTGGTCAGGTTACGAAAGCCGCGCTCGGCATAGGCCAGACCCTTCAGGTTCACATCACTGAGCTTGTCCAGAAGTTCCTGGCCGATCTCGCCATCCAGCACGCCGTAGGCGGCCTCGGGCGAGGGGAAGAGGAACGGCAGTTCGAATACCGCCATTTCCTCGACGAAGTTGGCCACCGGCCCGTTGGTGATCACGCCCATATCCACGGTGCCAATCTGCATGCCTTCTAAAAGGGTGCGCTCATCGCCCAGGCTGGCGTTGGGGTAGATGTCGATAGTGACCTTACCGTCCGTGCGTTCTTCGACCAGCTCCTCGAATTTGGCCGCCGCCAGGTGAAAGCCATCCTGCTCGTTCACCACGTGGGCCAGGCGCAGGGTCACGGGGTTCATGTCGTCGAAATCGGCCGCGTGGGTTGTACCCACGGCTGCCAGGGAAAGGGCGAGGGTCAGCGTGCTCAGCGTAAAGGTTTTCATTTTTATGGGGTTCCAGATCAACAGAGTGCGGAAGTGCTCCCCGAGCATGCCCCAACCGAGGGAAAACGGTCAATCACCCGCCGCTCACCACGTGCGATTGGCTGGACAGCGCCCGCCCACACAGGTAGGATACGCCCCCTAAGCGCCCGTAGCTCAGTTGGATAGAGTATCGGCCTCCGAAGCCGAGGGTCGCAGGTTCAAATCCTGCCGGGCGCGCCAGAATTGATAAAAAGGACCTGCGAGTGATCGCAGGTCCTTTTTTGTTATCTGTGATCGTTCTTCATAGAATTGACAAGTATTACGGGGCGCCTGTTTAGTCCTGAAATAAATATCAATCTACTTCAGGACTAGGCACAGATCTTTCAATATGTAGGAAAGAGCGAAGCTGCGCTTTCGCGAAAAGCACGGAGAATGGGTGATTCGTCCGAGCGCCGCCATGCTAATGCCACTTGAACGGGTGGTGGGTCATCCACTATTTCTAGGTAACTGACTTCAGGCATATTTAAGTTACGGACCACGCTCGGAACGATTGATATACCCATGTTGGCACTTACCAACCCCATAATTGTATGAATTTGTGTTGCCTGTTGAGCCACGCGGGGGACGAAGCCCGCTCTCTCACACATGGCAATAATTCGGGAATAAAACAGCGGACTCATGTGCTGTGAAAAGAGAATAAACCTTTCCTCAGACAGCTTCTCAAGCTCGACACTGCCACGCCCGGCCAGTGGATGACTGGCCGGTACGGCCAGAATAAACGCCTCGTTACAGAGAATATGCGTGTCCAGGCAGATATCTGAAATTGGTGGCCGCAGAATACCCACGTCTAGTTTCTCAGCTTGCAGCCCCATGATTTGATCGGCAATGGTCATCTCCGATAGATCCAGTTCCACCCCGGGGTAAAGATCCCGAAAATGGCGTAGCACCCTAGGGGTAATGCCGTAAGTCGAAGAGTGAATGAAACCTATCGTCAGCCGACCAGCTTCCCCGGCATTGACGCGCTTTACCTCGTTCGCAGCGTGGTCGATGTCGGCAACGATTTGGCAAGCACGTGTATAAAAGTGCCGACCGGCTGAGGTAAGCATCACTTTTCGCTGTGTTCGTTCAAGCAGCATTACCCCAAGTCTCTCTTCCAATTGCTTGATTTGGCGCGTTAACGCGGGCTGAGCAATATGCAATTGCTGGGCAGCACGACCAAAGTGCAGCTCTTCCGCGACACAGATGAAAGATTTTAGTAACCGAGTCTCGATCATATTTTTTGATGCCGAACAGGCATTAATAGTGAACAAATAAGATATTGGATGAATCAAAAGGACGCAAGCTAGCCTTACATAACTATAAAAAAATAAGGAGAAATACGTGGCTCTAGGATTCAAGGTACTCACAGGACACCAGCGCAGCGACAAAGCGCTTATCGACGCCTTTTCTAAGGTACCGACCGCTATTATTAGCGACAACCTCAACCGAATGGCTGCGGCCGGGCCGCGAGTAAGGCCTATGCATGCTGGCGGGGGACTAGCCGGCACGGCACTTACCGTCAAGACACGCCCCGGTGATAATCTGATGATCCATAAGGCCGCCGATATTGCTGAACCGGGGGATGTCCTCGTTGTTGATGGTGGGGAAGATTTGACCAATGCCTTGATTGGCGAGCTTATCGTGACGCACGCCCGCTCTCGCGGTGTTGTGGGGTTTGTCATCAATGGCGCAGCTCGAGACATTGACGTTATTGGTGCCGACACATTCCCTGTTTATGCCGGGGGAATCAGTCATCGAGGGCCCTATAAAGATGGCCCCGGTGAAATCAATGTGCCTATCGCATTAGATGGCATGATTATCGAGCCTGGCGACATTATCATCGGCGATCTTGATGGGGTTGTTTCAATTCCTCGTTTAGAAGCCGATGCGGTTCTGGAAGCCTGCCTTCAACAGTTAGAAAAAGAAGCGAATACCCTCCAAGCCATCAATGGAAGTGGTTGGGATCGTAGCTGGGTAGACGAAATACTCAGAGCAAAGGGGTGTGAAGGTGTGTAACTTTCGTTATTGATAAAATACCAGCGCCACTGAACTAGCGAAAATTTAATAACAATTATTTCGGAGTGAACAGTGAAAATTAAAAAAGGACTCATCCTCGTTATTGGCCTTGCCACCACACTTAGTGTTGTCTCTGCGCAGGCAGAATGGGCACCTCAAAAGCCCATCCAAATCACAGTCGGTTTTGCACCAGGGGGCGGCACTGACCAAACGGCACGCCTTATAGCTTCGGCCGCTCAGGAGTTTTTTCCTGTACCGCTGACGGTCGTCAATCGCCCAGGGGCATCGGGAACGCTTGCCGCTGAACTGGTCGCCAATGCCGAGCCAGATGGTTATACCATGCTCGTGGCTGGCGGCAGTGAGAGCACTTCGGTACCTAACCATATGGAAACCGGCTATAGCCTCGACGACTTCCGCGGCGTGCTGCGTGTCAATCGCGAACATATGGTGATTGTCAGTAAAGCCGGCAATGGTCTCGATAGCATTGAGGCCGTTGTGGAATACGCCAAGGAAAACCCGGGAGAACTGGTTTATGCCTCATCAGGCCCCGCAGGCGTTCTGCACTCGGCCTTCTTGGTCTTCGAAAGAGAAGCAGGTATCAGCATGAAGCATGTGCCCTATCAGGGCGGATCCCCCTCGCTTTCGGCCCTGCTTGGCAACCATGTTGATTTGGCCATCATTACCCCAGGGGATGCGGCTTCGCAGGTTGAAGCTGGCAATGTGATCGCACTGGCCACAACGTCTGACAAGGCTGAACAGCTTCCCAACGTGCCCTCGCTCACCGAATTGGGTTACAACGTCAATCTGGAAAATATGAAAGGTCTCGTTGTTCCAGCCGAAACGCCTGATGAAGTAGTCGAGTATCTCGAAACACGCTTTACTCAAGCGATGGAGTCAGACACTTTCAAGACACTAGCCGAACGCGGCAATATCACACCAGGGTACTTATCGGGCGAGGCGTTCCAGCAGTCGATGTCCGAAATGTCGGCGTCCATCGGCAATGCGCTGAGCAATGACGAAAGTACGAGCAGCAACGAGCAGGCGAACTAGATGAACAAAGCGCGCCTTCTCGGAGCCTTCTTCTGCATAGCGTCGATTCTGTTCTTGGTATTTCTGGTCCCTCAGGTTGGCGCTAACAGTGGAAGCCGCTTCGGAAGTCTCTCTTTCTATTCGGTTGGGCCCACGGCATTACCCTATTTTTCCGGAGCGTTGGTGCTGTTTTTCAGCATCGCCGTGATGGTCAGTCCTGGGTCGGTGGAAAAAGAGGCGCCAGGCGAAGAAGACAGTGAGGCAAGGGCTACGCCAGAGGGAGGCAGTAGTACCTGGCGTGGTCTACTCTTTGCCGCCATCATGCTCATTTACTCAATCAGCATGTTTACCTTGGGCTTTCAGCTAGCTTCCACCGCCTTTCTTGCCGTGATCTTTCTCGTCTACCGGCCAGGTTCCTGGAAGATAGCCCTGGCGGTGACACTTATCGTCCCCTTCGGCATCGACCTATTGCTGCGAGAAGCTTTTCGCATCCCCTTGCCTTCCGGAATGCTGTTTTAGACCTGTTCCGATAACGCGTTTGTGAGGTCACCATGGATCCTATGCTTCAGGCCTTTTATGGCCTTATGGAGCCAGTTACGCTCCTGACGTTGCTAGTCTCCGTCATAATCGGCCTTGTGATTGGCGCGATACCTGGGCTATCGGTCAATATCGCTGTGGCCCTGGCCGTGCCTTTGACCATTTTTATGCCTACCAGCCAAGCGCTGGTGACTCTGATCGGCTTATATGGCGCGGGCGTTTTTGGCGGTTCCATATCAGCTATTCTACTCAATGCCCCTGGTACGCCTGCCTCGGCGGCTACCATCTTCGATGGCTTTCCTATGGCCAAGCAGGGGCTCGCTACTAAGGCATTGCGCATAGCGCTGGTTGCCTCAGTATTCGGTGCAATCTTCAGCATCATCCTGTTGATGCTGTTGGCTCCTCAGTTGGCCAACTTCGCCCTGCGCTTTGGGCCTGTAGAAATCGCATCGCTGCTGTTTTTCACTTTCCTCATAATCGGTGTGCTCTCGGGTGGATCGATGTTAAAAGGCCTGTTGTCAGCGTCAATCGGCATGGTGTTGGCCATGGTTGGCACCGACCCGATGTTGGGCATGCCGCGTTTCACGTTTGGCTCTACTTCACTGATGGATGGACTGACCTACGTGCCACTGCTGGTCGGGCTCTTCGCGCTTGCCGAAATCATCGACGAGGGCACACGTGGGTTCTCACGTCTTAAGCAGAAGATCGATCTGCGCAAGGAAGACGCCAAAGCCAACCATCTTTCACTGCTCGATTTGCGGCGTATAGGTCTACCAATGTTACGAGCATCGTCCATTGGTTCCAGCATTGGCATATTGCCAGGCATCGGTGCGACTATCGCCTCCTTCATCGCTTATGCAGACGTCAAGCGTTCTAGTCGCGATTCCAGCAAGTTTGGCAAGGGAGATATACGTGGTGTCGCCGCCTCGGAGAGCGCCAATAATGCCGTCGTTGGGGCGACATTCATTCCAACCCTAGCGCTGGGAATTCCTGGCGATGCGGTAACGGCAATTCTGCTGGGGGCTTTGATACTTCAGGGGGTAACGCCGGGGCCGCTGATTTTCATCAACTCGCCAGAAATCGTGTACACCATCTATTTTGCTCTGCTCGCCTCGACCCTGTTGATGGCTGTCTTCGGTTATTTTGCCGTACGCCCGCTCGCCAAGACCTTGCACATACCTAAAGTGTATCTCATGCCCTGCGTCGCGCTCATATGTGTGGCAGGCAGCTATGTAGCACGCAATAACATTATCGACGTGTACGTCATGTTGGGAGCGGGGGTGCTGGGCTTCATATTCAACCGCACGTCAGTGCCCGTAGCTCCATTACTCATCACTTTCATTATCACACCTCCTTTCGAGCAAGCGCTGCGGCAGGCTCTAACCCGCTCAGAAGGCTCCTTTATGCCATTTCTGACTAATCCCGTTGCATTAACGCTTATAGCGGCTGCCGTTGCGCTGCTTGCACTATCTCTGCGCCGCGAGCGGCTTGCGCGGCGTGCGTCTCTATCAGCAAATAAGTGAGGACTCGAGAAATGAACACGGCAGTCGGATTTATCGGTCTAGGCGTTATGGGTGCTGGCATGGCCAAGAATATTATCGAGGCGGGCATTCCGGTTACAATAACCACCTCTTCCCCTCAAAAAGCGGAAACCTTTCTTCAGCTCGGCGCCCATATCGTCACCACCCCTCGTGAAGTAGCTGACAGCGTACAACTCATTGTTACCTGCGTGCCTGATGCCGCCTCTCTACGCACCATTATCTCAGGACCTGAAGGCATTGCTGCAGATAGCTGGCGGGATGGACTGTTGCTCGACTGCAGTACCATCGCACCTTTCGAGGCCGAAGAGATGGCCGCGCGTCTTGGTGAAATAGGCGCTCAGCTCATTGATGGCCCGGTAAGCGGAGGCCGCAAGGGAGCTGAGAGCGGCACGCTGACTATCATGTGCGGTGGTGAAGCGGTATTGATCGAGCGCGCACGCCACGTTCTAGAAGCTATGGGCAAGAATATCCATCATGTCGGCCCACTCGGCGCCGGCCAAACAGTGAAGGCCTGTAACCAGTTGATGGTGGCTGTAAATTTAATGGGCGTTTGCGAGGCCATCGCTATGGCCCGTTCGGCAGGAGTTGATCCCAAGTTAATGCAACAAGTGCTCTCGACTGGCGCAGCCCGCAGCGGTGTGCTTGAGGCACATGGTCAGCGTTACATCGATAACCAGCTTGAGGGCGGCTTCCGCTCGGATCTGATGAAAAAGGATCTTGGCATTGCCACCGCTGTTGGCACCCATTATCAGCGTACTCAGCCAGCCACCACCTTGGCACATCAGCTCATGCAGGCCTCGTGCAACTCTGGCTTCGCCCATCTCGACAGTGCTGCTCTCGGGCTTCTCTACGACAGGCTCAATGGCACCGACTCCAGGAGTAACAACGAATGACAGACAACTTCTCAGTGAAGCAGCTGCGAGCCTTTTCAAACAGCGTCTTCGAAGCCAGCGGTCTGACTAGACAAGATGCCGCCACTGTAACTGATGTACTCATTCACGCGGATCTACGCGGTCATGCATCTCATGGGTTAACTCGCATTCCTATTTATGCTGAGCGCATTCACGCTGGGGTAGTCAACGCCCATCCCAACATTCAGATAAACCGGCCTGCCCCCGCATTCATTATGGTAGATGCCGACAATGCCCCCGGCCCCGTGGCGAGCTTGGCAGCCGTCGAGGCCGCCATCGATACAGCCAGAGACGAAGGCGTCTGTGCTTGCGTGGTAGCCCACAGCAACCATAACGGCCCCGGCTCCTATTACGCCGAAAAGGCCATTGAAGCGGGCTGCATCTTCATCGGCATGACTAACGCTCCGCCCTCCATGGCAGTATTCGGCGGAAGACAAGCAGTGATTGGAACCAATCCTTTCACTTTCGCCTCGCCCACACAGGATGCAACCCCACTACTGCTCGATATGGCCACATCGGTCGTGGCGCGGGGTAAGATCGTCGAAAGCGCTAAGCGTAAGGAATCCATCCCCGAGGGCTGGGCATTGAATAGCGAAGGTAAGCCCACTACGGATGCTCAAGCCGCTGAACAAGGTGTGGTGCTGCCCTTCGGCGGACCCAAGGGCTCAGCTATGGCGATCATGGGCGAGACGCTGTGTGGTGTGCTCGCTGGTGGGCGTTTCGCCGGTTCGATGGGCAACCTCTATAGCGATTTTGAGACACCACAAGATATTGGCCATTTCTTTCTGGTCATCGACACCTCGCGCACCCATCTCGGCGTAGACTATGCGCCCCGCGTCTCCCAGCTGTGCGATGAGCTCAAGATGAGCGCTCCCGCAGAGGGCTTCTCGGAAATTAAGATGCCCGGCGAGGTCGAGAACGAGCGCTCGATAAGGATGAGCGAAAGCGGCATCTCGCTACCGCCCAATGTCGTCGCGGATCTCGATGAAATTGCCCAAAAGCTTGGCGCCGCTGTGCTGGGGGAGTTCGCCGCTGGGTAATCCCCCCTAGAAACCAGAGTGCTCAAAAGTAGAATTTTCCGTAAGCTAAACGCAAGGAGATTCTGTATGAAAAAAATCACGCTTTTCTGATAGCTGTAGGGCCTCGGATGATCGGATCGCCTATAGCAGTTACCGATAATTAATTAAGCCTTCTCTAGGGAAGGCGCATAAAATCGAGGGGGTAATAAAGAGGCTACTTAAAAGCAGCCATTGAGGACAGCAGGGGGACATTATGGCCCCTTACTTAGCCACCTGAGGCAGCTAAGTAAGGTGGAGATGTCACCTTCATACTTAATAGTAAGGCCGACAGCGTTTTGCCGTGACCATCCAAGTTAAGTGCGCCGTTGACACCCCCTTGTAGCGCATCATCCAGAACTAAGTTCATTCCATTGAGATGAGGTAGTAAGTAGCGGGTCACGTGACTAACGCCACGGTGCTCAAATAGAGCGGCCACGTTTGATTCTGACAGTTGATCAATGAGCCATGAATAGTGAGACGCTTGATACACGAAAACCGCTAAGCTTAGCCGGTCGCCTTTATCGCCTGCTCGGGCATGGGCGTAGCGGTGCAACAGTTCACTCATGACCCTCTCCTTCATGCAGTGTTACAGCGGGAACAACCTGCTGCCTCGGTACCAGATAAGAGGCGGTTTTTAACCTCTGTGTATGGTGGCGTCGTACGCCGCCGCCGCCCGCTGGGCCGCAGCAATAGAGTGCCAATAACTCCTGCGTTGCTAGCTCTACTACGCGTTTGTCAGCATGCTCTACAGCAAGGCGAAGGCGAATATCGCTTGCTGTTGCTTCTCTGTTTTGAGCATTCAGGTGGGCGTCGCCATCAAAAACGCTAGAAACACCAATCAAGTCGTATCGAGCGCGTAGATCGACGGGGCAGCGTAATGCCAACCGCTGACGCAGCGTCTCTCTGGCGAGGTGTGCTCTGGCGAAAGCATTAGGACCAGCATAGGAGATCTCTGCTTCGCCTTGGTAGCCAGCGAGGAAGCTAACGGTAGTTTTTAAACGCGCTGGCGCTGGTTTGCCCCGCACGCCGATAACCTCAACACGATCTTTGGCCAGTTGCTTTATGCGAACGTGCTCAAGATCAATGACCACATCCGGTGTGATGTAAGCACCTGGATTGTGAATTTCATATAACAGCT
The DNA here is from genome assembly GCF_968048975.1 of Vreelandella xerophytica. The sequence goes on along the minus strand of NZ_OZ309106.1, from coordinate 3,435,394 downwards.
GTTCTTTTACCGTTTGCTCAGTGACCAAGCCGCCCGTGCCCGGGGGTTTGGTCACAATGAGTCGTCCATTACGTTCGACTTCTACAAGGGGATAACCCAGCGAGGCCATGCCTGGTACGTCTTTGAACCCAGGATCAGCAAAGTATCCGCCGGTCACTTGTGTGCCACACTCAATTAAATGACCTGCTAATGCCCCGGCTGCCCGTCTGTCCCAATCATCGCTTGCCCAGTCGTGGTGGTAGCAGAGCGGGGCAAGCGCCAGCGAGGGGTCGGCCACGCGTCCTGTGATCACGACTTGTGCCCCTTGGGTCATTGCCTCTATCAAAGCATCCGCGCCGAGATAAACATTAGCGGCAACGACTTGCTCTAGGGTTGAAAGCGCACGTTTTTCGCCCTCCCAGGCCAGCCAGTCGAGCTCATGCAGGCGATCTCTTACGTCATCGCCTTGAATAGTTGCCAGGCAGGCCTGAGGGTGGCCTAAACGTTTGGCCAACTGCTGAATTCGACGGCATGCAGCATTAGGATTAGCGGCACCAAAGTTACCCAAAATCGTAATGTGGTTAACTAGGCAGTCGCTTAGAACGGGCGATAAAAACTCTTCTAATAGAGGCTCATCGCCGCTGTCAGGGTCTTTGATGCGGCGCAACTGGGCAGCGGCCAGCGTACGCTCTCCCAGTGTTTCGAACATAAGCGCACGAGGTGCATCATAAGACATGAGAGCATCGACCAGCGGCCTAGCCGCATCCGTACGATCACCAGAGAAGCCTGCGCCGCAACCTACTACAACCGTCATAATGCACCTCCCGAGTTAGCGGAGGTGGTAAGCGCTAGAAATCGCCGCGCTTCTGACGCACTCATAATCCGGCGTCCAGTCGCTTCTATACGGGCTTTGGTCTCAGTGACTAGCTCGGCATTGCTTGTCGCGAGTTGGCCATCCGCTCGCCATAGATTATTTTCAAAGCCTACTCGGGCATGGCCTCCTTGCCGGGCAGCCAGTGCTAAGCAGTCACCTTCGGTAGGTCCAAAGGCGCAGACCGCCCAATGGTCACCCGCCATTAATGCCAGTAGGAAACTCGGTAGTCGATTGGGGTCGGCAATGGGCGGATCAGCATATCGCCCAAGCACGAAGAGTAACAAAGCTGGGCCGCTAGGTAGGCTACCTTGCTGTCTTAATTGATTGAAATAATTAAGGTCTTCAGGCGAGTAAACAATGTATTGAATATGAGTGCCACGACTTGCCATGTAAAGACACAGCTCGCCACTGGCTTGAGCCTCATGAGCATCGCCGAACCATTCACGCACCGCGATAGAAACGTATTCCGGCTGTAGTGCCTCAATCACACCACGTTGTTCTGGGGGAGAATAACGCCCTCCTGCTTCGCTGGTGACTTGAAGCAACAATTGATCACCCACCGCTTCCGTAATAGCGCTAATGGCATCACGGTATGCTCCAGCATCAAGTCGATGACGCCCGTCTGCTTCACGTACGTGCACATGCATGGCTGCGGCTCCTGCCGCCAGGCATTGTCGGGCATCCCGTGCAAGCTCCTCTGGAGTGAGCGGAATGGCCGGGTGATCTTGGTAGACGCGCCGAGCGCCATTGGGAGCCACCATCAGTAAACAGGGTGAGAGACTCATAGGGGCTCCTCCTGGTTGACGTTAGGTGATAATGCTTGCTGAATCGCTGTCAGTTGGCGATCTCGTTCTGAGAACAGTTGAGGCAGTGATTGCCCTTGTGTTGCAGCTTCTACTCCATGGATCACTTGCTCATATAGCGCGTCATTCATGGTGGGTTGGCCTAAGCTGGCCCAGCGATACTCCTGGCTAGGGCCGAGATGCTCCAAATAGTGTCGAATGCCGCCTTGGCCGCCGCCCAGATGATAGGTCAAAAAAGGTCCTTGAATAGCCCAACGCAATCCTGGCCCCGCCGTTACGGCAAGGTCGATGTCCTCCACGCTGGCGACGCCTTCTTGTAATAGATAAAGCGCTTCTCGCCATAGCGCCGAAGAGAGACGATTCGCAATATGCCCGATCATCTCTTTACGTAACATCACCGGTTGCTTACCAATGCTTTGATAAAAATCGACCAAGCGCTGTACCAGTTCAGTAGCTGGCCCATAGAGTTCGACTAAAGGCACTAAGTGGGGCGGATTGAACGGGTGAGCGATAATGATGCGCTCAGGAGCAGGCGTGCCCTTGGTAATATCAGAGTGCGTTAACGAGGAGGTACTGCTGACCACCAAGGCTTGCTTGGACGCTGCCTGTTGAATGTCAGTTAAGAGCTGTTGCTTTAATGCCACGGATTCAGGCGCATTTTCGACAATCAGCTCTGCGCCCTGTAAGGCTTCTTCAAGCGTTTGTGCCACCACAGGGGTGCGTATATCGGTTCCAAGTGCGCGCATGTCCTCAGCCACGCGGTGAGTGAAGTGTGTGCGGGCGGTGTCATCCGGGTCGAAAGCAGTGACATGTAAACCGCGGGAAAGAAAGTAAGCGGTCCAACTGATGCCGATAGTGCCACAGCCAATCACCGCAATATGCGTGATGCTCCTTTTGTGTTGGCTCATAGCTCAGCTCCTTGCAGTGCAATTCGTCTTGAAGACCGCCACGTCCATAGGTAGAGCCCCGTTAGGCTCGCGATGCCCACTAATCCAAGCGCTATATTTGGCACCAGCGCCAATAGCCCTGCTGTCGCGAGCAGCGTACTATCCAACCACCGATTGCCGAAAAGCCGAGCGCCACCCAGTATTCCCGCAAACGCCAAGACAAAGGCCATTGCACGCGCTGCTGCAAGGGTAATGTCCCAGGCATCGCCTAAACCGATAAGGGCGGGATACGCCAGGATCAAGAAAGGAATAATGTAAGTGGTTGCCCCTAAGCGGATAGCGTGACCAGCCACCTGTAGCCACCCAGCCTTAGCGATTCCTGCAGCAACAAAAACTGCGATACACACGGGCGGGGTGATGACCGATATAGTCGCAAAATAGAAGACGAACAGATGGGCGACTAAAGGTTCGATACCGATGCGCGTCAGAGCAGGAGCCAGCACGGCAGCCACCAACACATAGGCCGCCGTGGTAGGAATGCCCATACCCATAATGAGACAGATGACTGCGACAATCAGCGCCACCAGGAAAACCTGTTCACCCGCGACACTTACCACTAGCGTCGAAAGTGTGACGCCAATACCCGTTAGATTGAGCATGGCTACCAGAATTTGCGCCCCGGCGAGCAAAACTCCAATGATGACCATGCCCTTGCCAGCATCCTCCAAGCCTGTCACTAACGAACGTAGTATTTGACGGGGAGGCGTTCGGTCTAATAGGCCAAAGAAAAGATAACTGATCAACAGTAAGGTAATACCCAGGAAAGCTGCGAATTGGATGGAGTAGCCATTTAGAACGCCACCAAATAACCCACCTAGCGCGGCAACAATGGGGGTTAGTCGCTTAAATTGGAGTACATCTGGCCAAGCGGGAAGTTCACTTTCTGGTACCAGCGGCAGTGCTTTACGCACAGCCACCAAGTGCAGCGTAAAGAAGACCGCAACATAGAAGAGAAACGCGGGTAAAACGGCGGCTAGGGCTATCGTGACGTAACTGACACCCAGTATCTCTGCCATGATAAACGCTGCCGCGCCTAAAATAGGCGGCGCGATCTGGCCACCTGTCGATGCAACGGCTTCTACCCCGCCAGCAAATGCCGGTGGGTATTTGAGCCGTTTCATCATGGGAATGGTGAAGTTGCCCGTGGTGGCTACGTTGGCCACAGCACTCCCGCTGACCATAGCGAACAGGCTGGAAGCCACAGTAGCAATTTTCGCGGCCCCCCCTTGGCTACGCCCACCGATACGCATTGAAAGATCAATAAAGGTTTGGCCTCCACCTGTGTGGAGCAAAAGGCTACCAAAGAGTACAAACGCGGCAATGGTGGTGGCGGCTACGCCAAGTAGCATCCCCCATACGCCTAAATCCCCGAGAAAAAGCGTTTCAGTCACGAAGCTAGCATCAAAACCCCGATGGCTGAGCGGTCCTGAGAGTCGGTCACCCAGCAGGGCATAGGCGATACCTAGTGTCACTAGTAGTGGGAATACCCATCCAATAGCCCGACGGGCAACTTCCAAGATGGACACCACCAGAATGGCCGTGAGCGCCATATCCTTGGTTGTTGCCCAGGGAAGGGTAGTCAAAATGCTATTAGCGTTGAAGGTAATAAATAGACAGGCGGTTATTGCCCCCAGCGCTAATAAGCAATCAATAACAATCCCTAAGGGACGCCAAGGTTTACCGGCGCCTAATGGGTAGGTGAGCAACCCCAGTCCGATGACCAGCGCAAGAAAGAGACTGCGATGAACCAAGCTTTCAAAAGGCCCGGTCGCTGAGGTATAGAAAATGAAGCCGCCCAAAAACAGGGCGACCAGCATTAGCAGTTTATTGCGCATTGAACCGAGCTCCTCGACTTATTCTGTCGGCATCAGACGGTCAGGAATCTCGTATCCCTGTTCTTCAAAATAACGCACGGCACCTGGATGAAAGGGTACCGTTCCACTGCTTAAAGTGAGCTCGGCGATATCAACATCGGCAAGGTTGGCCAGCGCACTTACTTGTGGTTCAGGATTCTCCATAACGGCTTTAACAATTTGGTAGGCTGTTTCTTCGCTGAGATCGGGACTTGCATGCATGGCTAAGCCAAAGCTCCAGGTGGAGTAAGCTGGTACTCCATCAGCCGCTCCTTCAGGAATATGAACGACTGAAATATCTGGCATCTGCTCATTCAGAATGTCAGTTTGCTCATCGCTGAGGGAGAGCACACGGATGGGCGTAAAGGTGGCAATATCCATAGAAGAGCCATCCAGCTTTTCACCCACGCCAGACTTGACGTACCCCGTCATGCGGTTGTCTTTTACACCGGCAACCACATCTGTGGTGGAACCACGCACATACTCAGGGGTCAGGCCCAGCGTCTCCATGACGGCAATCGTCGTCGCTTCGGTGGCAGAACCAGTAATGCCCGGGTTGAGGCGTGCGCCGTCCAACTCGGCCATGCTCGTAACGCCAGAGTCTTCGCGCATGACCACATTTTGTGGTGCCTGGGAGTAGACCCAAAGAAGGCGATTATCCACAGGGCGGCCCTCAAACTCACCTTCACCCGCATAGGCGTGATATCCAACGTTAGTGGTAACGAGCCCCATATCGACTTGATTTCTTAAAATACGGCGCAAATTGTCCACTGTGGCACCGGTTTCCACCACCGAGGTGCGTACACCATCTACATGCTGATTGATAATTTGCCCAACGGCGACGAAATAACCGTATTGGCTAGACGACGTTGATGTAGAGCCAATTAAGAGCTGTTCTTCTGCTTGGACGGCGGTCCCTGCGATTAAGCCAGCACTGAGGATGGCGGTTAAGAGCGGCGTTTTTAGTGAGTACATAGCAATTGCTCTCTCTGGGTATTGTGGGTTGTTGGTTCCAGAAGATGCGTGTCATTTTACTTATTAAGAATCAGGCAGCCTGCTAGTATTTGTCTAATATAATTATACGAACGAGACTTTTACTTTATTTATGCAACCTTCTATCCGACAGCTAAAAGCCTTTGTGGCTATCGCCGAGTTTGGCAGTTTTGTTGAGGCGTCCGAACGCCTGCACATCTCACAGCCAGCGTTAAGTATTGCCATTCGCAAGTTAGAAGAGTGTGTGGGTGGCGTGCTATTCAATCGTTCTCCTCGCGGCGTGCAACTGACCCCGGAAGGAAAGTTTTTTCTGCCCACTGCTAGGCGGCTGATTAGTGATTGGGATGAAGCTTTGGGTGACCTTGGAGAGCTGTTTAACAAACAGAGAGGCAAAATAACATTAGCAGCGTTGCCGACATTAGCGGCGGGATTTTTACCGACCGTGCTAGCCGACTACCGCCAACGCTTTCCCAATATTGCCATTAGTGTTCACGATGTATTGGCCTCCCAGGTGGATGACTTGGTGAGTGACCATCGGGCAGATATTGGGCTATCGGTACAGCCGCTTCGCGCAGAAGCGACCCACTTTGAGCCTCTCGTAGAAGACTACTTTGTAGCGGTATGCCCGGATGGGCACCCCTTATTAGCTTTGGATACCGTTCCTTGGGAGACGCTACTGCACTATCCCATTATTGGGTTGAGCCGTCTTTCGAGTACACGCGAGGCGATTGAACGTGTGTTAAAAGACCTGAGCTTGGAAATAGATTTGATGTGTGAAGTGAGTCAGATTGGTACCGCCGGACGAATGGTCGCCGCAGGCCTTGGGGTTGCTGCGCTTCCCTCACTTAGCTTCCGCCAGATTTCTGCGGAAGGAATAGGCTGGCGTCCTTTAATCGCTCCTTATGTTCCTCGCTCGCTGGGTATCATTACACCCTCCCGTGGTTCGCCCTCTGCAGCAGCAACCGCTATGTTGGAAACTATACGGGCACACGCCGGACATTTAGGGGGTGTGTCCAGACGGCAAGAATAAAACGCCGCTCGATGGCAGCTAAAGCTTTGCGGCGGGGCCAATAAAGGCTTAAAAAGGGTGTTAATGGGTTATTCCCATTAGCCTATGCCGAGCAAATAGCTATAAAAGACGTTGAAGTAACTTTTGACCTAAACCCGGCTGCTACTGAGAATGGGTGTTATGTCGCCGCGATGCACCATAATTGAATGAGAAAAAAACTCAGTGGCCATCTGGGATGTGGCATCTAGCATCTAGCCTTATCGCTGAGGGAGTTGATTACCAACGAGTTCAGCTAGGCCACAGTCAGGCCGCTACTACAATCCATGCCAGGCTGAGTGTCCAGAAGCAGATTATGTTAGAGATAACCAAATACTTATTGGCGACAAACCAATGCGATGCGGCATGGTTTGTTTGGGAGGTGAACCATAATCTGCTACCGAATTATTTAGTATAACTGAGGAAAAGGTGAGATGACGTATTCCGTGTCTCAGGGCATGGAGGCCGCAGGCTCCGCGAGACGGCGTGTCAGCGCCTTTCGGTCGATTTTTCCCATTGCGTTTTCGGGGAGTTCATCAATGACGATGATTGCTACAGGTTGATGGCTACGAGACAGACGCTGGCTAACGAGTTGCATTAGTCCAGCCAAGTCTACTTCATGCCCAGTAGTGGGAACTACGAAGGCGACAGGCACTTCGCCGAGATCCGGGTCAGGCCTCCCCACCACACAACAAGAACCAATCGAGAGATCCTCAACGAGAATGCGTTCGATCAACTCGGGCGCGATGTTTTCCCCGCCGCGGATTATGACATTCTTAATCCTGCCCGTTATCCATAAATAGCCGTCCTCGTCGAAACGTCCGAGATCACCGGTACGAAACCAGCCTGAGGCAAGATCGCCACAGTGTGGAGTTCCCATATCATCGAGATATCCGCTCATGAGAGTCGGTCCGGAAATGGCTATTTCGCCTTCCTGATCCGGCGCCACAGGGATGTCCTCATCGATCTGCAGTAACTCGACAGTCTGGCCGTCCAGTACCGTTCCCACGGAGCCGACTCGTCGGCGCCCTGGAGGGTTCATAGTTGAGGTACAGGTAGCTTCGGAAAGGCCATAGGACACCACCACGGGACAATCGAACAGGGCTTCAATACGCTCCTGCAGGCCGACTGTGATGGGGGCCGATCCGCAGCGTACCATGCGCAGGGATTTCAGGGCCTCGGGCGGAAAATCATGAGCGAGCATACGTGAGTACATGGTTGGCACGCCTGTAATGATCGTCGGCCGATAGCGCGCCATAAGACCTGGGATATTGTCCGCATTGAAGCGTGGTGCGAAGGCGATCGAGCATCCTGAAAGTAGCGGTGTCAGGATCTGGTTGTTGATGCCGTTGGTGTGATAGATCGGCATAATATGCAATAGGCGATCTTTGGGCGTCAGCTTACTATGCTGAGCCACGCTCAGCGCATTGCAGCGCAGCGCATGGTGCGTCAGCTGAAGCGCTTTAGGTTGCCCGGTGCTCCCAGAGGTGAATAGGATCAGCGCCGGACTTTCGGCTGTTAATGGCTTTCTAGGACTGGTTTTGCGTTGATCGTCTCTCAATTGTGATTGATCAATCACGTAGCAGCCATGGGGTATGTCCACGAACTGATGGGCCTGCGTCGCGTCGGTGATCACCCAGCGAATGCGAAGCCTGTTCAGGCGATCCGTTATTTCTTCCGGCGAGGTTCTTGGCTCGACGGGACACAGACAGCCCCCAGCATGAAGTATAGCCAACAGGGTAACGACGCTGTCCCCGGTTCGTGCCATGGACAAAACGACCGTGTCCCCTGTCTCAATGCCGCGCGCGATGAGAGCTGCTGCCAGTGTGTCGACACGAGCGGCGAGTTCGCCATACGTAAGCGTCGTATCCTCGCTGAGCAGCGCGAAGCGATCATGCCAGTCTCGAGATCGCCATAGAGCAGTATAATCGTCGATCAGAGTTTCTTTTTGCATGTTTCACCTCATCGAATGGTAACCGCAGCATCCGTCTCGAATCGGCCTGCTGGATCGAGCGATTGAAGGGCGTCTCGTTCGGCGCTTGTCGGTCGTGGGGTAATTGTTGCCTCGTCGTGATCGAAGGAGAAGCCAGTGCGTTCTCGCACTTCTTCCAATGTCACTTCCGGATGCCAGGACTCGAGTGCAAGCCGCCCGTTGCGCTTCTTAAAGATGGCAATGGGAGTGACCACACTGTCCATCCCGCCCCAGGACGTGACGAAGTGAAGCGAGTTCACCAGCGTTCTGTTGGAATGCTCGGTACGCCAAGTGCAGGCTCGCCTGGCGGTAGGAAGCATGACCGCACCGCCGCCGCCGCCCGGTAGCCTGACTTTGGGGTGATGCCAGTCGCCAATGACTGAGTTGTTGACGTTGCCTGCGCCATCGATCTGGGCGGCGCCCAGGAATGTCAGGTCCATGCGGCCCCTAGTACAGAGGTCGTAGAAATCCTCATTGGAGAAGATCGATGCTGAGCCATGGGCCAGGGCAGGATCCGAGCTCGACAGCGGAATATGCGTAACATCCGGGTCTACACCGCCCGCGACGTTGATGTAGATAAAGTCCCATGTGTAAGCACGCTTGGCCATCAGGCACGCCAGCATCGGAAACGTCGAATTGACACCGGAGAAGGTGATTTCGTCGGGCCTGATGAGGCGCGCTAGGTTGGTGACAATGTATGAGAATCCTGACCAGTGTTCAGACATAGGTGTCACTCCTCTCGGACGAGGCTCGAACTTCGGGGGCAGACGCCAGATGCCGTTCCAGAGCGTCTTGACTTGGTTCCAGGTAGTCCTCGATGGCTGGGTAGTCAATATCGTAGTCCGGATGGTTTGAGCCGGGCCAGGCGCCTTGCGGGCAGACCGAGACCGCCTCGACCAGAAAATAGGGGATGAGGGTCGCTTCAGGCCGGTCAACAAAGGTTTGGGTGTCAACACGGCGCTCAGCAACAACGAGTACCCGGTCGGCCGCGCGGCTCATTATGCGATCCCAGTGACTCGTACCGAAGACGCGTGTATTGCCCTGCGCATCGACCTCGTTGGCATGAATGACGGCAAAATCTGGGCGGATGGCGGGTATAACGTAAACCGATTTCCCGCTGCCGTAGGGATCTTCGATTGTCTGCCAGGCGTTAAGAGTGGCAAGGCCACTGCCTTTCAGTCCGCCACAGGGTTGAAACGGCACGCCGTAGGCGGCGGCGCGCAGGCCAGCGGTTAAGCTCGCGCATGCATGCTCTTCCAGGGTGAGAGTCCCTTCCTCGATGCTCCGGCGGTACCAAGGCGCTAAGCCGAAGTTGCCCTCCATAGCCACAATGCCGGTACGGGCACGCGTTACGGTGCCAGCACGACATAGAATATCAATATCGTATCCTGGGGATTGCTTGATGATTTCGATATCTCGCCGACCCTGACGGATCAGTTCACGGACGAGTGCAAAGGGGCCTCGATGGAGAAAGCTGCCGCCGAGTGCGATGGAAGCACCATCGGGAATTTTTGCAGCTAGCTCCTCGAGAGCGACGATCTTGTGTTTCGATATATGGCCGGACGGCATGGAAATGCTCCAGAAAATGGTGGCGATTCTGAACTAATTCAGATAGGTCGCTATGCGCTGCTTCAAGCCGGGCGTTGCTGCGGATTCGACGAGGCAGGCCAGATCATGAACCAGCATCCTGTCCGTCAATGCCTCGTTGAGCAGTACACGGGAGGGGTCAGGGGTTTGCGCCATCGCCTCGTCGCGAAGTGCAGGCCATTCGTCGCGTTCGGCGATGCGCATCGCGAACCCGATGCGGCTGGCTTCATTAGCACCGAAGGTCCGCGTAGACGAGAGGATCTCATGTGCACGGTCGCGACCGACGATCGAGGCGAAACGTCGTGTTCCCAACACGATGCCAAATTTCAGGCCAGGCATCCGGAAGGTTGTATCGGCGGTGCATATTCGCTGTTTGCATACGGCGAATATATCGACGCCGGCACCGAAGTTTCGGCCATGGGCAAACGCCATAGTGAGAGCGGAGGAGTTCGCGATCCGCTTTAGCAGTTGCTCGATGCGAATGAATCTAAGGACGAGATCGCCCTCGCTTTGTTCCTGCCAATTAGAGAAATCGAAGCCAGCGCTGAAATTCTTGCCCTCGCCCTGAAAGGCGATAACTTCGACGCCACGGCGTTCAACGTTATCCATTACTTCGATCAGATCTTCCACGAGCGCCGTGGACAGAGCGTTACGCTTATCAGGACGATCCAGCGAAACGGTCAGGGCACCCGGGCGTTCCGAGACTTTTAATCGTTCACTCATGGCGGTCTCCCCGTTGCAGCGCTGTCAATATCTCTTCTGTGTGTTCGCCGAGCAGCGGAGGGGGACGGAGGATTGTCTGGGGCGTTCCACCCATGAGAACCGGAGAGCCAAAGGTTCGGGTGGTGACACCATTAGGCATCGCCAGGGGCTGCACCCATCCCATGTGTTCCACCTGTGGGTCTGCCAAGACTTGCGAATAGGAATTTATAGGGGCGCAGGGCACGCCGATGTCACGGAATCGCTCAAGCCAGTCAGCGCAATCTGCTTCCTGGAAGATAGTTTCGAGATTTTCACGCAGTTCGTGTTGATGATGGGCACGCAAAGTCGTTGTTTCGTACTTGGGCTCACTTTCCCACTCTGGCCGGTCGACAACGACGCATACCTTCTTCCACAGCGCATCATTGCCGGCGGCCATACCGAAATAGCCATCTCGTGCGGCAAAGGCCTGGTAGGGGGCATTTCTAGGATGGGCGCTTCCCAGCTTCACAGGATCCTTGCCGCTACCGAAATACTCTGAGGTCTGTAACGCGGCAATGCCTAATGTGGCGCCCAGCATTGGAACGTCGACATGCGTTCCCTGGCCAGTTTCCTGTGCGCTCCGCAGCGCCGCCAGCGCCGAGTAGGCGCCGTAGAGGCCTGCACTGAAGTCAGCAAGCGGCACACCGCACTTGACTGGCGCGCCACCGGGATCGCCGGTCACGCTCATGATGCCACTCATGGCCTGTATCGTTAGATCAAAGCCGCCTTCTTGAGCGCGAGGCCCCGTCTGTCCATAAGCGGAAATTGATACGTAAACCAGTGACGGGTTGCGCTGGGAAAGAGTTTCATAATCAAGACCGAGACGTTTCATAACACCAGGTCGATTGTTCTCAATCACGATGTCGGCATTTTCGCAAATCAACTGGGCATTATCCCTGTCACTCTCTTCTTTTAAATTTAAGGCAACTGAGCGTTTGTTGCGGTTGAGAGAGGCGAAGTTTTCGCTGAACCCTTCGGTGATGGGAGGCCAGGCACGAAGGCTATCCCCCCCCTTCGGACTTTCGATTTTAATGACATCCGCTCCCATGTCGGCCAGCAGCATGCCGCAAAACGGTCCGGCCGCCACGTTACAGAATTCAATGACGGTGACCCCTTTGAGTGGTTCTTTCATGGTTCGGCCTCTGTTATAGGCGAGTATTTCGATTGTCGTGTTTAGGTCTAGACACCCCGAGAACAAGCTTCCAATACGACGCGGGGATATAGAATGTCCTACATAATGGAACTGAATACCATTATATGATACAAATTTGGCATGTCAAATTAATGCGCTGTTCCCGTGCTGGGTCGTGTCACAGCAGGGAGGTAAGTGTTCGTCAAGTTAGATATGAGCCAAGTTTTTGACTTGGCGAATGAGGGATGGGACTAAAGTTTAATCTGCATTCTACGGGGGGTATGCCACGCTATTTGTTAGAACGGCGTGTTAATATTTAGAACAGGGCGCGCATTAAAAAGGACCATAGCAGCAAAGAACGGGGCTAGAAGCCGATGTTCGGGGGCATCAAATGTCTCGAAGTTCCCTACCCGACGCCTCACCGATTGGTGACACGTCCTGGGCCTCTGGCGGCTTACCCCTGATTCAGGATTCGTCGTCATCGTGACAGAAGGCCTTTATGTATCGGCCTCTCTTGAATTCACAACAACAAAAAGTTCAGCCAAAGGTAAAACGCTATGAACAAGACACCGCTCCTCAAGTCGACACTGGTCATTGCCACCGCCGTCACCCTGGGTATCGGCACCATCGCTGTTAGCGCCCAGGACGTTGGCGGCAAGTACATCATGGGCACAGCGACCACCGGCGGGACCTTCTATCCCGTGGGCGTGGCTCTCTCGACCCTGGTTAAGGTTAAGCTAGAACCTCAGACGGGGATCTCGCTATCGGCGATCAGCTCCGCTGGCTCCGGCGAAAATCTCAAACTGATGGATGAGAATCAGGCACAATTCAGCATCTTGCAGGGTATATTCGGTGCCTATGCCTGGACGGGAAACGGCCCGCTACCTAAGGCCTACAAAAACCTGCGTAGTGTGTCGATGCTATGGCAGAACGTCGAACACTTCGTGGTTGCCAACGAGATGGTCGAGTCGGGCACTATCGAGGACATGAACAATGTGTACGACGGAACTTTCTCAATCGGCGCACGTAACTCCGGTACCGAGGGCTCCGGTCGTTATATCCTCACTCAGTTAGGTTTTGATCTCGACAAGATGAATCTGGCCAATCTGGGTTATAGTCCGAGCGCCGATGCACTACAGAACGGCACCATTGAAGGTATGAATACACCAGCTGGTGTGCCGGTCTCGGCAGTGACCCGCGCTTATGCCAACATGGGGAACGACATCACCACGCTCAACTTCACCGAAGAGCAGTTGATGCAGGTCAACAGCGAATTTGATCTGTGGTCACTTTATGATATTCCGGCCGACACCTACCCCAATCAATCCGAAGTGATACATACCATCGCTCAGCCCAACATCCTGGCTGTGAATGCCAACGTCCCGGACGACGATGTGTATGCCATTACCAAGACGATGTACGAGAACCTACCGTTCCTGAACAACATCCACCCTGCTACCAAGGTCATGGCACTGGAGAAGGCAATCGTCGGCCTGCCGATGCCACTACACTCAGGTGCGGCACAGTACTTTGAGGAACAGGGCATCGAAATTCCCGAGCGACTGCAGCCGATTCCGGTTGAGTGAGTTGTTACGTCCCTCTAGCCCGGCGGTATTCCGCCGGGATTGCTACCGATCCATGAGGAGTAACCAGTGAGCTATTCCATCAGCGAGCAGATTCGCGACGACGAGGACGCCAGCGCGGCTGAGGATCGCCTGCAGCACCCATGGCTGGGGCGTTTTTTGTTCGGCTTTGCCATCATCACAGCTGTGGTGCATCTGTATTTCAATACGTTTTCGACCCTCTCCACACTGTGGACGAGCGCTCTCCATTTCGGCTTTTTCGGGGTGTTGTGCGCATTGTCGGTCCCCATTGTCAGAGCTCAGGGCAAGGGCTCCCGACGCCTGGCGTTGGTTATTGACGTCATCCTAGCCCTGACGGCGGCGAGCTGTGCGCTCTACCTGCTGGCCTTCGAGGACGCGCTCTATAATCGCGGCGTGACCTTCATTGCCAGCGACTGGATTGTATCGATCCTCGCCGTAGGGCTGATCCTTGAGTTCGCGAGGCGCACCACCGGCTGGTTCATTCCCATGCTGTGCTTGGTAGCGCTGACCTACGTGGCCTGGTGGGGGCAATACATCGGCGGGACATTCCACTTTCCCGGTCTGACGTGGGAGACGTTGCTGTTCCGCAGTTATTTTAGTGGCGAGGGCATGCTGGGTTCAATTGCCCTCATCTCTTGGTCGTACGTGTTCATGTTCATTCTCTTCGGCTCCTTTCTGGTCAAGTCGGGCGCCGGAGCATTCATCATCGAATTGGCACGCTGCGCGGCTGGTCGCTTCATCGGTGGACCAGGATTTGTGGCGGTGTTCGCTTCGGGGTTAATGGGCTCGGTATCGGGCTCTGCGGTGGCCAACACTGTCTCCACCGGCGTGATCACCATTCCACTAATGCGCAAGGCTGGCTTCCCTGCACGTTTCGCCGCTGGCGTCGAGGCTTCAGCATCGACCGGCGGCCAACTGATGCCGCCGGTGATGGGCGCTGGGGCGTTCATCATGGCCTCCTATACTCAGGTGTCATACCTAACCATCATCGGCGTAGCGGCGCTTCCGGCACTGTTGTATTTCCTGTCGGTAGCGATGTTCGTTCGTATTGAGGCCAAGCGCAGCAACGCCCAGCAACTCGACGACCCCGATGCGCCGCGGCTCGGCGAGGTGCTTAAGGACGGTTGGCACTACTTACTGCCGCTGGTCGTGCTGGTGATGGCGTTGGTCTACGGTTTCACACCGACCTACTCAGCGGGCATCGCAATCGTCTCCGTAGTTGTCGCCTCCTGGCTGTCCAAGCAGCCGATGACGACGAAGCTGATTGTCGAAGCTTTGGTCCAAGGGACTCGCAACATGATCACCACCGCGATATTGCTGATCGCCGTGGGGCTGATCGTCAACGTGGTCTCAACCACCGGCATCGGCAACATATTCTCGCTGATGATCACTGACTGGGCTGGTGGCAGCCTGCTGGTAACCATCGTGCTAATCGCCATCGCCTCGCTGATTCTGGGGATGGGACTACCGGTCACTGCGTCCTACATCGTGCTGGCCACGTTGTCAGCGCCGGCACTTTACAACCTTATGGCCCATGACCAGTTGATTGATCTGATCGTCGCTGGCAACCTACCAGAGCAAGCTAAATCGATTTTCATGATCGCCGCACCGGACCAGTTGCAAGCGTTGTCGGCGCCAATGAGCGCGGCGGACGCCAAGGTGTTGCTCGAGAAGGTACCCGATACCTTCTCAAGCCAGCTCTACGAGCAAGCACTGTCGCCTCATTTCCTGACCATGTCACTGGTTGCCGCGCATATGGTGATCTTCTGGCTATCGCAGGATTCCAACGTCACCCCGCCAGTGTGCCTGACTGCCTTCGCCGCGGCGGCGATTGCTGGGACGCCGCCGATGCGCACCGGCCTGACCGCCTGGAAGATCGCGAAGGGACTCTATATCGTACCGTTATTGTTCGTCTGGTCGCCGATGATCACCGGCACGCCGCTAGAGATGGTCACGGTATTTGCATTCGCCCTATTCGGCATCTATGCGATCATCGGCGGTCTCGAGGGCTACCTCGAGCACAAGCTGGCATGGGGATTGCGGCTGTTGATGTTCCCAATCGGCGCACTGATGCTCTGGCCACATGGGTTTCTGATACTGGACTTTCTTGGGCTGGCGATCTTTTTGTGCATTCTGGTTTGGAGCGCTAGGAAGTGCCCTTCGCAGCCTGCTGTGCCAGCTAGGTCAGTTGGTCTGTAAGTTATTACGATATGGTAAGGGCGGCACGGCAATCCTCTGTTGCGCTCCTATCGGGGAATCCATCTCTAGAAGACAAAGCGAAGGCCACTGAGAAGGATGACTAAGAAGAAGATTCTGCCATTGAGGCATCGCTAGCCCCTAGGTTTCGGGAAAGTTTTTGACCAAGATCCTTGATAAAAATAGCAAGCTGTTCGATACAATCTTCCGGCAGGCGTTCGGCGGGAGCCGAAATACCGATAGCGGCAATGACGTGATTGGTGGCAGAAAAGATGGGGACGGCAATGCCGTAAGATCCACCGTACCACTCACCTCGGTTGACGGCGTAGCCCCGCAGCCGCGTTAATCTAAGTTCTTCGCGGAGTGCCTCAGGATTGGTGAGTGTGTTTTCCGTGAAGGGCACCGCCTGTGCGATAGCATCTTTAATAGTATCTTCAATGGCGTCGTCGTTCTGGTAGGCCAGCATGGCACGGCCGGTCGCAACGCAGAAAGCTGGTGCAATACCGCCGATGCGCGTATATGTGCGGACGGCATGTCTAGCCTCAAGCTTGTTGATATAAATTACATTATATCCATTAAGTACAGAGAGGTGAGTCGTCTCGCCTGTTTCTTGGTTGAGCTTTTCTAAGAAAGGCACAGCCTCACGATTGAAGTCCAGGCGATCCACAAGCTTTGAACCTAGTGCCCAGACCCGGAGAGTCATGCGATAACGCCGAGTAGATTCATCCTGTGAGAGATAGCCTAACGACAAGAGGGTACTGAGTACGCGATGCGCGTTACTCCTCGCGATGCCACACGTTTCGGCTACTTCACTCACGGACATGGGAGAATCGCTGTTAGCGATCGTCTCCAAGACGTGAATGCCTTTGACCAATGTCTTGTCCATAGGAAGTCCGTTAGCAATTTTTATGTAGAATAACTAGCGTGGAAGAGGGCGTTGCAGCTCGACGCAAAGACGGCACAGCGAGACAACAGAGTAAGTATAGCATTCCAAGCCACCCGTTCCAAAAATTGGAACGGGTGGCTTGGAATGCAAGCCTTGGCTTCCGTATCTGCTATCTCGGTTTTAACTCCTATAACAGCAATCTAGGTTAATTATCCCAGACGTGACAATTAGGCTTTTACTTAACCGATATAGTACTAGGAAAGGTTGGGTAGGCCATTAGTAAGTAGGAAACAAACGTAGGGATTTTGAACATGCTTTAGAAGTTGCTACCGCTTTTGCATCTGGTCTTATGGCAGGTAACTATACAGTGTCCTTGAAATCAGCCAATCACTTCAATCGATGGGTTCATGCCAGCATGGTTGTTGTAAATTTATCGACCGCAGGATTTGACTACTTCGTTGCTATTGGGTGCGTTGGGCATCGAGCTATGGCGCTCGTGAGCAAGGGAGTTACGCGAGGAAACTTTATACCGTTTTAAGACGGCATATACGCTATCGAGGTGAACACTACTGATGGTAGCGGCGACGGTGGAATAACAATTACTACTGTATTTTTGACGCATCCTTCAACGTCGTCGTGCTGGCAGTTGTGGTGGTCGTCCTAGAGCCATTGCAGCTTAGTCGCCTCATAGCGAGTCTTGAACCCCAAGCGGTCGCCTTGATTTTATTTACCACCAAACAACTACCAACTGTGGGCAATATAGTTGGCGAAGCGAAATATTGCCATTTGGCGCGTTCGGACTTCCAGCGAATCGCCTATTCATAACAAACATTAGGTGGCTGCATATCGCGACGACAGGGCATATATTGGAATATGGTCAATCTATACAAAATTATTAAGAAGCTATTTAGCCCATCAGGAGTTGGCTAGCTAACCCCCCACCCACTAAAAGTAAGACAAACAGTATTAACCCCAGTATAAAAGGGCGGATACCCAATGCCTTGAGCTTCTCGAAACGGGTTTCAAATCCCAGTGCGGCCATGGCCATGGTCAGCGCAACCTGACCAGCCAGCACTAGGGTCTGATGGAGACCATTGGGCAGATCGACAACACTGTTGAACCCAATCACGGCTATGAACCCGAAGGCAAACCAAGGGATCACCAGTTTGCCAGTTCCTGTTCCCGATTCGCTGGTTTGCTGGTGAAGCCACCATTGCCCGACGATCAGTAGGAAGGGCAATAAGAGTATCACGCGGACCATTTTGACGATGACTGCACTGGCCAATGCCTCGGCGCCCACGGCATCAGCGGCGGCTACGACCTGAGCCACTTCGTGAACAGTCGCGCCTATATAGATGCCAAAGAGGGCTTCTTCCATGCCTAAAAGCGGATATAAAAGAGGATAGGTAAGCATTCCTAGAGTGCCGAAGAGCACTACGGTGGCTACTGCCATGGATGAAGCGGCAGGACGCGAGCGGATGACAGTTTCGGTTGCGAGTACAGCTGCTGCACCGCAGATGGCACTACCTGCACTTGTTAATAGTGTTGTTTCGCGATCCATTCCAAGAATGCGAGTGCCAATCAGATAGCCGATGATCAGCACGCTGCAGATCACCACTAGGTCTAGTAGTAATACCTCGATGCCAAGGGCGAAGACTTGTTGCAGGGTTAATGAGAGTCCGAACAATACGATGCCACTACGCAACAGCCAGCGTGTGGCGAACTTTAATCCTGGTTGAGTACTTGAAAGCCGGCACGCCAGAGGAAGATTACCCGCAATCAGGCCTAGAAGTAAGGCGAAAACCAATGGGCTAATACCACTGGAAGCTAGTCCGGGTAGATGAGCTAGGCCAAAGCCTACCAGAGTTAGGGTGCTACAGAGAATCAGACCATGCCACATGACGTTTTTCCTTATTAGTGCGTCCATGGCTAGCATAGGAAGGAAAATGCTTTATGGTTATCAATATATAACAATATGACTGTTCGGTAGAGACGATATATGACGCCCCATGTGACTTTTCGCCAGCTGCAAGTCTTTGTAGCCGTGGCTCGTGACGGAACGGTGATTGCTGCTGCACGCCACCTTAAGCTGTCCCAATCGACTATTAGTCAATCACTCTCCGATCTGGAGCGTCAGCTGGGCGTCGATCTCTTCGAGCGGTTTGGCCGACGTTTGCGGCTCAATGGCATGGGGAACTATCTATTACCCCGCGCCGAACGGCTGCTGGAAGGCATGGCCGACTTCGTGGCTGTGGCCGAGGAACCGGAGAGTCAATTACAGGGCACTCTTAATGTCTCGGCCAGCGCTACCACCGGTACCTATCTCTTACCCCCTCTGGCAGGATACTTCAGCAATGAAAATCCGAAGGTGGACCTTCGCCTACGGTTGCGCAACACGGGAGAGGTAATTACGGACCTGCTGCGTTTCGATGCAGATTTAGGGTTGATCGAAGGGCAGTGTCACGAATCGCGCCTGGAGAGCGAAACTTGGTGTGAGGACCAGCTTCTGATTGTCTGCTCCCCACAGCATCCCTTGGCCCAGAAGAAGCGGCTCGATGACATTGATCTCGGTGCTGCTCCCTGGATACTTCGCGAACTGGGGTCAGGAACACGTGAAATATTTGAGGCCGCCGTATTGCATCATGTAGAGCGACTGCAGGTGCGTATGGAGCTCAGTCAGCATGAGGCCATTAAGCAAGCAGTGATAGCCGGCCTCGGTTTGGGCTGCCTGTCGTATCGTAGCGTGGTGGGGGAGCTCGAACGTGGGGAATTGGTTTCAATGCAGAGTGGGCTAGAACTATCTAGGATCTTTTCATTGGTGTGGCATCCCGAGCGTTATCGGAGCCCGTTGTGGCAGGCATTTAAGGTCTTCTTAATCGAGAGCCATGGGCATTCGCCGAAGCCTGGCAAGCAATAAATTCACGGCGCGTAATACATGCGTGATATGCATCACATGATGGTAGCGCGGTTTTTCAGGCCAAGTAGCAATAGTCAGCACAATACTAAACTCATTACGCTGACCAGGGGCGAGTAACCCATCGCTACAGAATTCTCATTCAGTGCGGATCAGGTAGGTTCCTTCGATGATAACGTACGGGATGTAAAAAGGATGGATTCGGCCCGGTTAGAGTTGCGTGCAAGAAATGCAATCTCCCAAACATCATTTTGCACGTTTTAACCAATTTACCGGCAGCATTAAAGATGTTGAGTAAGGACGACTAAAAGCCCGCAAAGGGTGGGGGCCGTCAGCAGCCTGAGGTTGGCACCTATGCCAGCCTAATATTTTAGAATCTTAAAATACATATATAACACTACCCTGAAGTCGATTCGCATATCCTTCACGATAGTCGACTGAACCGCCCCGGCTTTACCGGGACAGAATCGGGGTGTGACCGGGTGGCTCAGTTGCCGGGCCAACCTTTCTCAGTGAGTGGGAACCCAGGTCTCGCGAACCGGCGTGTTACTGTAGGGAGTGCCAGCGACGATTTCGAAGTCTGCCGACTTCGGCGTGTTATCGCCCTGTCCCTGAATACTCACGATATCCTGAGGGCAGACCGAGAAAGCCACGAAGCAGTTCTGCCCTGAGAACCACATAGTCACCGGGCTGGCAAACTGTCGGCAGCGTCTTCAGCTCGCGACCGTCGGGCTGTACCTGGATATTCATGAAAATGTTGAACGACGCCAGGATAGGCTTCGGCGGCGTCACGCCCAGGTCGAACATGCCCTCGAACAGGTTGTCGCAGCAGTTGCGATGATAGGTCGACACGCCCAACAGTTCGTAGCGGCGCCGGTCGCAGGCAGCCATGAAGGTATCGTGAACGCCCGGGGAAGTGTCCTCGACCAGCGTCAGAATTGGATGCCGCGCCGTCGTCACAAAGGTATCTCCCGGCAGCGGGTTTAGACGCTGATTCCAGACTCGACTGGCTTCCATGCACATGTGCTCGTTGAGGTTGTAGTCTTTCCACGCCCAGCAGTCGACAACTTGTGTGCCATGGGTGTTGATCAACTTCACCGCCTGGCCCGCTTCTAGTCGGAGTGCGCGTCCGTGACCTGCGGGAATAGTCTTGCGTGAATTCATGTGAAATCAGTCCTGTCGGGAAACGGTTTGGGTGTCCGTGAAACGTTTGAAGAATCGTGCACTGCGGGGGTGCCTGGGAGCGTGAATGACTTGGCGTGCGTCGCCGCGTTCGACCACTAAGCCCTCGTCCAAGAAGAGAACGGTATCGGCTACGTCCGCTGCGAACTGGATCTCGTGAGTAACGATGATCATCGTGGTGTCTTGGGCCGCCAGCGACTGGGTGACCTCTAGCACTTCGCCTACAAGTTCGGGATCAAGGACACTGGTCGGTTCATCAAGCAGCATGAGCTCGGGACGCATGGCCAGCGCCCTGGCAATAGCGACGCTCTGTTGCTGGCCCCCGGAGAGGCTCGAAGGCCAGACATCAATACGATTCCCGCGCCTAGAAATTTGATAAACCCAAGATTTTCGAAAAATGGATTTAAAATCGATAATTTATTTTTTTGGATTTGCAATATAACAGACTTGCTCTGCAGTTTTGCAGGACAGTTCATGAAATGGCATTTCCCGCAAAATTGCAGACTTCCGATGTGACCAGGTTTGCTCCCGTTGATCACGTACTGCAAAACTGCAGTCGTGTTTTGCAAAATTGCAGAACTATTAAAATCCGTCAGCGTTTCTAAACCGATAACTACCGCTCTTAGCTTTTGCCACTTCTCACTGATAGCGACACAAAATGTGGCGGGGCTAGTCGATGATTAATTACCCAGAAGTGATGAGCTTGGATTTGCAGTCCTCTGCCTGCTTGTTGGCATAGAGCGTTCGGGCGTGACTCTTTCAGTATCAGTAAATACTGTTGCCGGCGAGGCAGTTGTGTAAAACGTCGAAGCATAATCAGCCAGTATGTGTAAGGGATCATAGCAGCAGCTTCATAAAACATAGATCAGATGCGTTTATGACCACAGTAACTGGGCACGCTCACTTCAAAGGCTGAGTGGCGGAACGGGATTCCATCTTCGTCGAGCGGCTCCGGGCTGACGGTCGCTTTTTCCTATTGCCCAATCAGATCGGCCAGCTGTCTGGCGGAGGCTTTCACCTCATGAATCGCTCGCTCGGTATCCAGATCGTCCATCGCAACTACCCCGACGCATGCCTCCATACCAATGTGTAGGCGGGTGGCGGGGATGGGGCTGGCAACCCCCACAGCCCCACGCTGTAGTTGTCCCCTAGTAAGGATGTAGCCTTCTTCGCGGGCCTGGCGTACCTCACGACTGTCATCATCCCGCGGGGCCCGCCCGCCTAGGATAGCGATGCCAGCTGCTCCTTGTGTCAGTGGATGGCGGCTGCCGACTCGATAACCCACCCGCAGCATTCCCTCGTCGGGCTCGGCGACCAGCGTCACCACACACTCTTCTCCTTGTGCGATGGAGACAAAAGCGGTGGCACGGGTGGCCTTGGCCAGTGTTTTCAACAACGGCTGCGCCACGGCGTGCAACTGCGGCTCGAAACGCGAAGCGAGCAGAGAAATGCCTGCGCCCAGTCGCACGGGACCCTCAGCACTACGGATGAGCAGGGCGTGTGCCTCGAGAGTGGCGACGATGCGGTAGGCGATAGCTCGATGCACTCCCAGCTGCTCGGCGAGACCGGCAATAGTGATGCCTTGACTATGCTCGGAGACGATTTCCAAGGCGAGCAGGCCACGATTCAGGGTTTGCAGGGTTGAAGACATTAGAGATGCACCTTGTTGGCGAAGAACTTTGACGGTTGGCGAACGGCGAACGGGCACCGTGCACTATGGCTTCAGGCATGTATTGACGACGTAGGTGACTTCGTCTACTTTGGCTATGTGCGTTAAAAGTTTTAAATTGTGCGATAAAAGTAACAAAAATAAAAGCCCTGGCAAGCAGGCCGTTCCTTGGAGCCATCATGACGAAATCTTCTCAACCACACGAGACCATGGCAGGAGGGTGCCCCTTTCATCAGCCGGATCAGGTAGCGATGGAGTCACCTACTGGCTGCCCGGTCTCGAGCGAAGCGGCCGCCTTCGACCCCTTCGGTACGTCTTATCAGCTCGATCCCGCTGAGGCGTTACGCTGGTCTCGCGAACAGGAGCCGGTGTTCTACAGTCCCAAGCTTGGTTACTGGGTCGTGAGCCGCTACGAAGACGTTAAGGCAGTTTTTCGTGACAATCTCACCTTTTCGCCCTCCATTGCGTTGGAGAAGCTCACACCGGCACCGCCCGAAGCAACAAAAATCCTCGAGAGCTATGGTTTCGCAATGCGCCGCACTATGGTCAACGAGGATGAGCCGGACCACATGGAACGTCGCCGCTTGCTAATGGATGCTTTTCTGCCTGAGAATCTCGAGAAGCACGAGGTGTGGGTACGTGAATTGGCACGCGACTATATGGATCGCTTCATTAACAAGGGGCGTGCTGATCTGGTAGCCGAGATGTTTCGGGAAATTCCCATGACCGTCGCATTGCGCTTTCTTGGGGTATCTAATGAAGACGCCAAGGAGCTTCGCAAGTTCTCGGTCGCTCACACGCTTAACACCTGGGGGCGCCCCTCCCCGGAACAGCAGCTGCAGATTGCTGAAGATGTCGGCCAGTTTTGGAAGACGGCACAGGATATTCTCGATCGCATGTGGAGCGATCCCACCGGCGAGGGTTGGATGTATGACTCAATCCGCATGCACAAAGTGCATCCCGACATCGTGCCAGAGAGCTATTTGCGCTCGATGATGATGGCAATCCTGGTAGCTGCGCATGAAACTACTGCTTTCGCTACTACCAATGCCTTTCGTACCTTGCTATCGAACCGTGAGTCATGGAACGACATCTGCGAGAATCCTGCATTGATTCCAAGCGCGATCGAAGAGTGTCTGCGCGCCGCTGGTTCGGTTGTGGCTTGGCGTCGTATTGCCACTGGCGACACTGTAGTGGGGGGGATTAAGATACCGAAGGGCGGCAAGTTGTTGATCGTGCAGGCATCGGCTAACCGGGATCCGAGCCACTTTGAGAACCCTGATGAATTCGATATCTACCGCAATAACGCAGCGGAGCATTTCACTTTCGGCTACGGTGCTCATCAATGCATGGGTAAGAACATTGCCCGGATGGAGATGCGTGTCATCCTTGATGAATTTGCTCGCCGCCTACCGCATATACACTTGGTCGAGGGCCAGACATTTGAGTATTTGCCGAATACCTCGTTTCGTGGACCCACTTCACTGTGGGTTGAGTGGGAGCCAGCAAAGAATCCTGAACGACTCTCCCAATCGGAGCTAAAGAGTCCCACGCATTTCCATATTGGTGCGCCTATCAAGGATGACATCCTGCGCAGAGTTGTTGTCACTGAGGTGAAGAGCGAGACCGATGCGGTAATCCTTATAGATGTGGCTGATCCTCATGGGCGTGAACTGCCTGACTGGTCCCCCGGCTCGCATATTGAGCTAGTATCGGGCGAGTGGCGCCGTTACTACTCGCTGTGCGGAACACGTGGTGATCATAGCCGCCTGTCCTTCGCTATCCTGCGCGACTCCGAGGGGCGCGGAGGCTCGGTACATTTCCACGACACGATTAAACCGGGTGACATGCTGCATATTGCTGGCCCAAAGAACCATTTTCATCTGGACGAGACTGCAACGCGCTATACACTGATTGCCGGTGGTATTGGTATTACGCCGATCCTTGCTATGGCTGATCGGCTCAAAGCTCTCGGCAAGCCTTATACGCTCCATTATTGCGGTGCCGAGCGGCGGACCATGGCCTTTCTTGAACGGGTCGAGCGTGACCATGATGCAGCATTGACTGTCCATGTTGGAAATGAAGGCAGTCGTCTCGATTTACCGAATGCATTGAGCGATCTATCCGAGGGTGAGCAGGTCTATTCTTGCGGCCCGGAGCGCATGCTAGAAGCGCTTGAGATGTTGGCGATGGGCTGGCCTGAGGGGACATTGCATGTTGAGCATTTCGCTGCCCGCTCCAGCATCCTCGATCCCAAGAATGAACATGCCTTCGAAGCGGTACTTGCAGACTCGGATCTGACGGTACAGGTCGGAAATGACCAGACCCTGCTCGAGGCACTGACGGCAGCCGGCGTAGATGTGCCTAGCGATTGCTGTGAAGGTCTGTGTGGTACTTGCGAAGTAGTTGTGGCCGAGGGTCACATCGATCATCGTGACCTGGTGCTCAGTCGTGCCGAGCGCGAGGCCAATGATCGTATGATGAGCTGCTGCTCGCGTGCCAAGGGCAAGCGCCTAGTCCTCTCTCTCTAATATCGACTTGATTAATACGCCCCGAGGCGTACGCCAACCTGAAGTGAACGAAAGGAAACTAACAATGAAAAAACTGGCAACACTGACGACATTCTCCGTCCTGATGACCCTGGGGGCTTTGCAGAGCGCCACTGCCGCAACCGAGCTGCAGGTTAGTACCTGGGCAGGGCCTAATCACGGCGTCAACACCATCGTCTGGCCGACCTGGGGTAGGTGGGTGGAGGAAGCTACCGAGGGCCGCGTCACTGTCAACGTGATCCACGACCTCGGACCGCCCGATGCCCAAATGGAACTCGTGGCTGACGGGGTGGCCGATGCTACCTGGCTGTTCCACGGATTAATGCCGGGTCGATTCGAGCTGACCAAACTGCCCGAGCTGCCCACCTTCGAGGACTTCTCCTCCGAAGATGCGTCGGTAGCCTACTGGCGCGCCCATAACGAGTACCTGGCTGAGGCTGGAGAGCATCGTGGCGTCGAGGTGATTGGTGTCGGTGTGCACGGTCCTGGCGCGCTCTTTCTCGACGAATCGATTGATAGCCTCAACGATCTTAATGGTAAGCGTGTACGCATCGGTGGTGGGATCATGGCCAACATATCCAATGCACTCGAACTCACTGGCGTAGCGCTTCCTCCGGCCAGCACCTACGAGGCCGCCACTCAGGGGGTCATCGATGGCGCCATGCTAACGCTGGAAGGACTAAAGAGCTTCCGTCTGGCCGAGGTGCTGCCATACACCGTGCAGATGCCAGGCGGCTTCTACCGTGGCAGCTTTTCACTGGTGATTAATCCGGACACTTGGGCTTCGCTTTCCGAGGAGGATCGTGCGGCTATAGAAGAGGTCTCGGGTGAGAGGCTTTCCCGCCTGTTCGGCTACATGATGGATGTGGTGGACGAGCGCGGCATTGAGTTTGCCAAGGAGCAGGGCAACACTTTTATTGAGCTACCTGCCGAAGAAGTGGAACGTTTCCAGCAGATGGCAGCGGACCTGCCGGGACAGTGGGAGTCCGAAGCCAGCAAGCGTGATGTCGATGGCGAGGCGGCCCGCGCCTTCTTTCTCGAACAGCTCGAGGCGGTGGGAGATGAAGAGAGATTGAATGCCGACGACGTGGTTGATCAGAGCACCTAAACGCAACATAGCTCTACGCAACAAGTCTGACGCGAGCACGGCACTGCCGTGCTCGCTGTCGTTCGCTTCGTGCGATATTTGTTTCAAGTGAAACTATATTGATTTCTGTCAAGGCAGGCTGAGCCGTGCGGACCAATATTAAGAAGAAGTCAGCGGATGTGAGAAATTCCGTGGCCTACACGCCTACACGCCTACACGCCTACACGCCTACACGCCTACCCCCTACGTCCACTTCCTAATGAGAGCGCTTAATTGAGTGTCATCCCCGCATGGCCCTCGAAATACGATAGGGCTCGCCTACGACTTACGCTGAATTGTTTCACGACCTCTCGATACAGTTGTATAGCATCTTAAGCAGAAAGTTACCCGGCAGCTCGATCAGGGTGCTGACGCCTCTTTCATGCCCGCTAAGATCCTGTTGACAGTGACAACGCAGCCTTTCGGACTTGACGAAGCCAGAGTCCCAGAAAACAGGACAGGGTGGCAAAGCCGATTACCCAAAGGATACCGATAACGCTAGCAGCATGACATTAGTGTTTCGCAGTGAAGCCATGCTGGCGAACCCTGCCAGGGGCTGCAACAGTGTGTTCCGGCGGGATGAGAGGATACTTTGCATGGTTACGAACGGGTCTGACAAGTGGCGACTGTCTGGCTCGCGGGTGCATCAGTCCAAGATATGCTACTAAGGAACTCGGTCAGGGCGATGGCAGCGGTCAGGGTACTCAACGAGCCATCGTGAAAATGGCCCAACAGGGCGCCGCCCAAGGCCGCGATTGTCATCTGTAAAAACCCGAGCAGCGACGAGGCCTCACCGGCACACTGTGGATTGGGTGACAGTGCTCCGGCCATGCTCCTTGAGCATGACGATACCGAAGCCGACCGGAAACAGGAAATGCGGGTCAATCATCGACCAAGGTCTGAGGGAAGACGGGCGCCATCAGCATCATGTGACGCCCGCATGTTGTTAGCTTGCTTATTGAAGCTTAGCTGGCGTCCGGTTGCTCACCGGGCGCAGCCTTCTGGAAGGCCTCCAGGGCGTTGCATCGTTCAACGATGCTGCGAATGGTCGGGTAGGCTGAAAGGTCACACTCGAAGCGCTCAGCGTTGTACACCTGTGGCACCAGGCAGATATCGGCCAGGGTCGGGGTGTCGCCGTGGCAGAACTTGCCGGTGCCGGCCTCCGCTTTGAGCATGGCCTCCAGGGCGTCAAAGCCTTCAGAGATCCAGTGGCGATACCAGGCCAGCTTGGCGCCGTCATCCACACCCAGCTCACCTACCAGGTGCTTGAGCACCTTTAAGTTGTTGAGTGGGTGGATTTCGCAGGTAACCACCTGAGCGAGCGCACGTACTCGCGCACGCTCAGTGGCGTTGGCTGGTAACAGCGCCGGATTGGGGTGTCGTTCCTCGAGATATTCGCAGATCGCCAATGACTGGGTCAGCTGTGCTCCTTCGTCAGTCTCAAGCACCGGCACCAGGCCTTGGGGATGGCGGGCGAGATTAGCAATTGAGCGCTGTTCGCCCTTGACTAAATTGACCGGAGCCTGAGAATAGGCCAGACCCTTAAGATTTAGAGCGATGCGCACCCGATAGGCCGCCGAAGAGCGAAAATAGCCATATAGCTTCATATGCACGTCATCCCTGGCTTATTTGGACTCGTATTTCACAACCTGCTGATCGATGGCGCCGAAAATGCTCCTTCCCTCCTGGTCAAACATCTCGATGCGAACCCGGTCGCCAAAGCGCATGAAGGGGGTCTTGATCTCGTCGTGCAGGATCTTCTCCACCATGCGGACCTCAGCCAGGCAGCTGTAGCCCACGCCGCCTTCTCTGATTGGTTTTCCGGGCCCACCCTCAGAATCGGGGTTGGAGACAGTACCCGAGCCGACCACAGCACCGGCGCCTAGATGACGGGTTTTTGCCGCATGGGCGACAAGCTGCGGGAAGCTGAAGATCATGTCAGGACCAGCCTCTGTCTCACCGAACTTCTCACCGTTCAGGTGTACGGTCAGCGGCAGATGGACCTTGCCGTCCCGCCAGGCGTTGCCCAGTTCGTCGGGGGTCACGCAGATTGGCGAAAAGCTTGAGGCTGGCTTGGCTTGAAAGAAGCCGAAGCCTTTGGCCAGCTCGCCGGGAATCAGTCCGCGAAGGCTGACGTCGTTGACCAGCATCACCAGCTTGATATGGCCGACAGCCTGCTCGGGAGTGACCGCCATAGGGACGTCATCGGTAATCACCGCGATCTCACCCTCAAAATCGATGCCGTGCTCCTCACTGACTGCTTCGATGTCCTCGGTTGGCGCCAGAAAACGATCCCCCCCTCCCTGGTACATCAGAGGATCGGTCCAGAAGGTGTCTGGCATCTCAGCACCGCGTGCCTGGCGCACCAGTTGGACGTGGTTGAGGTAGGCTGAGCCGTCAGCCCACTGATAGCTGCGAGGCAGCGGCGAGTGCAGCTTGCTCTGATCAAGAGCAAAAGCGTCGTCGGCCTGGCCGTCGTTTAGCGCCGAGTAGCGTTTCTCCAACTTGGGGCTCACGGCTTCCCAGTTTTCGATTGCTTGCTGCAGCGTGGCGGCGATGTCGGAGGCGCTCACGGCGCTCTCAAGGTCGCGGGAGACAACGAGTAATTCACCGTCGCGGCCGTTCTTCAGGGTAGCGAGTTTCATCTTGTCTCGGTCCTCATTTTCAGGGGAAAGGTATCGTTATCAGGGCCCGTCAGGGCTTGTTGGGGTCGAAGTTTGAGCGCAGGGTTGACCAAACGTCCACGTAATCGCGTTGACGGATATCGGCGTTCAGCGCGGCGTCAGTGGGATGGTAGACATAGCGGCTCTCGAACATGAAGGCCAATGTCGCGTCCAGATGCTGTGGCGTGAGCTCGGCGTTGGAGGCTTTCTCGAAGGTATCGGCGTCGGGGCCGTGGGGGGACATGGAGTTGTGCAAACTTGCGCCACCGGGCAGGAAGCCCTCCGCCTTGGCGTCGTACTCACCGTGAATCAGTCCCATGAATTCGCTCATCAGGTTGCGATGGAAGTAAGGCGGACGGAAGGTGTTTTCGGCCACCATCCAGCGCGGTGGAAAGATCACGAAATCGAGGTTGGCCATCCCGGGAGTGTCTGAAGCCGAGGTCAGCACGGTGAAGATCGACGGGTCGGGGTGGTCGAAGCTCACTGTGTTGATAGTGTTGAAGTTAGCCAGGTCATACTTATAGGGCGCGTAGTTGCCGTGCCATGCCACCACGTCCAACGGCGAGTGGTCTAGCTTCGTGGCCCAGAAGCGCCCGGAGAATTTAGCCACCAGCTCGATATCTCCATCGACGTCCTCGTAAGCGGCCACTGGGCTCTGGAAGTCGCGCGGATTGGCTAGGCCGTTGGCGCCAATGGGGCCTAGGTCAGGCAGTTCCATAGGACTACCATAATTCTCGCAGATATAGCCACGGGCGGCATCAGAGCCATCGCACAGGCGTACCTGGAACTTGATGCCACGGGGGATCACTGCGATCTCGCCGCCCTTGACCTGAAGTTCGCCCAACTCGGTGCGCAGATGTAGGGCACCGAGCTGTGGCACGATCAGCAGCTCGCCGTCGGCATTGTAGAAGAAGCGTTCGGTCATGTTTTGGTTAAAAGCGTAAACGTGCACGCCACAGCCAGTTTGGGCGCCAGCGTCACCATTGACGGCAATAGTAAGCAGGCCATCGACGAAATCGGTGGGTTCGGTGGGAATGGGCAGTGGGCCCCAGCGCATCTGGTTAGGATCGGCAGCTGGTCGGGCTAGCGGGGCGGTGGCCAAGTCCGGCTTATCAGCCAGTGGATGATACTTGCTCTGCGCCACTGAGGGATGGATGCGGTATAGCCAACTGCGCAGGTTTTGGTGGCGTGGTGCGGTGAAGGCCGAGCCGGTGTATTGCTCGGCGTAGAGACCGTAAGGGCAACGCTGCGGGGAGTTCTGCCCTACAGGGAGAGCGTTGGGTAGCGCCTCGGTTGAGAAGTGGTTTCGAAAACCGCTCTGGTATTCGAAGGTGTCTGTCATCATGGGTGTGTCCTCTTATTATCGCGTTTGTCGTGCGTTATCGCTTCTTGTCGTGTCTCGTACTAATTGGTTTGGCTAATGGGTCGGAATTCTGCCGCAGGGCCTGCGATGCTCAAGGCTTCCTCCTTGGGAAGTAGTTTCGAAAGAGGCAAGTTTCTTGCGCATAGTCCCTCCGGTTTCGTCAGGCTTGACAATTATTGGGTTGCGAGGTTTGAACAGTTCCATCAACTGATCATAGTTGTTGTTGAAACTATATGTCTACCGGTTCATCTCATTATCTCCTTGCCGAGGTACTGCGGATTATTAAAAAATTCAGTTATATCAATAATATTTTTGATTCTTAATACTTAAGCATAATACGCTTTTTTGTCCAACTAGTTGCGATAGAAAGTATATGAAGGCATTGTGATCGTGTGATAGAGGTGTATGGCTGTCTTACTCCGGCTCGGTGCGATGAAAAAGCAGCCCACGACAATAAACTGGCGTAATGTCGCCACCCGTGACGACGAGGAACACAATATGAACAATGCAATCCGCATGATTTATAGCGCTGCAACATTTGCCGGGATTGGCCTCACCACACTAGCGATGGCCCAGACCACCATCAATATCACCAGCTTGGGTAGGTCTAATCACGGCATCATCACTATCGCCGCCCGTGGTGAAGGCTCCGAATTGTGCATAGCGCAGCAGTAACACATCAGGAGCCGAACATGACTAGCATGCCGACCCGTTGGCAGCGCGTCGGCCGGGTCATGCAGATGGGGCTAGAGGGGGTGGCGGGTGCCACTCTTTTTGGCATGATGCTGCTGACCACGGCGGATGTAGCAGGCCGTTTCTTCTTTAACTCTCCAATAATCGGTGCTGTTGAGCTGACTCAACTGATGTTGGCGGCAGTGGTATTTTTGTCGCTACCCGTGGTGTGCTGGCGTGAGGAACACGTCAGTGTCGACCTTCTCGATGCTATCTTTCCTGCGCGCCTGATCTGGATTCGACAGATGATAGTCAACCTCATCGTCACTGCAGCACTGTGGGTTATGGCAAGCCGGGTATGGGCGCTGGGCGAGCGGGCCTTTCAGTGGGGTGACGTGACAGAGTTTCTACGCATCCAGACTGGCTACCTGATCTACCTTATCGCTACCATGCTGGCGATCGCAGCGCTGCTGACTTTACTGAGGGCAGTACGCTACCTGTTGGAAGGGATCGGGATGCTTGAAAGGGGCGGTCCCCTCAGCCCCAATAACGGCCCAGGAGGCGAAAATGATTGAAGCACTGTATGGGTTCGCCGCCCTGTTGGCACTGGCGTTTCTCCGGGTACCCTTGGCCTTCGCCATGGGCATTGTCGGCTTCGGCGGCTTCTATTACCTGACTGGCAACTGGAGTGCTGCTGAATCCATGGCTGCGCGACGCGTAGTGGATACCGCCATGGATTATGGCCTGTCAGTAATTCCGCTTTTCATTCTAATGGGAAACTTTGTCTCCCATGCTGGTTTGTCGGATGCCTTGTTTAGGGCATCAAACGGTTTTCTCGGCCATCGTAAAGGGGGCCAAGCTATGGCCACTATCGTCGCCTGTGGCGGATTCAGTGCTATCTGTGGTTCAAGTTTGGCCACCTGCGCAACCATGGGCCGCGTAGCCATGCCGCAGATGCGTAAATATGGCTATAAGGATTCGCTGGCTGCCGCGTCAATCGCTGCTGGTGGCACGCTAGGTATCCTGATTCCTCCCAGCGTGATGCTGGTAATCTACGGTATCCTCACAGAGACCAGTATTCGTGAACTTTTCGCAGCCGGATTCATACCCGGGATCCTGGGTATCGTTCTTTACCTAGGGACAGTGAAGTGGGTAATGTGGCGTGACCCTGATGCCGGACCCGCTGGCGAGGTAGTGCCCTGGAGCGAGCGAATAGCCGCGTTGAAAAGCGTAGGCAGCACTTTGGCACTGTTCGTGCTGGTGATCGGAGGTATCTATCTCGGCGTATTCACCCCCACTGAGGCTGCGGGCATCGGAGCCATGGGCGCCTTCGTCATTGCGCTGCTGCGCCGCGCTCTGACGCCACGGGTATTGATGAACGTGCTGATGGATACTGTGCGCACCACTGCCATGCTGTTCGCCGTGGTGCTCACTGCATTGATCTTTGCCAACTTCATCAACCGTGCCGGGCTGCCAAGCGAGCTACTGATGTTTGTCAATGGCTTGGATATGGCGCCCTTCCTTGTGATCCTGGTAATCCTGGCCATCTATGTGTTGCTGGGTTGCGTCTTCGAGAGCATGTCGATGTTGCTGCTCACCGTGCCAGTCTTCTTCCCGGTGGTGGCGGGGCTTGGTTACGATCTGGTGTGGTTCGGGATCCTGGTAGTGATTGTCATTGAGATCAGCCTAATAACGCCGCCGGTAGGAATGAACGTTTTTGTGCTTCGGGCGGTATTACCGGACGTGAGCACTGCCACCATCTTCCGAGGGGTGACGCCCTTCTGGGTAGCGGGTACCATACGTGCGCTGTTAGTACTCATTTTTCCAAGTATTGCGTTGTTCTTACCACAACTACTTTATTGATGTGTGTGTTAGATAGAGGTGAAGAATGAATACGGATGAGGCGGGTTCTTTTAAAGCTGAAGAAACAGACGAGAATTCAACAATACCTAGGGCGGAACTGGATCTCGATCAGTTCCTTCCTTACCGTCTCGGCCGATTAGCAGATAGCATCAGTCAATCGCTGGCCGATTTTTACGCTACACGTTACCAAATAAATGTAGCGCAATGGCGCGTTTTGGCTTGGCTAAGTCACTGCGATGACCTCACCGCGAAAAAAATATGTGCCTATACGAATATGGATAAGGCTAGGGTTTCTCGTGCTATACAGGCACTTGAGGATCGAGGGCTTATTCAACGTTCACCATCTTCCCATGATCAAAGACAGCATAATTTACATCTTACTGAAAAAGGAAGAGAGACCCTCTCTAAGCTGATTCCTGAAGCACAAGATTGGGAGGCCAAACTCGTGACTCCATTGAGTGCGAGCGAATATAGAGATCTATTTAACTTGATGCGTAAACTGGAAAGACAGGTCGACCGTATGGGATAGGATATTCATTCTAAAATAAATTAATGACTACACTCATTTTAGAAAAACTCTGTGTAACCCTGCCCCGACAAGGAGGAAAGCATTCATGTGGGTGCGAGAGTGTTCATTCTCATCTCATCTCATCTAGCTGTCGCCTACCGCGTGTTTAATTATGTATTTATGAAATAGCTAAGAATTTTTGGCCAATCTCTCTTTCATTGATAATTAATGATGCAGCGATTTCTACGGGTTATGGTTTGATAGTTAGTAGTAGCCTGTCAGTGTTGTTTAGAATCCTCTCCAGTTAATTCATACCGTCATGTCATATTATACCACAGATGTGACTATTGAAACGTGCATCCATGGCTTTGGTCTGGGCGGCTCGGTAACCCCCCCGAAAAATAATCGCTTTGATAAGTGGAATTTTGTAACCTGAAAAACAGGAGATTTCACATGCGCAAATCACGTTTTACCGACAGCCAGATCATGGCGATTTTGAAGCAGGCTGAGTCTGGCGTGCCTGTCCCTGAACTGTGTCGCGAGCATGGTATGAGCAGTGCCTCATTTTATAAATTGCGTTCCAGGTACGGTGTTATGGACACCTCCATGATGAAGCGCCTCAAAGAGTTGGAAGACGAGAACCAGCGCCTCAAGAAGATGTATGCCGAAGAGCGGTTGAAGGCAAACTTGCGCCAGGAAGCCCTTGAGGGAAAGTGGTAAAGCCATCTCAACGCCGCGAGATGGCAAGGAATGTCGTTGAGGCCGGTTGCTGCAGTATTCGGCTGGCTTGTCAGGTTTTCGGGATCAGTGAAACCTGTTACCGCTATCAGACGAAGCTTAGCCATGAGAACGCCGTTATCGCTGACTGGCTGGTGCGCCTGACCCACAATCAGCGTAACTGGGGCTTTGGACTGTGTTACTTGTATTTGCGCAACGTGAAAGGCTTTTGCTGGAACCATAAGCGCATCTACCGAATTTACCGGGCATTGGAGCTGAACTTACGCATCAAGCCGAAAAAGCGATTGGTGCGTGAAAAGCCTGCGCCGTTGGTTGTGCCCACTTCTCTGAACGACTGCTGGTCGATGGACTTCATGCATGATCAGTTGGCCGATGGCCGAACGTACCGGTTGTTTAACGTGATCGATGATTACAACCGGGAAGGCCTGATCATCGATGCAGACTTCCCACTGCCAGCAGAGCGCGTGATACGCTTCTTAAACCAGTTGATCGAATGGCATGGCCAACCCCGGGCCATTCGATGCGACAACGGCCCGGAATACATCAGTGGCAAACTAACCCGTTGGGCGAAGCAGAACGGTATTGAGCTGATGCACATTCAACCTGGCAAGCCGCAGCAGAATGCCTACATTGAACGCTACAACCGAACAGTCCGTTATGATTGGTTGAGCCATTATCTTTTCGACTCGATCGCTGAAGTACAGGATTTTGCCACACGCTGGCTCTGGACGTACAACCACGAGCGACCGAACATGGCATTGGGTGGGATAACACCGAAACAGAAGGTGGCCATGGCGGCCTAACCAACTCTACTTATCGCTCCGGTTATAAATGGGGGGATTACTGCTCTAACATAAGCAGACGATACTCACTGTTATGTTCATAATTCTTTTGGTTGCAAGGAGAAGGTCACTTTGCTTGTACTCGCGAGCCGGGCAAAGTGATCTTTAAATAGCCTGAGACAAATTCCTGATTTTGCTGAACACGTACACTGGCTCATAATTTATAAGTCAGTGCCAGCTTCGGTTGTGCCGCTTCAAGGTCCTGTTTCGAGGAATCTCCAACACGGTAAGTAACTACCCTTTGAGGGTGGTGAATCAGTTTCCTTAAATCGCGCAAGCCTGATCCTTAACCAACCTTCAAATCAACCTGAGCCTAGCGATGCTCTCAGGAGTATCCCTCAGCGCCTAGTGGAGGCGCTGGGACTAGTGAAAGTTAACATCATAGCCAGGTGTGACGATTGTCTGTCCAATTTAGGGCCTGGGTATTAAAAAAACGATGGTATAACACTTAAATCATTCTGGCTTCAGGGGAAAACCACATGAAACTTCAAAAAACTAATTTATGCCGAAGAAGCTTCCGCACTAAAGCTATGGGAGGAGTACTCCTCAGAAAGCACCGGCAAACCAGCGTCTTCTAAGATAGCGTTTGCGGCAATCCAACCAAAAGTTAGTGCTGGGCCAAGAGTGATACCTGGGCCTGGGTAACTACCGCCCATGATGGAATTCATGTCATTGCCAGCTGCCCACAGCCCGGGAATATACTGTCGTTGTGCATCTAGCACTCGAGCCTTCGGGTCAGTGATCAAGCCCATTGATGTGCCGATGTCCCCTGGGTGCACCTCAACCGCATAAAAAGGTGCGATGCTGATGGGGCGCAGGCAAGGGTTAGGCTTATTAGAGGGATCCCCCAGGTAGCGATTGTAAACATTTCCCCCTTTGGCAAATCCGCTATCCACGCCTTCTAATGCATCCAAATTATGCTGCTCTAGAGTCAGCTTCAGTGCTTCTGGCGGAACGCCAAGCTGACTTGCGAGTTCTGCGATATTGTCGCCTCGCTTCAGGTATCCACTTTTTACGAAGGGTGTGATTCGACCGGGGTAAGGACGAACTACGCCCAGACCATAACGACGGATGAAGGTATGATCAGCTACTAACCAGAAACGCCGTTGCCCTACCTTTATACATTCAAGCATGGCGGCTACGAAATCGTGGTAGGAGTTGCTCTCATTAACGAAGCGCTTGCCGCTGTCATTAATTGCAATCAATCCCGGCTTAGCACGGTCGAGGAACAGATGGGGGAAGGCCACCGTGGTCCCATCGGTGCGGGTAATTCTTGATACCGGTGACCAGAAGGCAGGATGCTGATTGTCATGATCGACTCGTGCGCCAACCTGCTCGGCGGCTCTTAGACTATCGCCAGTGTTGCCCTGTGGTGACATCGACCAGTGGCGGTCATGCGCATGGGGCATCACCTCCAAACGGCGCTTGTCATCTTGTGGGAACCCACCTCCAGCCAGCACAACCCCATGACGGGCGTAGATCGTGTGCAAGCCATCCTCATGCCGCACCTCGGCACCGCTCACTCGTCCATCTGTATCTTGCCGTAGCGTCTCGAGTGAAGTTTCATAAAGGATGGGTATTGCTAAATCGTAGACGGTCTTCCCCAGCCGTGCAGCCAAGGCATTGCCCAACACAGATCGAGTGCCGCGATGGTAGCGTACCAAATCAAGCAGGTGACGGGTTACTACCTTGCCCGCATGCACGAAGGCGCTGGCTTCTTTTAGCGCTTTTGGCAGCTTAGCAAGATCGCTACGGCCAATCATCATACCGTTGAGAATGGTGAATTCCGGAATAGGGTGACGCAACCGCTTGAGCTCCGTGCCAAGCTGGCGTGCATCAAAATCCAGTGGATCCATCACCCGGCCGCCTAAAGCGGCTCCAGGCTGATCTGGGTGGTAATCAGGACCCACAGTTCGAACTGCAAATTTAACGACGGTTTCTGTTTCCAGAAATTGCACTACTCGAGGCCCTTGTTCCAGGAAGGCCTCGACCATGTCCCGACGAAGACGGTCTCCTACCTCAGCCTCCAAATAAGCCATCATAGCCTCTTGGCTATCCTCAATGCCCGCGGCACGGCCATGATGATTGCCTGGAATCCATACCGCGCCTCCCGAGACAGCCGTAGAGCCACCGAAGTATGGGGTCTTTTCGAGGATGACAGGGTGTAGACCACCCTTTTTCAACGCAATAGCAGCGCACATTCCTGCTGCTCCTGAACCTACAATGATGACATCAACTTCAGCAGGTAAACTCATATGTCCTCCTTTGGCTGGGCCCCTAGTCTTCCGCTTTGCCAGCCACCATCTACTTTGAGTACCTCACCTGTGATAAAAGCTGATCGGGACGAGACCAGAAAAGCAATGGCCTCAGCCACATCCTGTGGCGTGCCCGGTCGGCCAAGTGGTGTTTCTTCCAACATGCGACGTTGGACCCACGCACCTTCACGAATACGAGATGCAGTCAGGGGGGTGTCGATCAAACCGGGCGCGATGGCATTGACACGGATGTTATCGCGCCCCCACTCACAGGCTAGCTGAGTTGTCAGCGCGGCCACTGCTCCTTTGGTCATAGAATAGATGGATGTGCCTGCGACGCCGGTCAAACCAAAAACAGAGGCAAGGTTGACTATGGAGCCACCGCCTTGTTTAGCCATAATAGGGAGAGCCGTGCGGCTGAGCCGAAACACTGACGCCATATTGACACTTACAAAGCGTTCAAAGTCGTCATCAGTGGTATCAACCAAAGGTGGCGCTGAAGCAATACCGGCATTGTTGATTAAGATGCGCCATGGCTCACCCAATGTGTCGACAACGTCGGCAATCTGCTGAGGCGCTTTTGGGTCAGCGATGTCACAAACAACAGTCGCCGCCAAGCGGTCGCCACTCTCATTGGCAAGTGCTTCCAAGGCATGTTGGTTGATGTCAGTTGCTATGACACGAGCTCCACGCTCTGCCAGTAGCAGGGCAGTGGCTCGGCCAATGCCCGAAGCAGCACCAGTCACCACTGCTACGCCTTCTAATCTGTCAGACATTGCCACCTCCTACCGATCGTCCACCGTCTACTACGATTATTTGGCCAGTAATGTAGTCCGTACGTGGCGAAGACAGCATCGACACAACATTGGCTATGTCACAAGGCTGGCCGATCCGTCCCAGCGGTTGGTATGTATTCAGGCGTGCGCGCTCTTCCTTGTCCCAACTATTAAGAATCGGGGTCTCAATGACCCCAGGAGCCACAGCGTTGACCAAGATGTTGTCGGCGGCCCACTCCAAAGCAAGACACTTAGTCAGCGTACTCATGGCTCCTTTAGAGGCAGCGTAGTGAGCCACTTTGACTGCACCGAGGAAGGACCGAGAACTAATGTTAACTATCCGACCACCACCCTGAATGCGCATCTGGGCGGCAGCCATTTTTGCCAGCTCAAAGGCAGCTACGGTATTGATTTCGTACATTTTTAGAAAGTCTGAGCTGTCTAACTCATTGGCATCGCGGGTAGAAAAGATGCCAGCATTATTTATAAGTGCAAACAGTGGTCCTGAACGCTTAATCAATTGTTCACGCTGCGTCGGATCACCGAGGTCGCAGGACATGGTTTCGACGGCCCCACCCAATTCGGCTGCGGTCGCTTCAAGTGCGTCGGGATTAATATCGGTAATCATAACGTCGAAACCGTCATCGATGAGGCGCTGGGCGATGGCCTTTCCCATGCCACCGGCGGCACCGGTGACCAGTGCCTTGTGTTTCTGTTGTGCCATGAAGATCTCCCTAATGGATAAGCCGGAGCTGATGCCCCGGCGGTAGAGGCTCAGTCGCCGTAGGTGGCTAGGTCCAACTGGTGATAGACAGCTTCTTTCAGCATGGCTGCCAGGGCTTCAGGGTCGTTACGGTCTACTTCGCTCAGGCGCTCCTTCCAGCGTGCCTCAGCAGCCAGGTAGGCATCGATGATATCGCTGGGATCATCAACGTTACGACGCTCCATTGACTCCTCGGGCAAGGTATTAATGTATTCTTCGTTGAACGCTGCGAGATTCTCTTGGAGGGCGTCGGATGGCTCAACGACGTTGACATTGTGCTCGGCGATACCGATTTCCAGATTACGCTCAGCCTCTTGCTCGTAGTCAATCTGCATGCGAGCGATGGCCAGCGCGAATTCGTCGAATAATACCTCTTTATGCTCAGCAGAAAGGTCGCCCCAGAATTCAGGATTCATAACCCAGGCGGCACCAGAGGTGTGTGTTCCCATAGGTAGGTCAGTGACATACTTGGCCACCTCTGCGATACGGAAGCCTGAAACCAATGCCGTAGTGTCGGCCATGGCGCAATCTAACGAACCACGTTGAATGCCGGTATAAACTTCAGAAAAGGGCACTGAGACGGGTACACCGCCCATATGCTCCACCCAACGTATGTGAGAGGCACCCGCTGTGCGGATCTTAAGGCCCTTCAGATCCTCGGGTGTTTCCACTGGAGTGTTGCAAATAAACTTATAGATTGGAGTAGAGTAGCCACCGCCAAATAGGACGCCATTATTCTCCCATTCGTCGCGCAGCTTCGGCTGTGTGAAATTAACCTCGGTGAAAGCAAAAGCGGCGGCGGTGGAGTCATCCGCTACAAACGCCATATCTGCGATAACGTTGTTTAGCGGTAAGTCTGAGGGCAAGTAGGCACCGGTGACAAAACCGATTTGAGCGATGCCGTTAGCTACGCCTTGAAGCGTGCTACGAACATCAATCAGACTACCTCCAGAATATACCTCCAAAGTCAGTTCGCTATTGGAGGCCTTTTCCAAGCTTTCGGCCATATCCACATATGCATTTTTAGTAATAATGTGGGTCGGTGCCCAACCAACGTTGGCAATGTACTGGGCGCTAGCCAGCGTGGGGGCGGTGAGCATGGCGCTGACGGTGAGTGCTTTGTATATTGTATTCACTTCCAACTCCTTTGACTTCAGGTCAGGGGTAGTGGGGGGCTCAGAGCATGAGCCGTGGGAGGAACAAGGTGATGATCGGTAGAGCCATCAGGAGTGCGAGGGTTAACAGATCCATTAGGATGAACCAAGAAGCCCCCTTGAACATCTCACCCAGCGATACGCGGTCGCCAAGCGAGCTTTTCATAACATAGACATTGAGCCCGACCGGCGGGGTGATCATGCCGATCTCCAGCATCTTGATGGCGATGATGCCAAACCAAACAAAGTCAACTCCCAGCGAGCGCAAGATGGGATCAATGATTGGCAATGTCAGCAGTAACAAAGATATGCTGTCGACAAACATACCCAGCACAATGAAGATTAAGGCTATCAGGATGAATAACACGTAGACGTTATCAACCCACGGAATGATCCCTTGGCTCATGGCGTTGGGCAGGCTTGAAAGCCCCATGAACGACGAGAACATGGAAGCGCCAATGGCGATGATGAAGATAGTGCAGGTGCCTTCGGCGGTTTCCACCAGGGCGCGTACCAGGGTTCGGAGGTTCAGGCTACGTCTAAACAGTGCGAGCATCAGCGCTAAGCCTGCCCCAATGGCACCTGCCTCTGTGGGCGAGAAAATACCCAGAAATATACCTCCCAACACGCCCAAGATCAGCACCGGTAGCGGCCATGTATCCTTCAGTGCCGTTAGCTTCTCCTCACGGCTATGCCGGACTTCGCTGGTGGGAGCTAACGACGGCTTGAGGTAGCACCGAAGAGTAATCATGCCGATATAGATAGCTGCCGAGACTATTCCAGGAATCAATCCCGCCACGAATAGTGCGCTAATCGAAGTTTCCGTAAAGACCCCGAATAAGATTAGCAATATAGAGGGGGGAATTAGCGAGCCTAAGGTGCCAGAGGCGGCCACTGTGCCAGTGGCAAGGGAACCCTTGTAACCAGCGCGCAACATTTCTGGAACCGCGATGCGACTGAAGGCGGCCGAGGTGGCGGTGGAGGAACCCGAAGCGGATGCGAACAGCGCAGATGAAACAACAGTCGCGGAGGCCAAACCGCCGGGTATGTGACCTAGGAACATGCGAATAGCAGAGAATAGTCCGCGCGTCAGCCCTGCTTGGCTGGCAATATAGCCCATCAATAAGAACATGGGCACTGCCGAAAGACTCCAATTGGTGATGAAGCTATAGGGGATAGCAGTCAATATGCCCCATGCGGCACCAAGGTTGAGGATTGCGGCGATTCCAACGAATGAGACAAGCCCCAGGACAACGCCTACAGGCACTCGAACGCCGATTAACAACAACGCCGATAGGACACCAACGATACCAATATCCAGCCGATCCATTTATTCGGTCTCCTTGTCAGCAGAATTAGTAATCAATTCCCGCCAATGAGGAGATAGTGCCACTTGGCCCATCCTTAGGGCGGAAACCAGCGTTGCCAACCAAAAGGCAGCGGGCAGGAAGAAGCGGCCTGGCCAAATCACTACGGGTATGATGCCTTCGACCAACTCATTACGGGTTAGCGACTTCATGGCATCCTCGCCAGTCTGCAGGGCTAAGATGATGAAGAAGACGGCTTGGGCACCATAGGCGATAAAGGCTGTGCTGCGTTGCAACCAGGCTTGGAATCGATTCCAAAAAAGGTCTACCGCGATGGATTTGTTACCTAATTCGACCAATGGCAAGGGTAAGAAGACGGCTGCGACTATGTAGTAGTAGGCAACAGTCTCGGCAGTGCCGGGTACTGGGCTATTGAAGAAGTACTTCATGATCACGTCAGCGCAGACGTGAAGCATCATTGCTGCTAGGTTGATCACAGCGATGGCAATCAGAATTTTCGATGCCCACTGGAAAGGCCTTTCGAGTTGATCAT
This sequence comes from Vreelandella xerophytica, assembly GCF_968048975.1. Next base: position 3,393,885 of record NZ_OZ309106.1, on the reverse strand, counting down.
GGAAGTAGAGGTCGCGCCTAGTCATTGCATCCTGACTCCACCGTTGATATCGATGACCGCACCGGTGATATAGCCAGATTCCGGAGATACCAAAAAAGCCACTGAACTGGCTACGTCTTCAGGGGTTCCCAAACGTCCCAAGGGAATGGCACTGGCTGCCTGTTGTTCGTCGCCATCTTTCATGGACATTCGCAGCATTGGTGCATCGATGGAGCCAGGCGCCACTGCATTGACTGTGATTCCCAACGGGGCGGCTTCCCGGGCGACCGCCTTGGTTAGCCCCAGCACGCCGGCTTTGGCGGCGATATAGGCAGCGGAGCTTCGATAGCCGCCTAATTGGGCTGCGGAAGAAGAAAAGGTCACGATACGACCATTGCTGACTCCCTCCTGCTCGCGGCGGCGCAAGAACTCGCGAACGGTTAGAAACGTGCCGGCCAGATTGACTTCGCTGGTCTTTTGGAACTCGTTTAGGGGCATCTCGGTAATTGGTGAGCGGGTGCCATCCTCACGCAGGATCAGTAGGCCAGCGTTACAGACTACGGCATTTAGCGGGGCATTTTGCTCAGCGGCATCAAACAGGTCGCGAATCTGCTGTTCGTCAGCGATGTCGGCTCCTAGCCCTTGGTGCTGCTCACCCTCCAATAGTGCTGCTGTTTCCCTTGCACCAGTGATATCCAAATCAGCGACGATCACAGTCCAGCCTTCCTGAGCCAAACGTATGGCGATCGAACGCCCAATGCCGCGAGCCCCACCGGTTATTAATACGCGTTTGCTCATAGTCTTTCCTTATTATTGATGGATTGTTTTGCATCCAATTTTGTATATATAAGACGTCAAGTCAAGATTATAAAGCTTTAAATTTACAAATTGGATGCAATATTGCGATTCAGGTTGGTCTGTGCAATTATGCTTAGCAAGTTTTATAAGAGGATTCGCGGTGTCTACTACCAGCACTGAGGAAGTGACGACGAGCCTACGGGAGCACATCATGTCAGGCCAGATTCATCCTGGAGTGAAGCTCCAACAGCAGCGTCTATCGCAAGCGTTGGGCGTTTCTCGCACCCCGCTACGAACGGCCTTGGCCAATTTAGCCAAAGAAGGACTCCTTCAGTACAAGTCCAATAGCGGCTATACCGTGCGTGAGTTCAGTCGCAAGGATGTAGTGGATGGCTATGCGGCACGGGCTGTTCTTGAGGGGTTGGCGGTATCTACGGTAGCGCGTCAGGGACTGCCTGATGCGACGCTCAATGAGCTGGACGCACTGCTGGACATTGGTGACAAAGCGCTTAGCAAGGGCTGGCTGGACCCCGAGGATCTGGACAACTATCGTTCCATGAACGTCAATTTTCACAACCGGATAATCGCAGAAGCTCAGAACCGCTGGGTGGAGGAGTTGGTGCGACAAACGCAGTTAATCCCCTTCGCATCGAACCGCATGATCGTCTGGAAGGATTACGCGATTATGGTGCGGACTCATGACGACCACCACCGTTTGGTAGATGCCATTAGCAAGCGGGATATCTCTCGTGCCGACTTCCTTCTTCGAGAACATATTAACTTCGCTGGTGAATACTTGGCGAAGTGCATTCAAGACGGTCGAATTCCGACAAGTTATCCTAAGAGCAAGGAGGTTTAACCCATGATGAAAGTATTCTTTTCACCAGCCTCTCCCTACGTTAGAAAGGTTATGATGGTTGCTCACGAGACGGGGCAATCGTTAGAGAAGCTAGACAGCGCTGCCAGTCCAATTAACCGTGACTCAAATATCGTGGCGCACAATCCTACTGGGAAGGTACCCACCGCTATCTTGCCAGATGGCTCAGCACTATATGACAGTCGGGTAATCTGCCGTTGGTTAGACGCTCAGCACGACGGGAGCCGTATGTATCCAGACGGAGATTGGGATGTACCTCGTCGTGAAGCTTTGGCAGATGGCTTACTGGATGCGGCGCTGCTAGCACGTTATGAGACAGTAATGCGCCCTGAGGAGAAAATTTGGCCGGAGTGGCTGCAGGGACAGATGGACAAGGTTGCCAGTTCCTTAGATGTTATGGAGGCGGAGTCAAGCCAGCTCACTTCAGTTGATGCTGGCACCATTGCTATCGGCTGTGCTCTGGCCTATCTGGACTTCCGATTTCCCGACTACTATTGGCGCGATGAGCGACCTACCCTGGCAAGCTGGTTCAAGAGCTTTTCACAACGGCCCTCCTTCCTGCAGACCCAGCCAGTGGGTTAATTTAATATTTCTCTGCTCTGTTCATTTATACTGCCGGCTCAGTTCGGCAGTATCAGTTCCCGAACTCGGTGAATTAACGATCCCTTAGGAATGCAGCTTAAGGCACCCGTAATTTTACTATTTTGTTAAAACAAATAGTGGTTTTTCGAAGCATCGAACGTTATAAGTATGCCAAGAGTCGAATGGTAATGTTATATCACGAAATCTAAATGGTGGCCTTACTACTTAACAGGCGTTTGCAAAAAGCGAATCGTCCCGGATATTTTAGATCCCCGTTAAGCTCTTAAAGTAACGCCTTTCATACTCAACCGGTGACAAGTTATCGCTTGTGCCGTGTCGGCGCTTTGGGTTGTAAAACATTTCGATATAATTGAACACGTCGCGTCTAGCCAATTCCCGTGTCGAATAAATCTGTCACTTGATCCGCTCTCGCTTGAGGAGTTGAAAGAAGCTCTCAGCAACGGCGTTATCATGACTGTTAACACGCCGACTCATGCTGCCCACCAAAGTGATTAGGTTCTGTCTGAAAAGTCATAAATGTTACGCTATTCCTGTTCATTGAACAGGAGGCGATATGACAGGCCGTTACGAGCTTTCTGACCAGCGTTGGCAGATGATTGAGGACATCGTTTCTCCGCCGCAGACCATGGGACGCCCACGTCGTAACGATCGCCAGATGCTCAACGGTATTCTCTGGATTCTCTGTTCGGGGGCACAGTAGCGCGATCTGCCCGAACGTTATGGCCCCTGGAAGACCGTCTATCAGCGTTTTCGACAATGGCGTGATGACGGCACGTTTGATCAGATACTGACCCGTCTCCACCTTCGTCTACGTGAAGACGGCAACATGGATCTGGACACATGGATGGCCGATTCAACCTCCATCAGAGCCACCCGGTCGGCCAGCGGTGCCGGCAAAAAGGGGGATCCGTAGAACCCGGAGATCATGCGCTCGGCCGTAGTCGCGGCGGACTGACCACGAAGATACACATGGTGTGCGATCGCCATGGTTTTCCACTCGCCTTTTCTCTGTCGGCAGGCCTGCGCGCTGATTCGACTTATCTGACAGACCTGCTGGAAAAGGTCCGACTGCCGGGGCGTTCTGGTCGACCTCGTAAACGCAGTCGTTACATCGTGGCAGACAAGGGGTACGACAGTGATGCATTACGGCATTATTGCACGCGTTACGGCATGCGTCCGATCATCCCGCAGCGCCGTATGCATCGACGCCCGAAACCGGGTCTTCCGTATCAGTTTGACCGGCCAAAATATCGCCAGCGTAACGTGGTGGAACGCCTGTTTGGCTGGCTAAAGGAAAAACGTCGGCTCAATACCCGTTACGATAAGCTGGCCAGTAGCTTTAAAGCCATGGTGACGCTGGCCTGCATTGAGCGATTCATGAGAGCCGACTTTTCAGACAGAACCTAGCTTTCAAAAAGCTTTGCCAATCTCCGCTGCTGAATTGGCTTCCTTAGACGCCCTTCTAAGTGTCAAGTGGCGATTTGCGTCTGATTGATCTCCCGATGACGGCTGCGCAGCACATAATAGAGCTCCCGGGCAATATAGCGTTTCAGGCATCGGATGGCTTCCAGCTTGGAGTGGCCCTCTCCCACCCGCCGGGCAATGTATCCCTGAGTATCGGCATCTAGACGTAGCCGCCCGATAGCGATGATATGCAGCGCACTATTGGCGGCGCGATCGCCACCCCGGTTGAGCCGGTGCCGCTGCGTCTTACCTGACGAGGCAGGAATAGGACTAACGCCACATAGCGCCGCAAAGCTGGCTTCTGAGCCAAGGCGGTCCGGATTGTCACCTGCCGTGATCAGTAGCTGTGCGGCCGTCTCGTAGCCTACTGCCGTTCGCGACACCAACTTTGGTGCCACCTCATCGGCGATAGCCTTGATCATGACGTCCAAATCGGCAATCTCGTCGTGCAGTTCCAGGTAGCGGTGCGCGAGGGATTTCAGGGCGATGCGGTAAGCCATCGTGACATCCCGGTACCCGTTCAAATCGGGTCGCCATGCCGCAAGTGTCCGAAGCAACTGCACTCGCGTCATGTTCCTCAACAGATCGCGCAGTTCCTCTGGCGCCGAGACCACTTGAGTCTGGATCATCTGGAGGGCCACACGGCGAGCCGCGACCGCAGTTTTTCGGCAAACCTTCAGGACACACAAGGACTCGATCATCTCGTCACGTGTCTTCGGGGTGACAGTGCGAATACCCGCATAGGCCGCATGAGCGGCATTCTCTGCATCGATTGCGTCATCCTTGCCGCGCTTGCGCCGTACGGTCTTATCGGGTGTCGTGACTTCCAAGATAGTGATGCCTGCGCGCTGTAAGTAGCGCAGCAGGCCAGCTCCGTAGGTGCCGGTGCATTCGATTCCCACCCGGCTGAGCTCGCCGAAGGATCGCATCCAGGTCAGCATAGTCTTGTAGCCATGCCGGGTGGTAGGAAAGCTGGCGGTGCCAAGCACACGGTTATGGGCATCCACGACGGCGGCCACATGCAGCTCTTTTTGGGTAATCAACACCGCCGATAATGACGGAGCGATCACTGGGTTGCTGACTCATGGTGGATCTCCAAGCTATTGATTCAGGATGGCTTCACCGAGTTCGATAGCCTGGACACGACAGTAATGAGACAGGCTGTCAGGCCCTTCTTGAGTCACATGCTTCGACGAGGCGAAACCTCGCCGCCAGAGTTCCCGGATCTCCGACAGGTCCAAGGAAAGACACACTAGCCGGGTCGATCGGAATGTGGGTCAGGTGATCCGCCCCACTGATTTTGGACACCGCGTTAAGCGAGTACAATCCGCTTATGAGGTGATCCACGATGAGCAAACAAACGCGCAACCGCTATTCTGATGAGTTCAAGGCCGAAGCGCTGAAACTCGCAGAAAGAACCAGCGTTGCCAGCGCCGCCCGAGAGCCGGGTATCCATGAATCGCAAATTTATGGTTGGCATTCGGCAGCGAAAAAGAAGGCCAACGTCTCCGAGCGCGAGTCTGAACTGGCTGCCGAGAACGCCCGGCTGAAGCGCCAAATGGCCGAGCGAGAAGAGGAGCTGGCCATATTAAAAAAGGCGGCGACCTACTTCGCCAAAAACCAAAAGTGAAGCGTTACAGGTTCATGCTGGAGCACCGTCACAGGTTTTCCGTGGTTCGGATGGCGTCTGTTCTCGGTGTCTCGCGAAGTGGGTATTACACATGGCAGAAGACCCGGTTTCAGCCCGGCCAGCTGGAGCAAACCAGGGAAAGGCTGGATCGTCGCGTGAAAGAGGCATTCGGCCAGAGCAGACAGCGTGATGGGGCTCGACGCATCCAGGCCACACTGGCGACCGATGGCCACCCCTATGATGTTAAAACGATAGGTGCCAGTATGCGGCGCCAGTCGTTAGTACCAAAAGCCGCCCGCAAATTCGTCGTCACCACAGACAGCGACCACAGCTTGCCTGTGGCACCCAACTCGTTGGAGCAGGACTTTGAGGCGGCCGCCCCGAACCAGAAGTGGGCCGGTGCCATCACGTACCTGATGAGCTCTGAAGGCTGGCTGTATCTAGCCGTCATCATTGACCTGTATTCGCGCTCTGTCGTCGGCTGGTCCATGAATACCAGGATGACCGCAGACCTGGTCTGCGATGCGTTGGAAATGGCGCTGTGGCGACGCAATTTCCCACCGGGGTGATCTGCCACAGTGACCAGGGAAGCCAGTACTGTTCCCGCGCCTACCGGGATCGACTGCGAACGCATCAGTTGCGTCAAAGCATGAGCCGTAAAGGCAACTGCTGGGACAATGCCTGCGTGGAAAGCTTCTTCCATTCCATGAAAGTGGAAGCCATCCACTACGAGCCGATGATGAACCGGGAGCGGCTTCGTCAACACGTGTTCGAATACATTGAAGTTGATTACAACCGCCGGCGACGGCACAGTGCTTTGGGGTACGTCAGTCCCATGGACTACGAGCTTAAAAGCAGTGCTTAACCGAGTGTCCGTTTTTAGCGGGGCAGATCAAGGAGACCCAGGAGCCCTCACGGCACCAGGTCTTCAGAATAGGTCGATTACTATAAGTGCCGGATCAACCCAGAAACACCTGGCACCTTGTAGTCTTACTATCTGAATGCACCATCACAGTTCCTTGTGGCTTGCGTCGCCAGACTGCCGATAACAAAGCATCCAGCACTAACTCCGTGGTCATACGTGACTTCATCGACCAGCCAACCACTTGGCGAGAAAACAGGTCGATCACCACCGCTAAGTAAAGCCAGCCTTCGTACGTTCGGATGTACGTAATATCCGTCACCCAAGCAACATTGGGCGCTGTTACTTCAAACTGACGGTCTAAATGGTTGGGTGATACAACAGCCGGTTTTCCGCCGCCATAGCAGCCAATGCGTCGTCAATAGCCCGTCTGAGAGCGTAAACCTTCCCTACGCATCAGGCGGGCCACTCGGTGCTTACCGCAGGCTTCGCCAGCCTCACGCAAATCCTGATAGACCTTGCGATAGCCATATACACCGCCACTTTCAAGCCACGCATGCTTGATCAGTCCCAATAGACGCTGATCATCCCGGTCTCGATTAGACAGTGCTTTTTTACACCATGCATAGTAGCCACTAGGATGCACGGCCATCATTCGGCACAAGCACCGTATCGGATATTGGCTCGCATGCTTTTGAATAAACGCGTACCTCAGTCGGACTCTCTGGCGAAGTACGCGGTGGCCTTTTTTAATATATCTCGCTCTTCTGATACGCTTTTTAATTCAGCCTATAAACGACGGTTTTCAGCTTGGAGATCATCGTCTTCTTGCCGTTGTTCTACCGGCTTATCGTAGCGCTTGATCCAGTGGTACAAGCTGTGGCCTGACACGCCCAAACGCTCAGCGCCCTCGGCAACTCGATGGCCAAGCTCTACCACCTGTTTAACGGCTTCGATTTTGAATTCTTCAGTGTAACGGGGACGGCTCATATATCCTACTAGATACCTTTAGTATAAGGCCTGGAGGTGTCTACGAAACCTGGGGTGATTCAATTATCATGGTCAGTTAAGAAGTAAAGGTAAGGCGCTGCCGCCAAAGGTCAAAACCGTCCGAAAATCGGACATTTTAAAATCACGCTATGTGTCCGCTTTAATGATGACTATGGAAAGCGGTCGGTGTAAATCGGGATAAAGCGGAAAGAGTTACGAGCCTTTATTTTTTAATAAGCTGTTGTTTTTATTGTAATAAATTGATATTTTTCGATAGGTGGCCTTGGTGGGTAAACTCATCTACCATTCTTAGGATTAGCCTCCGAAGCCGAGAGTCGCAGGTTCAAATCCTGCCGGGCGCGCCAGAATATGAGAAAGCCCACGACTCTGTCGTGGGCTTTTTTGTTGCGCTTCCTTCAATCAACCCGACTAATAGCCTGACGATCAGGATCCACATACCAGCTCAGCCCAAGGCGCGAATTACGCTCCAGCTCCGCGATCACTTGGGCGCCCAGTAATAAAATGATAGCGCCGATTTCCAGGCTGAGCAGTACGATCACCAGCGTCGCGAGTGAGCCGTAGATGGCGTTGACGAAGGAGAGGTGGGTGAAATAGTAGACCAGCAGCAGCCGCACGCCTTCCCATAGCAAGGCGGCGAAGAACCCGCCGATGATGGCCCGGTGCAGGGCGATTCTAACCATGGGCAATATCTTGTAAATCGCGCTGAACAGCAGGAACACGCCGATAAAACTGAACAGATTCAGTACCGACCCTGAAAGACTCGCTAACGGTAGCTCCTGCGCAAAGAGCACCATCGCCAGTTCGTTAAGGGAGCTTGCCAACGTCACAACCAGCGTTAGTGCCATAAGGCCAGCGCCGAGTACCAGCATGAACGCGTAGGGCAATACCAGCGACACCCAGGTACTGCGCTTGGGGCAGTCCGGAGCATTGAAGATGAACGAAAGGGCGTCTTCCAGCATACGAAAGGCGAAGGAGCTCAGCAGCAGCAGGATCGGCAGACTGAGAATCCCGATCACGTCGCGAGTGTCCAGTAGCCCTCGGACCGCGTCCATCACCACATCGGCGTGGGCCGGGGCGAGGTGGCGGGCCTGTACCGCCAGCACGTTCAGCAGGTGCTGCTCGTCGACCACACGGGTGGTCAGCACTGCGAGCAGGGCAAATAGCGGCACAATGGAGAGCAGAATATTGTAGCCCACCCCGCCGGCCAGCAGGATGCCGCGATGTTTCAGGAAGTGGCGCAGCACCCGCCAGGCAAAGGCGGCCAGCCGAGGGAACAGTAATAAGACGCTATTGAGCAGTGTGCGATTGCGAGCCATGGCTTGCCACGCTCCTTTTGCAGCAGGGCGATAGTGACAAGACCGATGCCCCTTCGGGGTGGCACGGCTTGTCACATCAATGGAGTGCGTGTCGCCATCTTACCCTCATTTGGGCGGGCAGAGCGTTAAACGCTGGCAAAGGGATCGTGATCCGTTTCGCCATCGATTCACTGGGCAGGTTAACCGACGTGGCGGCCCTGCCGCAAAACGCTCTTTTGCCATGGCATGCGAGCGGTGGCGTGTCGATCCGTTGTCAGCTTTGCTGCGCTTGCTCGACAAGCTCTCTGAAACGCAGGGGGGACATGGGGCGGGCCAGATAGAAGCCTTGTGCTTGATCGCACGTCAGCTCGGTCAGTTTGCCAAGCTGCTCGGCAGTCTCGATGCCCTCCGCCGTGACGGTCAAGGAGAGGGCGTGGCCCATGCTGATGATGGCGTCCACGATGGCCTGGCTGCTCTGGGACTGGTCCAGGCCCATGACGAAACTGCGGTCGATCTTGAGACCGTCGAACGGATAGGTGCGCAAGTAGCTAAGCGAGGAATAGCCGGTGCCAAAATCGTCCATCGACAGGCGTACGCCCAGCGCCTTGAGCCGGTTCATCATCGTCAAGGCCGAGGCGGCATCGTCGAGCACCACGTTTTCGGTGATTTCCAGCTCCAGACGCTGAGGCGCAAGGCCGGTGCTTTTTAGGGCGGACGCAATGCGATCGACCAGATCGTGGCGCTGGAACTCTACCGGCGACAGGTTCACCGAGACGATCGACGGGGTGCTCCAGTTCAAGGCGTTGAGACACGCCTCGTGCAGTACCCAGTCGCTGAGCTCGAAGATCAGGCCGGTCTCCTCGGCCAGCGCAATGAAATGAGCCGGGCCGAGCAGATCCCGCGTGGGATGCGCCCAGCGCACCAGCGCCTCGGCCCCCACGATGGTTTGCGACAGTGCATCGAAGCGGGGCTGAAACACGACGCGGAACTCTTGTCGACGTAGCGCCTGGCGCATGTCCATCTCTAATTGTCGGCGCTCCATGATGCGCTCGTTCATCGTCGGTTCGTAGAAGCGGAACAGGTTGCGTCCGTTAGCCTTCGCTTCGTAGAGCGCGATATCGGCATAGCGCAACAGCGCCTCGGTGGTCAAGCCGTGACAGGGCGCCGCGACAATACCGATACTGGTTCCGACGCTGACGTCATTGCCGTCGATGCGAATCGGCTGGTTGATCTGCTCGATCAGGCGCTGGCACAAGCGCTGTGCACGCTCGTAGGTGCGGCAATCGCTGGCCACCACGACGAACTCGTCGCCGCCCGGTCGTGCGACCAGGTCTGTCTCACGGGTACAGCGGCTGATGGCGCTGGCGACTTCCTTGAGCACGGTATCGCCCGCGGCGTGGCCGAAGGTGTCATTGATGGGCTTGAAACGGTCAAGGTCCAGGGCCAGGAGAAACAGGGGGTGCTCGTCGCTGACGCCTTCGCTCAGGCGATGATCGAGATAATGGTGAAGATGGTGACGGTTCGCCAGTCCGGTCAACGAATCGTGGTGACTGATATGCTCGATGCGCGCCTTGGCTTCGATGTCCTGGGTGATGTCACAGACGGTTCCCTGATAGCCCTGAAGCTTGCCTTCCATGCGTACTTCGCAGGCAAACAGCTGGCAGTAGCGAAGGGTCGCGTGGCTGTCACGCAGTTCACAAAGGATCGGCTTGCGTCCGATCACGTTGCCGTCTTTCGCCACAGAGGCCAACGTGGCGGAATCATGGGTAAGCAGCTCGGCCAAGGGCCGCCCGATCCAGTCGTTGCAAGACAGGCCCGTGATACGCGTGAAGCGCTCGGACAGGTAGGTCAGGGTCTGGTTTTCATCGGTTTCCCAGATCCAGTCCGATGAGGCTTCCGATATATTCTTGAAACGTTGCTCGCTGATGCGTAGCGCCCGCTGAGACGCTTCTATTTTCTCGCCTGCACGGTTGATACGCTTGCGCAGATTCAGCATCAATAGCGCCACAAGCACACCGAGCAAGAACAACATCGGCAAGAACTTGAGCAAGACCGAGCGACCCAGGGCCTGGCTTTTCCACTGCAGGGTAAGGGCGTCTCCCACGCCCCCCTGCAGCGTCAGAAAGGGCGTGGTCGCACCCGGTAATAGGCCGGGGGTCGCGGTCAGGTGGGTGAGATTGAAAGCCTCTTCTATTTCCGAAAGCTCCGCGTCGGTCAACACATCGACATAGATCAGATAGGACAGCTGATCGAACTGCTGGTAGGTGCTGTCCGGCCGTATGACCGCCGCCGATACGATGGCAGGGACACCTTCCACCGAAAAGTAGGCATAGGCGATCTCATCTTCAACGGAGGTGTCCTGTGCTCTACCCAGCAGGGCCAACAGATCACCGGTTATCCAGTCGCGAGCCGTCATGTCACTGGGTGCACCATCAAGGAGGGTGTAGCGTGTTGCGCCGGTAGGGCCGACGATAAACACACCTTCCAGGCCATACGTCGGGAAAAGCGATGGGCCAATGTTGTCGCGCTCGTAGGTCCAGGAGGTATCGATAGCCGTATGTGTGTAGTGATAGGCGTCGACCCAGAACGCGTAGTCCGCCAGCGCCGTACCGATCTTGTCTTGGCGGCTCTCCATGGCCCTGGCCGCGTAGGCTTTGCTTTGGCGTACTTGCTGGGTGTCCAGCGAAAGGCTTAGATAGACCAGCGTCAGCCCCGCCGCCAGAAACAGCGCACACACCACACCGATGAAGGTGCGCGACGCCCTGCGTGTCGTCACGGCGTAGTCCTTGGCGTAGGACGTAGCGTCACGGGAAGAAACCGGAGGAGAATAGGGCATCGATGGCTCGCCAGACTGGACAAGGAAGGCCCATAGCGGCCTGTCTATTCAAATCGGCCGATAGCCTGTTTCCTTTAACCTGCAGCAGTGATCACGATGGGCTGTTGACCGTTGGTGACCGGTTCTTTAGATGCGTTGTGTCACGCCTCAAGCGCAGGGAAAGCATATGGCGTTTTACTTTCAAATATTGGCAGAATGCTTCATAAAGCCACCGTGCGCAGCGCAAAAAAACGTGAGTGGGGCCCTGGAACCGAGCGCCGGTTCTAACGAAGCGGTTTCTTTTTCGATGATCTCATGCGTCAGACAAGGGTCTTTTTATGGACAAGACAAGCGCGGTGTTTACGCGCGGACCTATCAATCGTCATGTAAAGGAAATGGCCATCACCAGCGGACTGAGCCTGTTGGCGCTGTTTTTGATCGAGATCCTGACGCTTGCTTATGTATCGCTGTTGGAGGAGGAAGAGCTGGTGGCGGCGGTGGGTATCGGTAAACTATTGATGTTCTTTAACTCGATTGCGGTGACCGGCATCGCAATCGCCGCCGGCGGGCTTATTTCTCGGCGGGCGGGCAGAGGGCTTCAGGCGTCATTGCCTCAACTGGTAACGCATGTTCTGGTGCTGGCCGTTGCCGTGTCGGTACTGGTGGTGGCCATCGAGAGCTACTATCTGGATCATTTTATCGCTTGGCTGGGGGAGGGCATCGCCAGTGCGTCGGTACGCCCGTTTTTATGGATGGCGCTTATCTCATCGGTGTTGATGGCGATCACTCATACCTGCGCCCAGACGTTACGTGCCCTCGGTCATAGCCGCCAGGCGCTGGGTTTGTTTCTGATGGCCGCGGGTGTGCTGGCAATCGTGGATCCCGTCTTGATCTTCGGGTTGGATCTGGCGCTTGTAGGGGCTGGCATAGCCATGATGATTGCCGCCGGCACCGCGGGTGCGTACGGGCTTTATCGCGTCAATGGCCAAATAGGGCTTGCCACGAGCATTCGCTGGCGCCTGCTGAAGTACCATGGCCTTTACATTGCACGCGTGACCCTGCCCTATACGCTGGGTAATTTGGCCATGCCCTTTGCGATTACCTATGTCATGGGGCAGCTGTCGGTGTTCGGCGTGTCGGTAATGGCGGCCATGGCGCTAATGGATACCACCCTGCAGGTGACGTACTGCCTCTACTTTGCGCTCCCCGGTGCGCTGGTACCGGTGTTGGCGCAACATCTTGGCAAGGGCCATGAGCCTCGGCTCAAGGCGGCGCTGTCAAGCGCCGTCAAGCTGGTCGTCGTTTATGGCTTATTGGCGTGGTGCGTACTGATGGTGGTCGTGCCGCTGTTGGCCATCGCCTTTGCGTTATCCGCGCCGGGTCGACACCTGCTGAACGACTTGAGTGTGGTCGGCCCCGGGCTTTGGCTGCTGATGGGGCTTGATTTCATTGCGGTAGCCATCTTCATCACCCTCGAGCGTACCGGGTGGATCATGTTCTATGCCTGGCTGAGGGCGAGCCTTGGAACGGTGCCGTTTGTCGCGCTGGGCGCTGAGCATTTTGGCGCCAGTGGGGTCATTCTTGGCATGTGGTTGGGTAATGCCGCGGTCGCGCTGGCCGCGATCACGACCGCGGTGCTGATGGCGTGGCGCCATGTTGCACCGATGAACCCAGACATCGGCGTAGGCAGGACAAACGTGTCGTGACGTTGCCCGGGGCAGCGAAGTAAAAAACAAGGGGGAAGCATGAGTGTTTTCGAGGGCAAGGCTGAAGCGGACGGTTCACCTGCCACCAAGCGTCGTCGTGCGCCCAAGGGCGAAAAACGTCGGGCGGCCTTGCTCGACGCCGCCACCGAGGTGTTCGCCAAACACGGCTATGCTGCGTCGTCGATGCGCGATATTGCCGATATCGCGGGTATCACGACGGTCGGGTTGCTGCACCATTTTCCCAACAAGGTCGCGCTTTTAAAAGCGCTGATAGAAAGGCGTGACCGGCGTATCACCGAGCGGTTCGACGAACTCGAGATGCAGCCGACGCTTGAAGGGTTCAAGGCCTTCGTCAAGATGAGCATGCGTCTGAGCGTGGAGAGTCGCCAGGAATGTCAGGCGGCCATGATGATCAACATCGAAAGTCTCTTCGACGATCATCCGGCGCACCCCTGGTATCAGGAAAAATTCGAACTGACCCACGCGTACTCGCATGCGCACCTGCGCATGTTGATCGAGGCGGGTGAGATACGCCCGGGTCTTAACGTGAAAGCCGTATCGACGGAGCTGTTCTCGGTCATGGACGGCCTGCAGATCCAGTGGCTACGAAACCCCGACGAGACAGACGTGATGGAGGCGCTGGACAACTATCTCCAGCGGCTGGTCAGTACCATCAAGGCTTAAGCGAAAGAGGAGTTATGAGGCCTTAAAAAGACAGTGGGCAGGCTCATCGCTGAGCCCGCCCACTGTTTATTTCTGTCAGATCATGATCTGTATGTGCAATCTACATCAGTAGGCCATGTTCTCGCTGACCTGAACGGCCTGACGTAGCGGGTCCGGCAAGGGATTGCTGTCGCGAGTGGTCAGGCGCTCGGGCATCAGCGTGGTCAGGGTGCCCTGTAGCGGCAGGTGGGCCGAATCGGCACCCACACGGATGTTATAAGCACCGGCATCGACATCCCAGCTGGCGACTTCATCGACGTAGTAAGCAAGAGAGCGTGCGTTCAGCGGGATGCTCACCGTTCTACTCTCACCGGGTTCGAGGAAGACCTTGGTAAAGCCCTTCAATTCTTTCTCGGGACGGTCTACCTGCGGGTTGACCGGCTCGACGTAGAGCTGAGCCACTTCGAAGCCGGCCCTGTCACCCGTGTTGGTGATCGTGAACTCGGCATTCACCGTGGTACCCGGCGTCATCACGTTGGAGGAGAACGTCAGATCCGAGTAGTCGAAGGTCGTGTAGGAAAGACCGAAACCGAACGGATAGAGCGGTTCCTCGTTTTTACGATCGTAACCACGGTAACCCAGATAGAGTCCTTCGCCGTACTCCATATCGACGAGCGCGTTGTTACCGCGATAGGCCGTCGGGTCGGAGTAGTAAGGGTAGCTTGGGTTATCCTCGATAGCCTTGTCGATCGAGATAGGCAGCTTGCCTGACGGGTTGACCTGGCCGTACAGAATTTCAGCGAGCGCCTGGCCGCCTTGCTGGCCGGGGAACCAGGCGTGGAGCGTCGCGCCTACCTGGTCGGCCCAGGGCTGCATGTCGGATACACCGCCACCGTGCATGACCACGATGGTATTCGGGTTGGCGTTGGCGACCTGTTCGACCATCGCCCCTTGCTGATCCGGCAGGGCAAAGGCCTGATCCGATCCTTCGCCTTCGTTCTCGTAGTTGGTACCCACGGCTACCACGACCGCGTCGTACTCACCCAGGTTTTCCGGCGGCGCCAGCGATGCCCAGCTCAACTGCAGGCCTCTCATGCTGCCCAGCACCGGCATGAAGCTGTCGGTCAGACGGCGGTATTCGAGTCGAACCGTATACTCTTCGCCCGCTTCGAGGTTGGGCACCTTGACCGAGGCGGCCAGGGCGTTGACGACATCGGAGGAGTAGGGCACACCATCGCTTTCCAGTACCAGCTCATCGTCGATCCAGAGCTTGATCGGGCCATCCATACGGACCTTGAAGGCGTGGTCGCCGGAGATCGTCGGCTTGATCGTGGAAGTGAACCTTGCCGAGAAGCTGCCCGCGTCGGGGTTGATGCCGGACAAGGTGCTCGTTCCGTTCTCCGTGAGGTTCTGGCGGGTCAGCCAGTTGAAGTTCACACCGGGTTCCACACGTGTGACGGCGGGCGATCCGGAAAGGTCGGCATTCGAGAAGTATTCGGCCTGCACGCCTGCGCTGCCTTCGTCTTCATCGCTTGACGGCTGATACCAGACCGAGGTTTCCGGGTTCAGGCCTAGTTCCGTGAGGTAGGTCACGTTGGCAGGGCTGGCGGCCAGTTGCTGCAGGCCATCCACTTCAGTGACGTAATCGTTGGGTGTGGCATTCGAGGTGCCGAAAGGCGAGGAAGGCGGTTGATACGCCATGTCGCCGATGACCGCGATATTCGCGGTGGGGGCGAGCGGCAACAGCGGTTCCCCCTCGGCGGTATTCTCGTTGCGCAGCAAGACGATGGCTTCGCGCGCCATGTTGAGCGCCGAGGTGATGCCGTACTCGGGATGATCGAGCGGCTGGGCGGTGTTCTTGTTTTCCTGGAAGTCGTAATTGACGATGGCCCTCAGGTTGCGCTTGACCTTGTCGTCGATCACGCTCTGATGAAGCTGGCCGCTCCATACATAGGGCATCAGGTTCTGTTCGGTGAACTGCAGCCCGGAGGGCATATCGATATCGGTACCCGCCCAGGCGCCCTTGAACGCGTCATGAACCGAGTTGAAGTCGCTCATCACGTTGCCCTGAAAGCCCCATTCACCCTTGAGGATTTCGGTGATCAGGTGATGGTTTTCACAGGCATAGTGGTCGTTGATCTTGTTGAAACCACACATGATCGAGGCAATATTGGCGTTTTTGACCAGCGACTCGAAAGGCGGCAGGTAGAGCTCCCGCAGGGTCCGCTGGTCGGCAATGATATTGACGTTCTGGCGGTTGGCCTCCTGCTCGTTGGCCAGGTAGTGCTTGCCGCTGGCCTGAATGCCCTGAGCCTGAATGCCGTTCACGATGGCCGGCCCCATCACCGAGCCGAGGAAGGGGTCTTCACCGCTGATGAATTCCGCGTTACGCCCGCCAAACGGGGTGCGGTAAAGATTCACGGTGGGCGAAAGCATCTGCTGGCCGCCGGCGGTACGAGTTTCGTAGCCGATCGCCAAACCAAATTCCTGGGCGCGCTGAATGCTCCAGGTCGCCGCAAGGCCCGACTGAGCAGGATACTGGGCGCCGAAGGTGCCGCCGTTGACGTGGACACCCATGGAGGCGTCGTAGGCAACGGTTCCGTCGATGCCCCATTCGGGCAGCCGGGGAATCATGCGGCCGTCATCCACTCGCGTGAAGTTGATCTTCTGCGACTGGTTCATGTTGTCCAGAATCGAGCTGACCCGAGCTTCCACTTGTTGCCAGCGCGTCGGCTCTTCAGCGAACGTTAAAGCGGGGTGCAGGACGCTAGCCGCCAGCAAACCGAAGCCAACGGTGTGTTTTATGGGTATCAAGGTTCAAGTCTCTCTGCTGTATAGATAGTAAAGAACAGGTAATGAAAACCGGTAGCGGTAACCGGTAGTAGCCGTTAGCGAAGGCAAGCCAGGGCGTATTTATCGAGATGAGTTCTCGGCTGTCTGATCAGGCGCGTCACGGGTATCGACCGGCGCATGATGGAAGCTGCCCACTTTCTGGGTGCGCGGAGGCAGCTTATCGGCCCCGGTAAGGCGGTCGCGCCGCTCTTCGTACCTGGCGCGAACATCCTGAAGGCGTTCTTGAGAGTCCTCGGACATCGATGTATCGGAGGAAGACGCGCCGGGCGTTTCAGGGCCGGCGAGTGCTGAAAACGACGCCGCCATAAACGCTGCACATGTTAATGCACGCAATGAGTTATTCATGGGTGAGATCTCTATAGTTTAATGGCAATACGCGAATAGCTCTTAATCTATGCGAGAGCACGCGTATGTTTGGTCGCCTGGATAAAAAGTTCAAGTATAAAATAGGGATTATCAAGCAAATAACCATTTAAGAGTATATGGGTATGAGAAGACTAGTATCAAGATGACATTTCTTTAGGTTTGATTACCCATTCTTTTGGTTTGGCTATTTTGAATATTTATTGCGTAAATTTGCTTTATTACAAAATATTTAGCCATAAAACATAATTTTTATGATATTTATTTTCTTTTTATAAAACATATCTATCGTTAGGTTTAAGGCTGTGATATATTATTTATTCTCTGTTGTTCCGTTTCTTTAGCTGTTCTTGTTATTGCAGCTAAATCCATGGCGCACAACTTCTTTAGTGCCCAGTGGCGTTTTATAAAGTTGATCAATCCCTGTTTTATTTAATTTACGTTGGCTGATGGAGCGGGCTTTAAAAGAGTCACTTCCATTATGCGAGATCAGACGCTTTTATGCCCTTGAACACGCCCTCCACCTATGAAATATGTAACTGGCTGGTCGAGGCTGGCGCGCTCAAACCCGCCGACATAGCCCGAGCCAACCGGCTGGGAGCGGGGCACGATGCTGAGGATGAGGCCCTTCGAACACTTCTGCGTCTGGGGGCTGTGAAGGATGAAGAGATGGCCACAGCGTATGCGCAGTTGCTGGGGATGCCCCGATGGGTGGAAGGGGAGGGCGCTCTGGGCGATGTTTCACCTTTCAGTACCGAACGCTTCGCTCGCCACTATGGTTTGGTAAGCGTGAATGACGCCCCCGACAAGCTGACGGTCGTCGCCGGCGTGCCCGTCTCGGCGTACGGGGTCAAGGCACTTGCCTACCAGTCGAACAAGTCTGTCTCGCTCTACATCGCCACTCTCAACGAAGTGAACGAGCTGATAGAGCAGGTCTACAGCGATGGCCTCTCAGCCATGGGCGCGCTGATCGAAACCCTCGATGACGGCCCGTCGAACCAGGACGATATCGAGCAGCTCAAGGACATGGCCTCCGAGGCGCCGGTCATTCGTATGGTCAATCTCATGCTCCAGCACGCGGTGGATCGGCGCGCCTCGGACATTCACGTCGAACCGTTCGAGAACGCGCTCAAGGTGCGCTATCGGGTCGACGGCGTGCTCATTGAAGGCGAAGCGCCGCCGGCCGGTTACGCGGCCGCCGTGATCTCGCGGCTGAAAATCATGGCCCGGCTGGATATCGCCGAGCGCCGTCTACCCCAGGATGGCCGGATCGTGGTGCGCATCCAGGGGCGCGAGCTGGATCTGCGTGTCTCTACCGTGCCCACCAGCTTCGGTGAGTCGGTGGTGATGCGCCTGCTGGATCGCCAGACCGTCAGCCTCGACTTTGCAAGCCTTGGGATCACCGGCGCCAACCTGGACATCATCCAGCAACAGCTCGCCCGGCCCCACGGCATCTTTCTGGTCACCGGGCCTACCGGCTCGGGCAAGACGACCACGCTTTACACTGCGCTGTCCGGGCTCAATACCGAAGAGCGTAAAATCATTACCGTCGAGGATCCGGTCGAGTACCAGCTGCCCGGTATCAATCAGATCCAGGTAAAACCTTCGATCGGACTGGATTTCCCCCAGGCGCTGCGCTCCATCGTGCGCCAGGACCCGGACGTCATCATGATCGGTGAAATGCGCGATCTGGAGACCTGTCGGATCGCGATCCAGTCGTCGCTGACCGGGCACCTGGTGCTTTCTACGCTGCACACCAACAGCGCGGCGGCGAGTATTACCCGCCTTTTGGACATGGGCGTGGAGAGCTACCTGCTCGCCTCGACCCTTCAGGGCATTCTCGCCCAGCGCCTGGTGCGCCGGCTCGACCCGGCCACGCGCGTCGCCTTTCCCGCCCCCCAGGCACTGATCGAGCGCCACCGGCTGGAAGCGTACACCGAGGAGCGGCCGATCATGCTCTACCGCCCAAGCGATACGGCGCCCAACGGCGGCTATCACGGGCGTAGCGCCATCACCGAGCTTCTGGTCATGGACGAAGAGCTTCGCTCGCTGCTGATGTGCAACGCCGATGCGGATTCACTGGAGGCCGCCGCCCGACGCAAGGGCCTGGTTACCCTGTATGAAGATGGCTTGCGCCAGGCGTTGGCCGGCGAGACCTCGCTGGATGAGGTCCTGCGCGTGACGGGGGGCGACTGATATGCCCGCCTATACGTATCGCGGCCTGGACGCCGACGGGCGCCAGCAGTCGGGCCAGCTCGAGGCGGCAGACGAAAACGCGGCGGCTCAGGCTCTGCAAAAGCGCGGCCTGCTGGTGTTGAGCCTTCGCCGCGGTAGCCAATGGTTCAAGCCACGCCAGGCGCAAAGCGCTTTCAAGAGCGGCCAACTGGTGCGTTTCACCCAGCAATTGGCCACGCTGGTCGGCGCCGGCCAGCCCCTGGACAAGGCGCTGACCACGGTATTGAAGCAGCAAAAGGGCGTGCGGGTGCACGCCGTGCTCGAGCAGATACGCGATGAAATCAAGGCCGGCCGACCCCTGTCCGATGCCCTCGAGGAGCACCGCGAAACCTTCTCGCCCTTTTATGTGAGCCTGGTGCGAGCGGGGGAGGCAAGCGGCGCGCTGGGCGTGACGCTGGGTCAGCTCAGCGACGATCTCGAACGCAGCCAGAACCTGCGCGGCGAGATCATCAATGCGCTCATCTACCCGGCCTTTCTGGTCATCGGGGTGATCGGCTCCATCGCGCTTTTGCTGGCCTACGTGGTGCCGCAGTTCGTACCCATCTTCAACGACCTTAACGTGGCGCTGCCCTGGGTCACCCAGGCCATTCTGGTGCTGGGGGGCTTCGTCAACCGTTGGGGGCTTTGGGTCGTGTTCGCGCTGGTGGCGCTCGGCGCTTTGCTGATCGCCGGGCAGCGCCACCCCGGCTGGCGCCAGAAGCAGGACCGTCGGCTGCTCGAAAGCCCAGTGACCGGGACGCTGATAAAGCGCCTCGAGACGGCCCGGCTTGCGCGTACGCTGGGCACGCTGGTGGGCAACGGCGTTACGCTGCTCGCGGCGTTGACCATCGCCCGCGATGTCAGCACCAACCATGCGCTGCGCGCTCACGTGCGCCAGGCCACCGATGAGGTCAAGCAGGGCCAGCGCTTTGCCGTGGCCATCGCCACCGAGGCGCTGCTGCCCGAGCTTGCCGTGCAAATGATCGAGGTCGGCGAGAACACCGGCACGCTCGGTGACATGCTGACCAAGGTCGCCAATGTCTTCGATCTCGAAGCGAGACGTACGATCGAGCGCGTTCTGGCCGCGCTCGTACCCACACTCACCATCGTCATGGCCGTCGTGGTGGCCGCTATCATGCTCGCCATCATGCTGCCGCTGATGAGTCTGACCAGCAATATCTGATCCCAGGAACGTCAAATGCATACCATGAAACGTGGCACTACCCGCCAGTCCGGCTTCACCCTGCTCGAAATGCTCGCCGTGATCGTGCTGCTGGGGATCGTGGCCGCTATCGTCGTCACCCAGGTGGGTGGCAACGTGGATAAGGGGCGCTATGGCGCCGGCAAGGCGCAGTTGGCAAGCCTGGGCATGAAAGTCGAAAGCTATGCGCTGGATATGGGCACTCCCCCTGAGTCTCTGAATGCGTTGGTCGAAAAACCCAGCGGCGCCAGTCAGTGGATGGGGCCCTACGCCAAACCCTCGGATCTTAAGGACCCCTTTGGCCACGATTTCGGCTACCGTTATCCCGGCGAGCACGGCGCCTTCGATTTGATCTTCTACGGCCAAAACGGCGTGCCCGGCGGCGAAGGCTACAGCACCGATGTGGGCAACTGGGAATAGGGGCAACGCCTGGTGGCGTGCCAAAAAGGCTTCACCCTGTTCGAACTGCTGGCCGTGATCTTGCTGGTGAGTGTCGCCGCGGCGGTGCTGTCGACCGGCCTGGGTCGCGGCCTTCAGTCGGCCCAGGAGCGCAGCGCGGTATCCGCGCTGGTCGCCGGACTGAACAGCGCGCGCACTCAGGCGATCACCACCGGCCAGCCGGTACGCGCCACGTTCGATCTGCGCGCGCGCCAGCTGGAGCTGGCGGGCAAACGCACGCCCGCCTGGCCCGAGACGTTCACGGTGCACCTGCACACGGCGGACAACCTGGGGGCGGCGTTCGCGTTCTACCCGGACGGCGCCTCCAGCGGCGGCCACGTTCTGATCGAGCGCGGCTCGAAGCGCTGGCGGATCGACATCGCCTGGCTGACCGGCCGGGCAGCCCTCACGGTGCTGCCGTGATCGCCACCCGGCGCCACCAGGGCTTCACGCTGCTGGAAATGCTCGCGGCTATCGTGGTGCTGGCGATCGGCTCGGCGGTGCTGCTGGGCGCTTTTGGCCAGGGCCTGCGCTCGTTGCAACAGGTCGAGCAGAGCGATCGCGCGGCGATGGCGGCCCGCTCGATACTCGATAGCGTCGAGGATGAGCCGCTTGTCGCAGGGTCGCGGCAAGGACACTGGGATGGTCTGGATTGGACGCTGGAGGTTTCCCGCCAGCCCCAGGGAGCACTGGCGCTTTACCGGCTGGAGCTTGTCGTGACCGCGGGCGCGCGCCAGTCCCGTTACAGCACCTTGCGGCTGCGCGGCGCGGGGACAGGCCAGTGAAGCGCGAATCCGGGTTCACTTTGCTGGAAATGCTGGTCGTCATCACGCTGATGGGGTTGCTGCTGGGGCTGGTCGGTACGGCGGTAGTATCGGCCAACAAGGCCATGTCGGCGGCCGAACGGACCAGCGCCCGGCTCGACGATATTCGCGCCGCTCAGCGCTTTCTTCGCCAATCCATCGGTCAGGCACTGCCGCTGAGTTTCGATGAAAGCGGCCAAACTCGGGGCGAGAGCTTCCACGGCGAGCCCGATTCGCTGAGTTTCTACGCGCCGCTGCCCGCCTCCCTGGGCGGCGGGCTCTATCGTCAACGGCTGGCCGTACGCGCCCAAACGCTCGACGTACAGCTGGCCCGCCTCGACGGTCAGCGCCTCGAGCCCTTTGGCACGGCGCAGCCGCTGCTGGAAGGCCTCGTTG
Organism: Vreelandella xerophytica; assembly: GCF_968048975.1. The sequence continues at coordinate 3,371,914 of NZ_OZ309106.1, read as the reverse complement.
ACGCGCGCTTTTATTATCGGGGGCGCTCGCCGCTGGGTGAGCCAACCGAATGGCTGACGCGCTGGCCCTGGCCCGAGCGGCTGCCCCAGGCGGTGCGGGTCGACCTGGATCTGGACGGCCCGCACCCCTGGGTCATGGAGCAGGTGAATGTTCGCCTGGATCTTTCGGGAGACGGCGGATGAAGCGCGAGCGCGGTGTCGCCTTGCTGTTGGCGCTTTGGGTGATGGCGCTTTCGAGCCTGCTGCTGGGAAGCCTGGCGGTCTCCGTTCAGTTACAGCAGCGTCAGGCACTCTGGCAGCGCCACCAGACCCAGGCGACGCTGGCCGCCGAGGCCGGCGTCGCGATGGCCGTGGCGGGCCTTTTGCAGGCCGCCCCGGGCTGGCGCGCCAATGGCGAGCCCCACCGGGCGCGATTTGCCAACGCCGAACTCGACATCAGCGTGCTGAGCGAGCGGGGCAAGCTCGATCTCAACGCGGCGTCGACCGGCGCTTTTTCAAGGCTGATGAGCGCCTGCGGGGCAAGCGATCATGAGGCCGAGCGTATCGCTATCGCCCTGGAGGGGCGCCGCCGCGATACGCCGATGCGCCTGCTCGAAGAGTTGCGGGCGCTGCCTGGTATGAGCTTCACGCTTTACGGGTGCGCCCAGCGCCACGCCACGGTCTGGTCCGGCAGCCCACAGCCCGAGGCGTCGCTGGCAAGCCCCTGGCTTGCCCAGGCGCTCGGGCTGCCCCGCGTATCCGGCGAGCCGGCGCAAGCGGGCCGGATCGTAACCGTAACCAGCGCTGCCACCTTACCCGGCGGCTTCGATTCTCGTTTGACGGTGACCCTTGTAATGCTCGACACACTCAACGACGCCCGCAAACCTTACCGCGTACTGAGGTGGCAGGAGTGACGCGTTTCTGGACGTCCTGCATGGCCGCTATTCGCAGCGCCGCCGCCAACGGGCAGCGGCAGTGGCGCGAGAGCGCCCTGCGCCGCTGGCTGCACCTGTGGCTCGGCGAGCTTGCCGGCGTGCTGCCGCCGGCGATGGCCGCCCGGTTTCAGCGTGACGATATCCAGCGCCTCACCTGGCCATTACCCGAGGCGATCGATACCGAGCGCCCGGCCGTGCTGGTGCTTGGCGCCGGGCAGGTGATGGCGCAGCGCATCCCGCTGCCCGCTGCCGCGACCCGTCAGCTGCATCGGGTGTTGCAGTACGAGTTGGACAAGTACACACCCTACCCGGCGCAGCACGTGCATTTCGTGGCCCGCGTTGTCAGCAAGCAGGCGGGGCAGGCCCAGGTCGAACTGGTGGCCATCGCCCGGGAGCGTCTGGACGAGATCCTCACGGCGTGCCACGAACGCGGGCTTCATCTGACGCGGCTGGACGCCGAAGACGCTACCGGTGCGCGCCGGGGTATCGATCTGCTGCCGGCCAGCGCGCGCAAGGGCGCAAAGCGCTCTGGCTCGCTCAATCGCTGGCTGTGGGTGTCGGGCCTTGCCTTGTGTGTAGCAATAGCCTCGCTCTACGTTCATCAACAAAAGCAGTTGGTGAGCAGGATGCAAGACGAGGTCGCCAACCAGCGCGAGCAGGTGCAGCGTTTGCAAGCGCTTCGTGAGCAGCTCGATGCGACGGTAGGCGCTTCACGCTACCTGGCAAAGCTCAAGGCCGAGCGGCCCACCGTGAGCCGACTGCTGGTCGAGCTAACCGAGTGTTTGGGCGATGAAAGCTGGATCAGCCAGCTGGAGGTGCAGGACGGCGTGAACGTGACGTTTTCGGGACAAAGCCCCCGGGCGAGTGCGCTGATTGCCCAGGTGCAGACCTGCCCGAGCCTCGAACAGGTTCAGTTCCAGGGTATCATTCGCCCCGACGACGTGACAGGCTTTGAGCGCTTCTCTATCGGGGCACGCCTTAAACAGGGAGGCCTGCATGCGCGCGCTGACTAATCGCGAACGCCAGATAGCGGCGTTGAGCCTGCTGGCTCTGCTGCTCTGGGGTGCCTGGACGCTGTTGATCGAGCTGCCCTTTCTTGCCCCGCTTCGCGAGGTGCGCGAAGACGTGGCGACCCTTCAAGAGCAGCAGCAGCGCTACGGCGCGTTCCTGGCTCGAAGCGAAGGGCTCGAGGCCGCGCTGGTCGAATCACGCAACGCCCCGGCGCTCAACAACCGCCTGCTGACCGGCAGCGACCCGAACGCCGTGGCGGCGAACCTGATGCAGCTGGCGCTGGATCGCATCGACGAGCGGGCAAGTCAAGGCCCCGGGTGTAGCGTTACCCAGCGTATGCCCATCGTGCCCACCCAGCAGGAAGTCGAAGGCGGCTACCGCCAGGTGAAGGTGAGCCTGACGCTCGATTGCGCCATCGAGCCTTTGGCAAGCGTGCTCTACGCGTTCGAATACGGGCAGCCGAGTCTGTTCGTCGATCAGCTCAACATCCAGCGCGATACCAGCGCGCCGGCTGCCGGCGGCCCCGGACGTTTGCAGGTGAACCTGCTGCTGCGCGGGTATCTGCGCGATACCCAAGAACCGGAGGGCGGGGCATGAAGAGCCACTTGCCGACCGTCGCGCTGGGGGTGGCCAACGCCGTTTTGCTGGCGGTCGTGGCTTGGGTTGCCACGACCTCCGCCGAGCCTCGCTGGCTGGCGGTGGATGCCCAGCCTGCTTTTACGTCCGAACCGCTGCCCGTCGAGCTACAAGACGAGCTGGATCAGGCGCGCCGGGACGGCGTTCGGCAGCGCCCCATTTTCAGCCCCGAACGCCAGCCCGACCCGGACCGGGCGGTCGTGACGGCCAATCCACTCTCCGATGTGGCGCTGACCGCAATTTTTCAGGAAGGCGAGACCCAGTGGGTATATCTTGATGAGCCCGGCAAAGCCGTTACTCGGCTCGATCGAGGAGAAACGCTTGATAACGGCTGGACCCTCGAGCAGCTCTCGCCACAGACCGCCACTTTCGTTCGCCAGGGGCAGACGCAGACCTTGAGTCTGCCGATGCGGCGTCTTCCGCCGCCCTCGAAGGCGACCACTCTTACCTTGCCGTGACCAACCCCATGATTTCAAAGCGTGACACCTCGTCCTCCCTATCGCCGCTGCGCATGCCGTTACTCGGGCTCGCCATCGCGCTCTCCCTGACCGCCTGCGCCACCCCGCCGCGGGATTTGCAGTCCGATCCCGCGCTGATGCGTGAGGCGCTGCGCGGCTCGGACTACCCGGCGCCGGTCGCCGAACCGACAACGCCCAATGCGCAGGCGACGTTAGGGTCTGGCGCGACGCCGGCACGCCCGCGCCAGCGCATCATCGAAGGCAACCAGCGTTTCGTGGGCAGCGCCCGGCCGGCCGCCGCCGGCGCCTCGTCGAGCGAGGCGAGGGATATCGTCTTCAACTTCACGGATCAGCCGATCGAGGCGGTGATCAACAGCGTGATGGGCGATCTGCTGCAGGAAAATTACAGCATCGCCCAGGGGGTGGATGGAACGGTCAGCTTTTCGACGTCCCAGCCGGTCAACCGGGAAGAGGCGCTCTCGATTCTCGAAACGTTGCTCTCCTGGACGGACAACGCGATGGTCCTGCAGGACAACCGCTACGTCATTTTGCCTGCAAGCCAGGCGGTGGCCGGCAGGCTGGTGCCGTCCATTCCGGTGTCTCAACCGGCCCGCGGGCTGGCCGCACGGCTCTACCCGCTGAACTATGTCGGGGCGTTGGAGATGCAGCGGCTGCTCGAGCCCTTCGTGCGCGAGAATGCGTTTTTGCTGGTAGACCCGGCGCGTAACCTGATCAGCCTCTCCGGTACGGCGGATGAGCTTGCAAACTACCAGGACGTCATCGATACCTTCGATGTCGATTGGCTCAAGGGCATGTCGATCGGGGTCTTTGAACTCGAGCGCGCCTCGGTGGCGGAACTGATGCCCCAGCTGCAGCGGCTGTTCGGCCCGGAGAGCGGCACGCCCCTGGCGAACATGGTCGACTTCATGCCCAACGAGCGCACCAACTCGATCGTCGCCATTTCGGCACAGCCGGACTACCTGCGCGAAGTCGGCGAGTGGATTCGGACCATCGACCAGGGCGGCGGTAACGAGCCGCAGATGTACGTCTACGACGTGCGCAACATGAAAGCCGTCGACCTGGCGCGCTATCTGCGTGAGATTTACAGCTCCGGGGAGATCGAGGGCGACGCACCGGCCCAGGTCGCGCCCGGGCTCAGAACGACCAATCTCTCGAGTCTGAGCAGTACGCCGGGAGCGACCGGCGGGCTCACCGGGCCCGGTCTGGAAAGCGGCGCTCTGGAGGCGGCCGAGGGTGTTTCGCGCTCGCCAACCGATGACGCGATGGGCGCCACGAGTGCCGGTGGCAGTGGTCAGGGGCGTTCGCAGGGCCTGACACAGTCGGTGCGCATCACGGCGCAGCCGGGCAGCAACCAACTGCTGGTACGCACCCGGCCCGCCCAGTGGCAGGAGATCGAAACGGCGATCAAGCGCCTCGACCAGCCGCCGCTGCAGGTACAGATCGAAACGCGGATTCTCGAAGTGCGCCTGGCGGGCAATTTGAGTCTCGGCGTTCAGTGGTATCTTGGCCAACTGGCGGGCAATACCACCGATGCTTCGGTGGTCAATGCCAGCGGAAGCCAGGGGGCGCTGGGCGCCGGCGGGCTAGGGGTGGGCAACAGCTCTTTCTTCTACTCCTTCGTCAGCGACAATCTTCAGGTAGCGCTACGCGCGCTGGAGACCCGCGGGCTCACCCAGGTGCTCTCCGCACCGTCGCTGGTCGTTCTCAACAACCAGCCCGCGCAAATCCAGGTGGGCGACAATATCCCCATCAGTCAAACGACGGTCAGCACGGTCACGGCGGACACGACCCTGAGCAGCGTCGAGTACGTGCAAACCGGCGTGATTCTGGACGTGGTGCCGCGCATCAATCCCGGTGGGCTGGTGTACATGGACATCCAGCAGCAGGTCAGCGACGCCGATGCCAGCGCGGCCACGCCCAGCCAGCCCAATCCGCGTATCTCGACCCGCTCCATCGCCACTCAGGTGGCGGTACAAAGCGGCCAGACCGTACTGCTGGGCGGCTTGATCCGTCAGAACAACGCCGAGTCCGAGACCCGGGTGCCCGGGCTTGCCTCGGTGCCGGTATTGGGGCGTTTGTTTGGCAGCGAGTCGCGCGGCCAGGACCGCACCGAGCTCATCGTGTTGATCACGCCGCGAGTGGTCAACAACCCCGTTCACGCCCGTGAGGTAACCAACGATTACCGCCAGCAAATGCAGCTGTTGCGCTCCAGAATGGTGGGCGCCGAGTAATCGGCGCGAAAAGCCAGAACGCAAAAGCCGCGCTTCTGCGCGGCTTTTTTCGTTGCCGGGGTCTGGATGAGGGGCATCGACCTACAGCCCCTCCTCCAGCAACTGCGGCGCAAAGTAGGTCATGATCAGATCCGCGCCGGCGCGGCGCATGGCGCCCAGGGTTTCGCGCACGACGGCGGACTCGTCGATCACGCCCTGCTGGGCGGCAAACTTGATCATCGCGTACTCACCGCTGACCTGGTAGGCCACCAGCGGCAACAGGCTTTGGCGGCGAATGTCGGCCATGATGTCCAGATACGCCAGCGCCGGTTTGACCATCAAAAAATCCGCGCCCTCGGCCTCGTCGGAAAGCGACTCCTTGAGCGCCTCGCGGCGGTTCATCGGGTCCATCTGGTAGGTCTTGCGGTCGCCTTTCAGCTCGGTGCCGGCGGCTTCACGAAACGGCCCGTACAGCGCAGAGGCGAACTTGGTGGAGTAGGCCATGATGGGGGTGTCGATAAAGCCCGCCTCATCGAGGGCTGCGCGGATCGCCGCGACCTGGCCGTCCTGGGCGGCGGAAGGCGCAATGATGTCGGCGCCAGCCTTGGCCGCCTGAACGGCCTGAACGCCAAGGTTCTTGATCGTGCGGTCGTTATCCACGGTGTTGCCCTTCAGGATGCCGCAGTGCCCGTGGGTGGTGTATTCGCAAAAGCAGATATCCGGAATCACCACTAGCTCCGGCGCAGCCTCCTTGATGGTACGCACCATGCGCGCCACCATGCCGTCTTCCTTGAGCGCATCGCTGCCGGTTTCATCCTTGTGATGGGAAATACCGAACGGCATGATGCTTCTAAGCCCCAGCGCGCTCAGGCGCCTGGCCTCGTCACCCAGCTTGCTTTCCGGCACGCGGTACTGGCCCGGCATGCCCTCGATCGGCGTGTACTCGTCGGTCTCCTCCTCGACGAAAATGGGGTAGACCAGATGTTCGGCGCGAAGCGAGGTTTCACGCACGATGGTGCGAAGCGCGTCGCTCGAACGCAAACGACGAAGACGGGCCTGGGGAAACTGGGCCGGCATGAGACCTCCTGATGAGAGTGGAAAAGACGTTCCAATCACCAGTATAACGCTGTGCGCAAGGCCGGTCAGGGTATCAAGCTCATGAAAGGGCGCTATTGAAGGACAAGCCTACCCAAGGGCGCAGAGCAGGCTGACAGAGAAAGGCAAGACCCCATGCCGGCGTTTGACCGGCATGGGGAGCGCTCGATGAAAGCGCGGTGGGTTTAGAACTCGGTGCGCAGGGTGAGCGTCGCGCTGCGCGGCGTGCCGTAGACAGCGCCGGCGTAGAAGCCGAAGTTGTCGTAGTAGGTTTTGTCGAACAGGTTATCGACGTTGAGGGTGACGTTGGTGGCGTCTGTCACGTCGTAACGCGCCATGGCGTTCACGGTGGCGTAGCCTGCCCAGTTGGCGGGCGTGGAGCCGGTGCTGATGCCGTCGACGGGTTTACCGGCGGGGCCGGAGATCGCATCGATACTGCTCTGCGCATAGACGCCGGTACCGAAGGTCCAGCGATTCAACATACCCGCCGGCTCATAAGTGGTGTGGAGCTTGAGCAGGTGGGAGGGGTCGCTGCGCCCGTCGGAGTCGATACGGCGAAAGTGCAGGTAGGTGTAGCCGCCGTAAACGTTCCAGTTCGGCGTAATGGCGCCGGCAATCTCCAGATCCACGCCGTCGGTTTCGTTACCGGTGCCGGCGCGGTAGGCCTGGTTGCCGTCCGGTGTGAGGTTGGCGCCGTCGAGCACGGCGCTGTTTTCCTGGCGGGTGCGGAAGTAAGCGGCGGAGGCGTTCAGGCGGCCGTTGAACCACTCGCCCTTCACACCGGCCTCGTAGCTGTCGCCGTCGATAGGCTCGACCGTGTCACCGCTCACGGTTTGGCTGCTTTGTGGGGTGAAGATGTTGGTGTAGCTTGCGTAGAGCGAGTGGTTGTCCGTGAGGTCATAGACCAGCCCCGCATAGGGGGTGAATACACCGGTTTCGCGGCGGGTAGTAGTGTCGCCGGAGGCGGTTTCATTTTCGGTTTTATAGTAGCTGGTACGGCCACCCAAAATGACGGACAGCGGTTCGGTGACGCTTAGCCGCGTAGAGGCATACAGGCCGCGCAGGTCGGTTTCGGTGGTGCTGCGCTGGCCGTTTCGCGCGCCGCTCAGGCCGATGTCGCGGTCGACGCCGTTGCGCCAATCGGTGATCGGCAGGCCATTATTATTGCGGTACATGCAGCCTTCGGAAAATTCGGACATCGTGCTGCTGGACAGCGTGCAGTCGTGATCATACGTGCGTGAACGGGTGCGGCTGTCGCTGTAGCCCACCGCTAGGTCGTGACGGCGGCCGAGCAGATCATAAGCCCCCTTCAGGTCGATACTGGCAGAGCGCTGGCGCGTCTCGTTGTCGTTGCGCATCCCGTTGAGAATGGCACCGCCGCCATCTTCTTCCCAATAGCCGTTGTAGGTGCCACTTACTGGCCCGCGGTTGACCTTGCCCAGGGCAAGGTTGCTCAGCGCATCGGTTTCACTTTGGGCGGCCTGGACTTCGACGCTCCAGTCATCGTTGAAGCGGTGAGTCAGCGAGGCGAAGGCGGTGTTGGTTTCTTGCTCGGCGTAGCTCCACTCTGGTACCAGGTTGGTGCTGCGCGAAAGATCCGTGCGGCGGCCGCTGGCGAACCAGATGGGCACGTTGGCGCCCCAGCCCGCGCCGGAGGTCTTGTTGTACTCGTACTGATAGCCCAGGCCGAACGTGGTGTCGTCGCTTACATCGAATTCGACGTTGGCCAGCGCCGCTCGGTTGCGGTTGGATTCGTGATCGCGCAAGCCATCGCCTTCGCCCTGGGTGACGACGAAGCGCGAGCGAACGCTGCCATCCTCGGTGAGCGGCAGGTTCAAGTCTGCCCCGGCCCGGGCGTTGTCCCAGCGCCCGTAAGAGACGTAGGCGTTGCCGCCAAACTCCGTGCCCGGGCGCTTGCGAACCAGGTCGACGGTGGCCGAGGGGTCGCCGGTGCCGCCCAGCAGGCCGTTGGCGCCGCGCACGATATCCACGCGCTCGTAGAGATCCAGGTTCAAGGAGTTGCCGCCACCCGCGAATCCGGTGTCGCCCGGAAACTGTAGGCCGTCGATCTTCCAGTTGCTGATACCGTAGCCCCGGGCGCGGAAGGTATTACGCACCCCCACTTCCGATTTGTTGGAGGTGATGCCCGGGGTAAGCGCTAGCGCATCTTCCAGGTTGACCACTCGCTGGTCGTCCAACTGCTGGCGGGTCACGCTGGTCACCGATTGCGGCGTCTCCCGGGGGGAAAGGTCCAGCCCGGCGGAGCTGCTGGTGTCGGAAACCGTGTAGCTTCTGCTCGGGTCACCCTGGTAGCGGGCCTGGACCGTGATGGTGTCCATCTCGACGTTGGCCGGGCTCTGGCGGTTAACGGAAGATGGCTGTGCCAGAACGCTGCTACTTAGCATGCAGCCGCTGACGGCTGCGGCAATGGCGATGGCAAGGGGCGTTTTAGCCCGTTCATAGGTCTCCCTGAGGGTCTGGCCGGCGTAATACATCGTGAATGCCCCTTAAAATAATAATGATTTGTATTTACCAAATTAGAGGTCACGATTATATTGGCGCTTCGGCTTAAGAACGTTTTGATTTATGGGGCGTATGTAATGGATTGTGTGGTTGATGGTCTGCGTTTGGCGCCAGATGCAAATCAGAACGAGGGAGACGAACTCATACTGGTGGTGGATAACGATGACGCGAGCCGCGAGCACATTTGCCGTTATCTCGCCGACATGGGCTACCGTACGCGAAGTGCGGCCAACGGCTACGAGATGTGGGAGCGGTTCGATGACAGTGTGGCGCTGGTGCTGCTTGAACATCTGCTGCCGGGGGAGAGCGGGCTGAGCCTGTGCCGTACCTTGTGTTACCAGAATACCGTGCCGATCATCATGATCAGCGCACAGGGGGCTCCGGCCGAGCGTATCATCGGCCTTGAAATGGGGGCGGACGACTATCTGTGCAAGCCTTTTGAACCTCGCGAACTGCTGGCTCGCATCCGTGCTGTGCGCCGCCGCTTCCCGGCGACTATAACGCCCAAGCCGGCCCCAGAAGAGACCGAACGTCACCTTGCCGGCTGGCGGCTCGATTTACAGCTTCGCCGGCTCCACTCGCCACATGGACGCGTCTTCGATTTGACCCGCTCCGATTTTCTGGTGCTGATGGCGCTCAGCGACACTCCCAACCAGGTCGTCAGCCGTGACGAACTGAGCCGCCGCGCCTTTGGCCGGGAGTGTTATATCAACGACCGCTCTGTCGATGTCTGTATCAGCCGTTTGCGCCATTGCCTGGAAGATGACGCCCGTCGTCCCCGGTTCATTCGTACCCTGCGTAACGAAGGATATCTGCTGGAACTCGGCTCGGTGACTGATCAAGCCGCTATCTGACGTTCTCCATCGGTACGAGCCTTACCTCACGAATATCGATGGTGTCCCAGACCCTGCCCACGGTATAGGGGTCGTTTGTTATCCAGTTTTCCAGCGCCTCCCGGCTAGCGAACGCAACATGAACCGTCGAGCCGATCATGCGGCCCTGCTCGTCTAGAAGGGCGCCGCCGCTTATAAAGCTTCCCTCGGCGATCATTCGCTTGATGCCTTCCAGGTGAGCGTCACGGTTTTCCATGCGTCGGGCAAGGGCGTTCTGATCGGTAAAGTCATAAGCGGTGACGGCATACTGCATGGGTAGCTCCATGAAATGAAGGGTGGGTCTGAAGTGCTGGATAGCGATGCAACCCCCAGAGATTGATACCGTTATGATACGGTCTGGCTACGCCGACGTACCACTGAAGGCGGCAAACCCACGAGCCCCGGGTTCCGTGGGTGTCAGACACGTCGGGAACCTTCCTTTAATAAATGGGTATCAAATGGTTACGTTATAACCATAGAGTTAACAATTATTATCAGCAATGATAGATGGCTAATTTAAATTTACTCTTCAACGTCGAAACGTAAGGTTCGTTATGTATACACCCAGCTTGCTGTCGCTGAATGAGTTTCCGGTGGGGTGTATGGTGACTGATGCGCAGCGTCGGGTGCTTTACAGCAATCAGTATATTGCCAGGCAGTACGGCTATTCGTTCAGAGATCTGATGGAAGGCGATTTTTTCCGGCTGTTCAGCAAGGCGTCGCAGCTTTTCATTGAAACGTTCGTCGTGCCTGCCCTGGCAAGCGATGGGCGGTGTGACGAAATCCGCCTGTCTATCGTGTCCCTTTCGCACCAACGCTACCCGGTGGTGGTAAGTGTCGAGTACGACCGCGCAAGCGAACGCCTTTTCTGGAGTATCAGCAACGCGAACCGTGCTGAGCAGCTGTTCGTGGAGTTGAAGAAGACCCAGCAGTTACTCGAGCAAAAAGTGGGGCTGCTCCGCTCGCTCTCTAATACCGACCCGCTCACGGGGCTGCCCAATCGTGCGGCGCTGAGCAAGCATCTGGATCAAAGGATCACTAATCGGTTACCCGGTAGTGGTGGCTTTGCGCTGGCGTTTATCGATCTGGACGGCTTCAAGGAGGTGAATGACCGCTACGGCCACGAGGCGGGCGACCAGGTGCTGCAGCAGGTGGCCAAGCGACTGATCTCCACGTTGAGGCAAAACGACCTGGTGGCCCGTTTCGGGGGGGATGAGTTTGTCGTGGTGCTGGATGGCTACTTTGACAGGCCGTCAGAAAAGATGCTGATGCCCCGGCTGACCCATCGCCTGGCGGCGCCGTTTATGGTCGATGACGTATCGCTTGGGCTCTCGGCAAGTATTGGCGTCACGCTTTTCCCTCAGGCCAGAACCCTGGAGCCGGACCAGTTGATTCGTCAGGCCGACAAGGCGATGTATCAGGCCAAGCTGGCCGGTAAAAACCGGGTGTGTCTTTTCGACAGCGATGATGAAGACATTCAAAAGGAGCGTCACGCGGAGCTTCTGGCGATCAATCAGGCGATGGCCGCCGAACAGCTTGAGCTTTTCTATCAGCCCAAGATCAATATGCGCACGGGCGAGGTGCTGGGCGTCGAGGCGTTGATTCGCTGGAACCACCCCGCCAAGGGGGTGCTCGCCCCCCATGCATTCCTGCCGGTATTGAGTAACACACTAAGCGGGGTGCAGCTGGGGCGCTGGGTGATCATGACCGCCCTGGGCCAGTTGCAGGCGTGGCGCCAGCACGGCCTGCAGGTAAGGATAAGTGTGAATATCGACGGCTATCACTTGCAGCACCCTCATTTCATAAAGGATCTGGGGGCGCTACTGGTGGATTTTCCCGAGGTGCCGAGACACTATCTGGAACTCGAGGTGCTGGAAACCAGTGCAATTGAAGACGTTGACCAGGTCGCGCTGGTCATCAATACGTGCCGCGCCATGGGTCTTCGTGTGTCGCTGGATGATTTCGGTACCGGCTACTCGTCGCTGAGCCAACTGCGGGATCTGCCGGTGGATACGCTCAAGATCGATCGCAGTTTTGTTCAGAACATGCTCACCAGCCGCGGCGATCTGGCTATCCTGAAAGGCGTGCTCGGCTTTGCCCAGGCCTTCGAGTGCGGGGTGGTCGCAGAAGGGGTGGAAACCCTGCAGCATAGCCAGGAGCTTCTGGCGCTGGGCTGTGAGGTGGGCCAAGGCTACTATATTGCCCGGCCCATGCCCGCCCGCGATTTCCCCTCGTGGCTCGAGGCATGGGCGCGCGAGGGGTTTCAAAAGAAGTACGGCGTCTAGTCTAGCGCCTAACCAAGGAGTAAGAAGTTTGTTGACGAAAGCGGCAGTCACGGCGCGCAATAATATTACCGTGGTGGGTGAGGGCGCCAAGACGGTAATGCTGGCTCACGGGTTTGGCTGCGATCAACGGGTATGGCAACACATACTGCCTGCCTTGAAAGCCCATTACACCGTGGTGCTCTTTGACTATGTGGGCTCGGGCCAGTCGCAGCTGGCGGCGTTTGATACGATCCGCTACGCCACGTTGCAAGGCTACGCCCAGGATGTCGTGGAGATCTGCGAGGCGCTGGATTTGAGGCAGGTGCACTTTGTCGGCCACTCCGTGAGCGCCACCATCGGCCAACTGGCCGCCCTGGCCAGGCCCGAGCGTTTCGCCAGTCAGTTGATGGTCTGCCCCTCGCCCTGCTTCTTGAATATTCCGCCGGACTATTACGGGGGCTTTGAGCGCGCCGACCTTGAAGAGCTGCTTGCCCTGATGGATCGTAACTATCTCGGCTGGGCCAACTATCTGGTACCGCTGGCGCTGGGCCCGGAAAGCTCGGAGCAGCTTATCGGCGAGCTTTCCGACAGCTTCTGCTCGACCGACCCCGTGGTTGCCAAGGCGTTCGCGAAAGCCACGTTCTTCTCGGATTACCGGACGCTGTTGCCTCAGCTGGAGCACCCGGCGCTCGTGCTGCAAAGTCAGGTCGATTCGCTGGCCAACCCCAGGGTGGGGCGCTACATGCACGCGCATATGCCGCACAGCACGCTGAGGGAGTTGCCAAGCGTGGGGCACTGTATCCACATGACGCATCCGGAGATCGTCATCCGGGAGATTGATGTCTGGCTTGGCAGCGCTAGGCCCGCAGCAGTGAGCGATCGATAGGAATGAACGCGCTGGCCGCTTGAATCAGCGAAGCGGCAGTAAGAGGGGGCACGCCGTAGACTTCGACGCGCTTGCCGTGGACCTGACGGATTTTTTGGGCGAGAAGATCAAAGTCGCCGTCGCCGGAGACCAATACCACGACATCCACGTGCTGGGCATGCTCGATGGCATCCAGGGTAATACCGACATCCCAGTCGCCCTTGGCGGAACCGTCGGTGCGCTGGATGTACGGCTTCAGCTTCACCTCGAAGCCGATACGCCGAAGTATGTTCTGAAACTCGCGCTGCTTGGGGTCCCCTTTATCGATGGCGTAACAGTACGCGGCGGCTACCTCGCGGTTCGCGCATACCCGTTGCCAGAACGCATGGTAGTCAAAGTGTTTGCCGTAGGCATCCCGTACGGTGTAGTAGACGTTCTGGGTGTCCACGAAAATCGCGACGGTGGTCATGGGCGTTGGTTTTTCCTGGGCGTGTGTCTCATGGATGGGCAGGCTCTGCCCGAGGGAGTATAGGCATTACTCGCGGCGCTGGCGCGCACCCCGTTCTTTACCCCGTCAAAGGGCTTGCCTACGCTTACATGAACGCAAGGAGAAAAGCGATGGCTCGAATGACGGATGCATCTACCCCGCTTGATACCAAACGCTCGCTCTGGGCGGCGGTGCTGGTGGGTATCGGGGTAATGGCGGCGCTGGATGAGATCGTCTTTCACCAGTTGCTGCAGTGGCACCACTTTTTTGACTTTTCCACTCCGGCTCTTGGTATCGTGTCGGACGGGCTTCTTCACGCGGGTGAACTTCTGGCGGTGGTGATCGGCTTGTTCATGTTGCTGGATCTTTCCCAGCGCCAGCACCTGAGCATTGCGTGGGCCAAGGCGGGGTTTTTTCTGGGCATGGGGGGCTTTCAGCTATTCGACGGGTTGATCAATCACAAGATCCTGCGGCTTCATCAGATCCGCTACGGCGTGGATCCATTGATGTATGATCTGGTGTGGAATGCCTTCGCGATCGTCTTTTTACTGATCGGCGTCTGGTTCTTGCGCCGCGCCCGCACGCAGCCCGCGCGCTGAATGCACGTCGCCCACCACGGAACACTGCTCGACTGGCTGCCCTTCTTGCTGGTCGTGCTCGTCAGCTTCGAATATATGGCGGCGGCCTGGCTTCAGCGCGAAAGTGGTTCAGGGTGGAGTCTCTGGCGTTGCGGCTTTTTCCTCTTGGGCAGTACGCTTCTGGCGGTTGCTTTCTGGCCCTCGTTGATGGCCTGGGCGCACGCCGATCTGGTCGGCCACATGACGCTGCACCTTTTGATCGGCATGTTCGCGCCGCTGGCCTGGGTGTTGGCCGCCCCCATGACGCTGCTGCTCAAAACGCTTCCGCAGGCGGGCGGCAAGGTGGTGGTGGCGCTGCTGCACAGCCGCTTCGTTCGCTTGATCGCTCACCCGGTCACTGCCCTGTTTCTCAACGTGGGCGGCATGTACGTGCTCTATATGACGCCGCTCTACGCCGCGTCGCTTGAAAACCCGACGCTTCACTACGCCATTCACCTGCATTTCCTGCTGGCAGGTTATCTTTTCTGCTGGGCGATCCTTGCCGAGCCCGATGCCTCGCCTCACCGGCTCAGCCTGCGCTTTCGCCTCGGCGTGCTGTTCGCCGCCATCGCCACCCACAGCCTGCTCGGCAAGCTGATGTACGCTCAAGGCTTGCCCCGGGGCACCGGACACGCTCTGGAAGGCGTGCAAGCCGCCGCGCAGTGGATGTACTACGGTGGCGACCTGGCCGAGGTGCTGCTGGCGGTGGTGTTGATGACGTTCTGGTTGAGACGGCCTATTGAGCGGCGGGAACCCCTTCTTGGCAGAGTCTCGATTCACTGAGCAGCGATGCACCTCGCTGGTAATAATCTTGCATCTCCTGCTTTGGCACCATTCCTCCGCCGGTGGCCCACATGAGGTGAATAGCGTTGGGCAGGTTTTGTTGCAGGCCCAGTGCCTCGAGCGCCCCAGAAGGTGCAGTGGCCAGGCGGGCAAAGCCCGGAAGGCCCGCCACGGCGGAGGGCTCGAGTGCCAGATCTTCACAGTCCTTGATCAACGCGATCAGCGCGTAGAGCTCGTCGTCGCTGACGGTGTAGATGCCGTCCAGCAGAGGCTCCATCACCTTTCCGACGAACGCCGAGGGGCGGCCCACCGCCAGGCCGTCGGCGCAGGTCAGGTTGTTCAAACCGATGTCCTGCACGCTGATGGCGTTGTGAAGCCCGGTGGCCATGCCCAGCAGCATGCAGGGCGATGGGGTGGGTTCGGCGAACAGGCAGTGCACCGCATCGCCGAAGACGTGCTTCAAGCCAAAGGCCACACCGCCGGGGCCGCCGCCGACGCCGCAGGGGAGATGAACCACCAACGGATGCTCGGCATCGACTCTCACGTTCATCTCGGCCAGCTGCTTCTCCAGGCGCTGGGCGGCCACCGCGTAGCCCAGAAACAGCGCGGTGGAGTCTTCATCGTCGACGAAATGACAGCGCGGCGTCTTGAGCGCCTCTTCACGGCCCTGGGTGACCGCCACGCTGTAGTCGGACTGATGCTCGACGACCTCCACGCCCTTTTCGCGCAGTAGTGTCTTTTTCCAGGCGCGGGCGTCGGCGGACATATGCACCGTCACGTTGAAACCCAACTTGGCGCTGAGAATGCCGATGCTCAACCCTAGGTTGCCGGTCGAGCCCACCACGATCGAATGCTCGGCAAAGAGCGCTTGAAACGGCGCGGAGGCGAAGCAGGCGTAGTCGTCCTTCTGGGTGACCAAGCCGTGTTCCAGCGCGAGCGTCTCGGCGTATAGCAACACCTCGTGAAAGCCGCCCCGTGCCTTGATGGAACCCGAGATCGGCAGATGACTATCGGCCTTGATCAAAAGCGTTGCCGGGGCGGGCACCTGCCAGCACTCGGCGGCTTGCCTGGCCAGGTTCTGGGCACGGTAGAGCGGTGACTCGATAATGCCACCCGTCGCGGCTGTTTCTGGGAATACCTCCGCGAAGTAGGGGGCAAAGCGTGCCAGGCGTGCGGCTGCCTCGTCGATATCGGCGCGCGATAACGACAGCGTGTCGCGCACCGTCGCAAACGGCTGTCGCTTGGGGTTGAGCCAGAGTGTCTCTTCGCCCAAGGCCAGGGCCTTGATCACTGGATCGCTGCCTGTCTTGGCAATCGATTGCCAATGAGCGAGGGAATGGGGTTCCATAACGTTGACCTTTTATCGAACGGTGAAGCGTCGAGTACGCGGTAAGCATAGATAATGTGTCAATAAACTGAAATTTCAGGCAAAGCCCATGAACCCTTCGGCCTCCTTGAGGGGGCGCGCATCGCGCAGGTAATCCAGGTTGACCCGCGGGCGTGCCAGCGCTTCGTCCCCGGCAAAGAGAGTTTCCAGTTCTCGGGCAAAGGCGAGCGTTTCCAGGTCGCTTCCTCGGCGACCGATGATCTGCAGGCCGAACGGCATGCCGTTATGATCGCGCCCGGTGGGTAGCGTCACCGACGGGTGGCCGGCCAGTGTCGAGGCGTAGGCCATGGAGAGCCAGTGGTAGTAGCTCTGGGTCGGCTCGCCGTCGATCTCCGTGGGGTAAAGCTCGTGCCAGTCCCGCGGGCTGATGGTCGTGGTGGGTGCTAAAAGAAAGTCGTGCTGCTCGAAAAATGTCTGCCAGTGGCGGTAGAGATGGCTCTGATTGGTCAGCGCGCGCACAACGTCCAGCGCCGAGTAGCCTTCGCCTTCACGGACGTTGTCACGCACGTTGGGGCCGACCTGGTCCGGATACTTTTGGAGTAGATCGCGATGGAGGCCGGAAAAGCACAGGGCACGAATCACCGCGAAGGTGTCGTCGGCGTGAGGACACTCGGGGTGAGTGTCATCCAGGCGGGCGAAGACATGGCCAAAGCGCGCAAGCTTGTCGTTGAAGCTCTCGACGATCATCCTTTCGGTCATGGTAAAGCCAAAATCCGTCGTAAAAGCGACCCGCGCGCTGCAAAGATCCACCCGGGGCAGATGACGAAAGGCCTCCGGAGTGTAGGCGGACTGGCCCTCGACCACGGGGGTCCAGGGGTCACGGCGGTCCGGGCGAATCATGGCCGACAGCATCAGGGCGGCATCGTCCACACTGCGCGCCATGGGGCCGTTCAGGGACATCGGCAGCCAGCTCAGAGCCCGGCTGTGTCCCGGTACCAGCCCTGGTGAGGGCCGAAAGCCCACCACGCCGCAAAACGCCGCTGGGCTTCGCAGGCTACCGCCAGTATCGGAGCCGGTGGCCAGCGGGGCCATGCCGCAGGCAAGCGCCACCGCTGAGCCGCCGGACGAGCCCGCGGCGGAGCGGGTCACATCGAACGGGTTGGCAGTCACGCCGTATACGGCGTTGCGTGTGTTGCCGCCTGCGCTCCATTCGGGATTGTTGGTCTTGCCCATCACCACCGCCCCCGCCTCGCGCAGCTGGGCCACCATCGGATCATCGCCCTTGGCGATGTTGTCGGCGTAGATCTGGCTGCCGAACGTGGTGGGAAGGCCGGTGACATCCACCATGTCTTTCACACACAGTGGCAAGCCGTGCAGCGCGCCGAGTGGCTCGCCTTTGTCGATGGCGCGCTGAGCCTTTTGTGCGGCTTCTTGCATGGCGTCGACATCCTGGGCTATCAGGGCGTTCACGGCCGGGTTGGTCGCCTCGAATCGGGCAAGGCAGCTCTGGGTAAGCTCCACGGCGGAAAGCTGTCTGGTCGCCATCAGGCGGCGCGCATCGGTGGCATTCAGGTCACAGGCATTCATCAAGGTCTCATCCTTTCCAAACGGTTAGGCCGCGGGGCCAAAAGCGGCAAAATCCCAATGGCGTCCGGGCGCTACATCAATCAACTGGCGTGTGTAAGCGGCCTGGGGGTCGCCCAGTACCTGCTGGGCCGGGCCGTATTCGACCACTTGGCCACGCTGCATCACGAGGACGTCGTCGCAAATCTGCGCGGCGACACGAAGGTCGTGGGTAATGAACAGCACCGCCACGCCCAGACGTTTTTGAATATCGTCCAGCAGTGCCAGTACCTGGGCCTGTACCGAGACATCCAGTGCCGAGACGGCTTCGTCGGCGACGATGACATCGGGCTCCATGGCCAGCGCCCGGGCAATCGCGATACGCTGGCGCTGGCCACCGGAGAACTGGTGGGGATAGCGGTCGATGGCATCAGTTGGCAGGCCGACCAGCTCGAGCAGTTCTCTGGCTTTTGCCAGTGCCTCTTTGCGGGGCTTGCCGTAGTTGGTGGGGCCCTCGATCAGGCTCTGGCCAATCGTCAGGCGCGGGTTCAGCGAGCGGTAAGGATCCTGAAAGACCATCTGGATGCGTCCGCGGTGCGGTTTCAGGCTGCGTGGATGCAAATCGGCAATATCCTGGCCGCCGATACGAATGGTGCCGCCCGTCGGGCTGATCAAGCGCATCACGCAGCGCGCCAGGGTCGACTTGCCCGAGCCGGACTCACCCACGATACCCAGCGTGCGGCCTTCCTGAAGCTGAAAACTGACGTTGTCGACGGCTTTGGTGCCCGCACGGCGAGGTGTGAAGTAACCAAGCAGGCCGCGCGCCGGCGTAAACTCCTTATGAAGCTCGGTGACGTCGAGTACTTGACGCTCGCCCTGCGTAGCGCGAGGCGGGCGCGGGGTCAAGCTGGGCACGGCCGCCAGCAGGCGCTGGGTATACGCCTGTCGGGGAGTGCTTAAAATTTGCTGGACTGGCCCTTGTTCGACGATTTCGCCGGTATTCATCACGCAGACGCGATCGGCGATATCCACCACCACGCCCATATCGTGGGTGATGAACAACACGGCGGTGCCGTACTTTTGCTGCAGCTCGCGAATCAGTTTGAGTATCTGGTGCTGGGTGGTGACATCCAGCGCCGTGGTCGGCTCATCGGCGATCAGAAGTCTGGGTTTGAGCAGCAGTGCCATGGCAATCATGATGCGTTGACGCTGGCCGCCGGAGAGCTGATGAGGAAAGCTTGCGTAAACGCGCTCGATATCCGGCAGGTGCACCTGCTCGAGGGCATCGAGTACCTGAGCGCGGCGCTCGCCACTTGAGGCGCTGGTATGGCAGGCCAGTACTTCGTCGAGCTGCTTGCCGACGCTGAGCACCGGGTTCAGCGCCGTCATCGGCTCCTGGAAAATCATCGCCATGCGGCTGCCGCGAAGCTGGCTCAGGCGTTTGGGGGTGGCGCCCAGCAGTGTCTCGCCGTCCAGGGTGACTTGCCCCCCGGTGACTCGCAGGCCGGTTTTGGGCAGAAGGCCCATGGTAGTCAGCGACGAGACCGACTTGCCGGAACCCGACTCACCCACCAGGCAAAGCGTCTCGCCTGCGTGAATCTCGAATGAAACACCCTTGAGAATCTGTTTGGGCGATGCGTCGGTGGTTTCGACCACCAGACCGTCGACCTTCAAAACGGGAGTATCGATGCTCATCTCAGCCGTCCTTGCGTTTCATGGTGGGGTCGAGGGAGTCACGGGCTGCATCGCCGAGCAGATTGATCGACAAGATACACAGCGAGAGCAGCAGGCCGGCCCAGAAGATCAATGAGGGTTTCAACTGAAAATAGATGCGTCCATCGGACATGATGTTGCCCCAGGTGGGCGTTTCGGAGCTGAGCCCCACGCCCAGAAACGAGAGGGTCGCCTCGGTAAGAATCGCTGCTGCGCAGACGTAGGTGCACTGCACGATGAGCGGCGCAAAGGTGTTGGGCATCAGATGGCGCCAAAGAATGGTGCGGGTCGGAGTGCTCATGAGTACGGCCGCCTCCACGAACGCTTCTTCTCGGGTGGCGAGTACCTGGGAGCGCACCAGGCGCACGATCTGTGGTATCTCCGGTACGGTGATGGCAATCATCAGCATCCACAGGTTGGCGGAGGTAAGCGAGACGATGGCAATCGCGGCGAGAATGCCGGGAATGGCCATCAGTCCGTCCATGAAGCGCATCAGCACCGCATCGATGGCGCGAAAGTAGCCGGCAATCAGGCCAAGTGGAAGCCCGATCACCAGCGTAAGCAGCGCCACGCCCAAACCGACCATCAGCGAGATACGCGCGCCGTACACCACGCGCGAGAAAAGATCGCGGCCGTAGGCATCGGTGCCCAGCCAATAGGTGGCATTCATACCCTGCAGGCGGTTGGCCGGGGAGAGCGCCGTGGGGTCATGCGGCGCGACCAGTGGCGCGAAGATGGCCATCAATACGATGAGTGTCAGGATGGCAGCGGCAATGATGGTGGTGGTGCGCGGACGCAGACGCAGTAGCTTGCACGTCAAGCCATGCAGCGAGGCACGTGCCGGGAATCGGTGGGCGAGTGTATGCATCAGTAGCGAATCCTGGGGTCGGTAATGGCATAGGAGAGATCGATCAACAGATTGATCAGCACGTAAAGCCCCGCGGTCAGCAGGATGATCGCCTGGATCACGGGGTAGTCCCGCGCCAGTACGGCATCGATGATCAAGCGGCCCAGCCCCGGGATATTGAATACGCTCTCGGTTACCACTACCCCCGAGACCATCAGCGCGAAGCCGGTGCCGATCACGGTCAGAATGGGGACGCCCGCATTGCGCAGCGCATGACGAAACAGCACCAGTCGCTCACCCAGCCCCTTGGCTCGGGCGGTGCGGATGTAATCCTCCTTGAGCACTTCGAGCATGCTGGCGCGCGTCATTCGGGCGATCAGGGCGATATACACCGAGGAGAGCGTCAGCGCCGGCAGCACCAGGCGGCTGGCGAACTCGCCAAAGCCGTTGTCCAGGCTGCGATAGCCCTGCACGGGCAGCCAGCCAAGCTCGATGGCGAATACCAGAATGACGATGTAGCCGATCACGAAAACAGGAACCGAGAACCCCACCACGGAGACCGACATCACCAGATTGTCGATCCAGCTCCCCTGGCGCCAGGCGGCAATGACGCCCAGCGGCACCGAGATCAGCACGGTAAAGACGATGGCCGCCAGCGCCAGGCTGATAGTGGGCTCAAGACGCTGGGCGATCATCGACAGCACAGAGGTTTGGGAAATCAGCGAGGTGCCGAAATCCCCCTGGAGCATATTGCCCATCCAGATAAAGAATTGGGTGTAGATGGGTTGGTCAAGCCCCAGCGCGGTGCGGATGCTGGCGACTTGCGCCGGGCTTGCCATATCGCCGGCGATGATCACGGCAGGGTCGCCCGGTGCCAGGCGCAGCAGGAGAAAGACGGAGAGTGCGACCACCAGCAGAACAGGAATGGCGGCCAGCAGGCGTCGGACAAGATAACTCAGCATGGGTAAACCCCCGGGGTGTGGGCAGAGCCTGAGCAGCCTCTACCCGTGACAGGGTAGAGGCCACACGGTTAGTCAGCTTTTTGCATGCCCCAGAAAACGGGAATGGGCCCCGCGACTACGTCGCTTAGCTCACTGCGCCAGGAAATCACGTTCTGAAACTGTCCTAGCGGGATAAACGTCGCCTGTTCCATAGCGTGCTCCTGCACTGCTTCGGCCAACGTCTTGCGCTGCTCTTCGCTGGTTGCCATGGCAAACTCGCGGCGCAGCTCTTCCATTTCCGAGTCGGTCGGCCAACCAAACCAGCTATCCTCTTCGCCAGTGCTGATCAAAAGCGGGTTGATGGTCGGCGACCAGATGCTGTCCACGCCGAAGTTGGTGAAGATCATGTCCCAGCCGCCATCGGCAGATGCTTCGCGACTCGCACGCTGGCTGACCAGGGTCTGCCAATCCATCTGGCGCAGTTCGACGTTGAAGCCTGCGCTGCGCAGCGCTTGTGCAACGACGACAGGCTGGGGCGTCAGTGTGGCGACATCGGAGGGCTGCAAAAGCACGATGGGCGTTTGATCGTACCCCGCTTCCTCAAGCAGCGCGCGAGCCTGCTCCAGGTCGCCGCCGGCAGTGAGCGACTCGCCGCCCACCTCGGTGGAGAGCGCCGTGTTACAACCAAAGACCGAAGCACAGGTCTGGTAGTAGCGCGGGTCACCTACCAGCGCGGCCATGACGTCATCCTGGCCGATAGCTAAAAGCGCGGCACGGCGAACGCGGGCGTCGTCAAACGGAGGGTGAAGAAAGTTCATGCGCGCCAGCGTCAGCATGCCCAGCGGGTCGAGCACCTCGGCAGTGATGTCCGGATTGCTTTCCAGAAGCGGAAGAAGGTCGAAGGGCGTACGCTCGATATAGTCGATATCGCCGCTATTGATGGCATTGACCGTGGTTTGCACATCCGGCATATGGATCCACTCGACGCGATCCACATGCACTTCCTTGCTACCCGCCGTACCGGAGGGCGCCTCATCACGCGGTGTATACTCGTCAAAACGCTCGTAGACGGCTTTGACGCCGGGCTGGAATTCATCGCCTAAGAAGCGGAACGGACCTGAGCCGATCTGATTGGGTAACGCCTGGCCGGGCTCGATCGAGGCGACCTCTTCGGGCATCATGAACGCCGCGACGGCGGAAGGTTTGGCTAAAAGCCCGATGACATCGCCAAGCGGTTCGGAAAGTGTCAGCTCAAGGCGGTTATCATCCAGCGCCGTCAGACTTTCCAGATGGTTGAAAATCAGCGTGCCGCCGGGATCGAAATGTCCCCAGCGCTTTAGCGAAGCGATACAGTCATGGGCGGTTACCGGCGTGCCATCGTGCCAGGTGAGCCCATCACGCAGGGTAAAGGTATAGGTGAGACCGTCATCGGAGATCTCCCAGTCCGCCATTTGCGGTTGCGCATTGAGCTCGGCGTCAAGCCCCACCAGCGTGTCGTAGATCATGTAGCCGTGGTTACGAGCAATGGTGGCACTGCTGGATACCGGGTCCAGCGCTCTCAATGCCGAGTGCATGACGGCATTCACGGTGGTATCGGCCTGTGCACTTACTGAGAGCGCTCCCGCCATGCCCAAGGCGGTCAATAGCGTTGTCCGGGTAAAACGAGAGGGGGTCACTGGTGTACGCATCGCAATCTCCTTTGAAATTATTGGCGGCTGGCGATATCCGAAATGACGGCGGGCAATCGGGCGCTTTTTGTTTTTTATACGCTTTCTGATTTGCCTGTCTGCTCGATACTAGCGCTGGTAAAAGTCGTCACGTTAGATGTATTTTTCGAATGCGGTATTGCCTTTAAAGCAATAGCAACAGTCTGCCCGATCCCGAGGTTTTCATGAACGAACGTCTTTTGATCGACCCTGCGCTGCGCTATTTTCTGGAGATCGTTCGTCAGGGGTCGATCAACAAGGCGTCGCAAACGCTTCACGTGGCGCCTTCTGCCGTCAGCAGACAAATCACTCGGCTCGAGGCCGAGTTGGGAAGCCAGCTGTTCGAGCGCCATCCCACGGGCATGCGCTTGAGTCCATCCGGGGAGCTATTGGCCGCTCACGCCCGCAAGGCGCGTCTGGATGCAACGCGAGTGATCGAGGAGATTACCGGGCTGGAGGGCATTCAACGGGGCACGGTACGTATCGCCAGTATCGAAGGGCTCGCCAGCTATCTGCTGCCGCACGTGATCAGCCGTTACCGTGAAAGGCATCACGGCATTCATTTCGATATAACCGTTACCTCGTCGACGGACGTGACCCAACGGGTATGTGAAGGGCTGTCGGATATCGGTCTGACGATTTCGCCTTCGCCTGAGAAGAATATAAAAGTGGAAAAGCGCATCATGGCGCCGATTCACGCGGTCATGCACCGCTCGCACCCGCTGGCCGACAAGAAACAGGTATCCCTGGCGCAACTCAGCGACTACTCGTTGGCACTGCCCACCGAGAACACGACGATTCGCCAGTTATTCAACGTCAGTTGCAGCCGCCAGGGGCTTTTGATCGAGCCTGTCATAACGAGTAACTTCGTAACGACGTTAGTGCATTTCGCGGTGAGCCGGGGCGGTATTACGCTTATCGGTGATGTGTCGGTGCGCCACCTGGGGGAGTCGGCCGGGCTTGTATCGCTACCCATTAGAGACCGTGAAATGAGCGGGCGCACGCTGGAGGTGCAAACGCTGGCCGGGCGAGTATTACCCAAAGGCGTGGCAGATTTTCTGGGTGATTTATGCCAGGCCCTGGACACCGGAAAGCCATGACGCTGAACGCCATGGCTTGTGGTGTCGCTTAAGACATCAGTGGCTCGGCGTAGGCTTGGCCGCCCCCAGCACATACAAGAACTCGAGCCCCAGGGTCGCCGCCGCCAGTGACGTAATATCACCGTGGTCGTAGGCCGGATTGACCTCCACTACATCCATACCCACCAGCGCCATGCCGACCAGCCCACGAATCACCTTCAACAGCAGGTCAGTGCTCATGCCGCCGCAGACCGGCGTACCGGTACCCGGGGCGAAGGCCGGGTCGAGGCCGTCGATATCCAGGCTCACATAGGCCGGATGATGGCCTACCCGGGTGCGGATGCGTTCGAGCACCGCTTTGGGGCCGTGGTCGTTCACCCAATCGGCGTCCAGCACTTCATACGGGTGGTTGGCGCGATCATAACTGGTACGAATGCCGATCTGCAGCGAGTGCTCCGGCACTACCAATCCCTCTTTCAAAGCGTGGTGAAAGATGGTGCCGTGATCGAAGCGGGTACCCTGTTCATAGGTGTCGGTGTGGGCGTCGAAGTGAATCAGCGCGAGCGGGCCGTGCTCGCGCGCATGAGCGCGCAGAAGCGGCAAGGTAATGTAATGGTCGCCGCCGAGGGTGAGCATCTTCTTGCCCGCGCCCAGCCAGCGCCCGGCGTGGCTTTCCAGGTTATCTACCAGGCTTTCCGGCTCGCCGTAGGCATAGTCCACATTACCCGCGTCACACACCTTGAGCCGCTCTTCCAGGGCGAAGTCCCAGGGCCAGCGCTTGCCTTCCCAGATCAGGTTGGCCGTGGCCTGGCGAATGGCGTTGGGGCCCATACGGGTGCCCGCGCGGCCGGAACAGGCCAAGTCAAACGGCACGCCACTGATGACGACGTCCGCATCGGTGGCTTTGGGATCGGTGGCCTTGGCCACGTTCATGAACGTCGAGATCACATCACCAAACAGACTGGGCATGATGGGGGGCTGGGTCACCGGCAAGCGTCTCCTGAGGAAAGAAAGGTCGCGACGATAAAATGTTTTACGCAATGAACAAAATGAATGTTTAGAATTGGAGCATTCACAATATAAATAGTGGTGCGTGATGCGCTTGCTTCAGAAGTTCGATCTCAATCTGCTGCTGGTCTTTGTAACGCTGATGCATCAGCGCCACGTGACCCGGGCGGCGGAAAAGCTGCATGTCAGCCAGCCCACGATCAGTCATGCGCTTAAGCGCCTGCGTGAGGCGCTGGATGACCCGCTTTTCGTGCGCACCGAGCAGGGGATGCAGCCCACCCCCCGGGCGCTGGCGCTGTTACCTATCGTTCAGCAGGCGCTGGCACTTTTGCAGGAAGGGCTGACCCCGCCCGCTACGTTTGCGCCGGCTACCAGCACCCGGCGCTTTACGCTGGCCACCACGGACTACTTCGAGGAAGTGATGTATCCGGCTTTTTTGAGCCGGTTGCTGGCTCATGCGCCGGGCATCAGTTTTGCGATCGAACTGATTACGCCCGCGGTACTCAACGAAGCGCTGGAGAGCCGGCAGGTGGATATGGTGGTGGGGCTGGATAGCCAGATCGAACTGCCCGTCGGAGTGATGAAAACCCCGTGGCTGGATGAGCAGTGGGTGTGCCTGGCCGCTGCAGATAACCCACGGATAGGGCAACGGTTGAGTCTCGACGCATTTGCCAGGGCCCCTCATGTGGAGCTTGCCGATATCAGCGGGCTGGGGCCGAGCCATATCGATAGCTGCCTGGAGCGGCACGGCTTGACGCGGCGCGTAATCTCGCAAAATCTGAACTACATTGCCGCCGCGCGCGTGGTGGCGCTGACCGAAGCCATCATGACGCTGCCTCGGCGCATGGCCGAGCGCTTCATCACGCTGCTGCCGGTGCGCGTCGTAGAGGCCCCGTCCGAGCTCGGCGCGCTGACCATGACGCTGATCCAACACGAACTTTATACCCGAGAACCGTCCATTGCCTGGCTGTACGCCGAACTCAGCGCGTTTGCCACCACTGCTTACGAGCACCCTTGGCATGGAGATGGCCCTTATCTTGCTCGTATTGATGGCCGGGCATAAAACGGGGCTTGCGAAATACGCTTTGAAAAGAGGATGCGGTAGGCTCGTGGGATCAAGGTTTTACGTTGGCTTTCATATATTCTAGAGCCGCGATTTTTATAAAAAAGAACAGGAGGCATTATGGCGTTGGATATTGTCGTGATTGGCGCGGGTATGGGCGGGTTGAGTGCGGCGCTTGCGTTTCAGCGTCAAGGGCATCACGTGCGAGTGTTCGAGCGCGTCGATGTCATTCGTCCGGTCGGGGCGGCCATCTCGCTTTGGCCCAACGGCGTTAAAGTGATGCATCAGCTTGGACTTGGCACCACTATCGAGCAACTGAGCGGCGACATGACGCGCATGCGTTATCTCAGTCATGACGGGCATCTTTTAAGCGACTTTTCGCTGACGCCGCTTTACGACGCGGTGAACCAGCGCGCCTGTCCGATTTCGCGCGCCGCGCTCCAGCAAACTCTGTTCGAGGCGGTAGGGGCGTCAAATATCGCGCTGGGACGAAACTGCGTGGATTACGAAACCCGTGCCGAAGGCGTGACTGTCGTGCTGGAGGATGGCGAACGTATAAGCGCCGATCTACTGGTGGTGGCTGACGGCACGCACTCAAGACTGCGCAACAAGATCGTGGGTCAACGCGTGGAGCGCCAGTACGTGGGCTATGTGAACTGGAACGTACGGGTAGTCGCCCATCCCGATCTGGCCCCGCTGACTAGCTGGGATCAGTACGTGGGCGAGGGCAAACGCGTCTCACTCATGCCCATGGGCACCGGCGGAAACGAAGCGGGCGAGCAGGAGTTCTACTGCTTTTTTGATGTGCCGCTGGCGGCGGGTACCTCAAGCGAGTCCGCCCAGTATCGAAACGAGCTGAAAGCGCACTTCGCCGGCTGGGGTGCCCCTGTCCAGGCCTTGATCGATCAGTTCGACCCCGCCCGCATGGCTCGGGTGGAGATTCACGATATCGAGCCCTTGAGCACCCTGACGGATAACCGCGTGGCGCTTCTGGGCGACGCCGCCCACGCCATGGCACCGGATCTGGGTCAGGGCGGCTGCCAGGCGATGGAAGATGCCTGGGTGCTGGCCGAGGCGGTCAGGAGGGCGCTGGAAAGAGGGGATGAAACGCCCTCGGCTCTGAGCCGTGCGCTGGCCGAATATGATGACGCCCGCGTAGAGCGTGTCGGGGAAATCGTCTCGCGCGCGCGTAGGCGCGCGGCGATGATTCACGGCGATAACCCTGGCGAGACTCAAGCCTGGTACGAGGAGTTGCAGCACGAGGATGGCCAGGGGGTGCTGGAAGGAATCAGGAAAACGGTGGTGGGCGGCCCAGTGGTGTGACCGCCCGGTAAAACTTACATGAACTGCACGACCACATAGCCGATCGACAACAGCGTCAGCGTGGCAATCGCCAGCCAGCTCCAGGCGTTGATCAGCTTCGAGGGGCGCAGCGCCGGGGGCACGGTGGCGCCGTTGGCGGTGAAGTGGTTGAGCGCGGCGAGAATGGGGCTCAGCAGAAACGCCACCACCATGACGAAGTCCATGAACAGGCGGAAATTGCCCATCAGGGTGAAGAGAATCACCGCCGCCAGCAGCGACAGCCCGATCAGCGACACCAGAAACGCTGGACTGCCCTCGATCGTGCGCGACTCTTCCGTTGCGCCCGACGGCCGGGTGAAGGTATACCAGGAGGCGCTGATCATGCGCGGAAAACCATCGAGGACGGTCAACAGCGTGGTCAGCATGACGGTAAACGCGGAGATGCCCACGACCACGCCGCTCCACTCGCCAAGGGTGCTGGTGTACAGGCTGATGACCTGACTTGCAAAGCCGACTGCACCGTCCGCCGGGGTGATACCCTGGCTGTGCATGACGCCCGCGCCCATGATCACGAAGCACGCCGCCAGCACGCCCGCGCCGATATAGCCGATGTTGAAATCGATCTTTTCGGCGGCGGTGTCGCTGCGCCTACCCTGGGTCTTGTTGCGCGCCTCGGACCACAGCGAGTTCATGACGGCAAGCGTGATATCCGAAGGCATCAACCCAAGCACCGCCACCAGCGTGACAAAGGTGGCCACGCTCCAGAGCGGCGACACCGCCGTTTCCGGGTAGAAGGTCCAGTCCACCAGGGGCAGGGCGACGATCGCGGCCAGTATGGTCGTCAGGCTCAGGATCACCACGAAGACCTTGTTGACCCAGTCCAGCAGCTTGTAGCCGCCAGCAAAGGTCAGCACGCCACACAGTGCGATCAGGATGACCGCCACCGTGGGCGGGCTGAGCGTCAGCGGCACGATACTGCCGGCAAGGCCCGCGGTGGTAATCGCGATCGCGGCAATGATGATCGCCGTGACAGGGATCTGCACCAGAGCAAACAGAGCCACCACAAAGCGGCCGAAGGTCTGGCGATATCCCTCGACCAATGATTTGCCGGTCACGCTGACATAAAAAGGGCCGAAGAAAAACGAGGGATACTTCAGCAGAACCGCCAGCAGGATGAAGCCTAGAAGCCCGATGCCATACTCCGCGCCGGCGCGAGTGGACTGTACGACGTGGGAGGTGCCGATCGCCGCGCCCGCAAACAAAAAGCCGGGCCCCAAAGCAGCCAGGTATTTTTTCGCGGGATGAGAGCGAGACGTTGCGTCACCACTTAAGGAAGTGGAGTGTCGAGAGGGCATGGGATGCTCCTTGTGAGCCAAGTAATCGGGGGCGTGGCATTGTTGTTTTACCCCCACTGCGCGTGGGCGCTATGGTAGCTCAGCTAGCCTGCGCTTTCATGCCACATTCGACCATAAGCGCATATCTGCTAAATATGAGTAACGCTTGTTATAACCTGGACCTTTTAACCCATGAGTAGGCTTGCCCATGCTTAGCGCTCTTGTTTACGCTTTGATCTTTATCGGCGTCACCGTCACGCTTTATCAGCTGTACGCGGTGAATTACGCCATCAATTTCGATAACCACAAAAAGCTTTCAAATGAGGACTGGGCGCGCCTTGAAACGCTCAAGGCCGCCGCTGCCGACTACCAGGAGCGCAAAGACATTACTGCCTTTGGCGACACGGTAGAAAGAACTCTCGGCGAAACATTCGATAAAACCCTGGCGCTGGAGGCCTTCAGCCATGAGAGTAACGAAGCGGCCATGGCGCTTTTGCGTCGCCGTGCAAGGCTTCGTTTTGGCTCACGCCTGACCGTGCGCCATCCGCTGTTGGGCACGACACCATTGCCCAAGCGGGACTGGCGGGCGCTGTTCATCAGCCTGGTGATTCTCAATAGCCTCATTGCCCAGTTTCTGGGCGGCATGAGTATCTATACGCTGCTTTACCGCGTCGAGACGCCAGCGCTTGAGTGGCTCAACGAGCCGGTCATCCTGATGGTGCTGATTTTTCTACTCGTTCCGCTGAACTACCTGATCGAACAACTGGATTTTTATCTGAACGACCTTTATCGCATCAACCGCCTTGAACGCGGCACCCAGGCGTTGGAAGCCTATTCCTGACCGGGCGCTTTCAAAACCGGCGGTCGAGCGAGTAAAGTAGCCAGCTTACTAAATCGATACAGGCAGTGGTGATGGTTCAAAAACGTTTCCCCGAGCAGCGCTTGCTGGCGGCCCGCAAGCTGCATCCGAAATTTACGCCGGTGGTGTTCGCTTTTTACATGTCCTCCATCATGGCGTTTCTGATGACGCTGGTGATCACCGCCGTCAACAGCGGCCTGGGGGAGGCGTTCATGAGCCAGGTGTGGCAGGCCTACCGGGTGGCGATGCCGGTGGCCTTTGGGTGCATTCTGGTGGTGCGTCCGGTGGTGGCCCGGCTGGTCCAGCTAACCGTGCGCGCGTCCTGACCATTCGCAAGAGGCACTTGGCCCGCTTCTAGTTGTTTATCTGACGCCAGGAGCGGCGCCCCAGCTGTACCGCGTTGAAATCGACGTTGATCAAACTCCGGCCGTCGGATAAGGCGTCCGGATTGCCGATAAAAAGCGTTTCCAGCCCCGTTGCAGGATTTTTAATGCCCACCAGTCGCTCGCCGTTGCCGGCCTGCAGGCCCACGATCGCCTCGCCGTTCAGTGTGGCGGTGCTATCGACCTGCCCGTCGCCATTGAGATCGAAAATGGTGCTCCCTCCGCTGCCGCCGGTATCGGCCAGAAGCGACAGAAAATAGCCCACGCGCTTGCCGCCGCACGGGTCCGAGTCATCCGGTAACATGGTCGAAAAACGCACCCGCCGAGGCAGCCCGCTTGCCAACGACGGCGAGGCGATGACCCGCTCGCCTGCCGGCAGTTCCATTCGCCAGCCCTGTTGGCCGCTGGCAAGGGCAAGGTTGGTAGTGGCGCGCAGGTTCAGCCCGTTTTGTGCAGTGGTGGCGGTAATGCGCTGGGTCAGAAGCTGGTTCGTGCTGATCGGGGTCGAGCGCTCCACCTGGTCGCGAAGGCCGATCAGCTGCTGAACGCTGCGATCGCCCACGTCCTGGTTTCTGAAATAGCTGCCGGTACCGAAGAGCACCATCAGCCGGTTATCGGCGTTGCCGCTCAAGGTAACCGCGGGGGCCGAGGTGATGGGCTGACTGCGTGAGCCCGCGTAGAGCTTTGTAAGCCTGCCGTTCTGGGTGAGCGGGAAGCGCCACAGGTTGCCTGCAAGATCACCGGCGTAAGCGAAGCGTGCACCGTCGGTAAACGTCGGCCACGCTGTCACGGTGGGCGTGGCAAGCCCGTTGGGCGCCTCCACGCTGCCTTCGTTGGTTTTCAAGTGAGCGATGAGCCGGCCGGTGGCAAGATTGACCACAAACAGCGAAGCCTGATACCCAGTACTGTTATAGCCATTGCCGAAAATGGCCGCCCAGGTACCGTCGCTGAGCTGGGCGATCGTGGGTTCACTGACACCGCTACCCAGTTCCGGATGACGAAACTCCCAAAGCACGCTCTGCGCGCCCATCTGGGTGGGCTGGCTGACATCCAGAGCAAATACCGTGCGCCCGCCGGCGCCCATGGTGCCCACGGCGACGGCACGGGTATTGCCATTGACCGTTATTTCCCGAGCCGTCGGCGTGCCGTCCACGAAGTAGCGGTGGCTATAGCCTTCCCGGGTCAACTCGCGAAGCGCTGGCGTCTCGCCCTGGGTGAGTTCGGAAGGCAAGTAGGCAAACAGTTCGCGCCCGTTATCGGCGTTGAAGCCGTGGAGCATACCGTCGTTGGCAGCCACCAGGAGAAGCGGAACGCGAGAGCCGCTACCGGGCAGCACTACCGGGTTGGCGTTG
The DNA here is from genome assembly GCF_968048975.1 of Vreelandella xerophytica. The sequence goes on along the minus strand of NZ_OZ309106.1, from coordinate 3,340,682 downwards.
ATGATATCCCCCAGAAGCGATTGCCGCGCGCGCAGCGGCGGGCGGCTGAGACCCTGAAACCAGTCGATTTCGGCCTGGGTGAATCCGCTGGTGGTAGTGCTCAACAGCGCTCCGGTGCGTGGGGCGGTGGGTTGTGGCCGATACGAGGTCAAAAGCCTTCGGTTACCCGCCAGGCGGGCAAGCTCGGTTTCGCCGTTCCAGCGTGGCGTGCGACGCCCATCCGGCTCGATGGCGGCGGCGATCAGCCGACCCGACCAGCCATCGCTTCGAAAACCTGCGCTGTAGAGCAGGTTGTTGCCTTCAAAGTTGAAAGTGTCGCTGTTCACCGCTGACGAGGTGCTGGATTGTGAGGCCGCGATGATACTCCCCAGCACCTGCTGCATGACCTGGCTAAGCGACGCTTCGTCGTTGGCAAAGTAGGCGCGCTCGGTGCCGCCGGCGCGTGCCAGTTCGCCCAGCGGGTCCTGGGGGACGCCCGGCAGGTTGTTGATATCCGGCGGCAGGTTGAACCCCACTACGTAGGTCTTGACCGGTCTTGGAAGCGCACGGCCGGTATCGTCATAAAGGCGCTTGATGGCGTTTTGCGCATCCTGCAGGGCCTGGCTTACGTTATTGCCCAGTGAGCGGCCGGTGCGGTCCACCGAGGGCAGCCCGTCGGTAAGCCAGATATTGGCGTTGACCAGACACTGCTGGGCGGCGGAATTGTTCATGTTGGGAATGCGTATGCCGGAACGATACCCCTGACCGCTTCCGAAAGAGCTCCCGGCGGCGCCCTGATTTACGAAATAGTCCCGTGCGGTGTACATGGTGCCCTCGATGGGGGTAAGCCCGGTCGCGAGCAACGGCCAGGCGGGGTCGATCATCGGGTTGCCGCTGCCGTTCCAGTCGTGGCGCTGCGGCTGCAGTTTGGAGAGAATCGATGTCCAGTGAGCGTTGTCGACCGAGCCATCGGGAAGCGACCCGCCGATGGGCACATGAAGATAGCCAAGTCCTGGTGAGGAGGCGGTGCGCCACTCCAACTGGTTCAGTGCGAGGGAGGCAATGTGCGGACCCCAGTTGGGAATACCGCGTTGGCGAAGGCTGTCCACAAGAGGAATCGAAGCGGCTTCGACGACTGGCGTTCGGTTAAACCCCGTGTAACCTGCGATAATTGGATCGTCATACCGCGATACGTTGGTTTCGATCACCGGCCAATTCGAATTACGGCTCACCCCTTGGTAGCGTTCGATTCTCTGGTCCGACGTGGAGGTGGGGTATTGGGTCGTTCGCCAATACTCCGTTTTATCGTCTGAACTGCCAGGTAGATCTCTCGAGTTTCGGTCCACGATAAAATAGCCGGGTACGCCAACGTTAAAGAAGGTGTAAAAATTACTATTGGGTAAACGTGCCCGGTAGCGTTTGGTCGGTGCGTTCCATGCGCCTGTAAACGCAGGGTTGTACCAGCTAGGATTGGCATCCGTCGAATAACGCGCATCCAGTGCCCGCTCAGTCAAGCGCCAAACCACGGTGTTGCCGGTCGCAAAGCTGTTTCGATCCCTGGAGGCGGGGTTTTGCTGATACGCCATCAGGCCCAGGTTGATCTCGCCCCGGTAGCGGTCGATCAGCTCACGCCCCACGCGTTTCATGATGCTCGACTTGCTCAGCGGCGAGCGCGCCCCGGCCGGGCAGCGCGTGGCGTCAAACGTATTGAGCTGACAGGCGGCGAGATTTTCCCGATCGCCGGGATTGGTGCCAATCGCCACCCGGCCGTCGAGCCCTTCCTGGCCGCTTTCGGAGTTATCCAGAATCAGGAGTATGTTGGGGTCGACCTGGCTTACGACGTTCAGCGGCGCCCCGGATACACCGGTTCTGTCGAGCGGTATATCGTAGTTTTCATTGATGACGCCGCCCCCTCCGCCCACGGGTGGTTCGGGCGTGGGCGTGGGCGTGGGGGTTGGCCCGGGGGCGGGGGTAGGCTGGGGCGCTGGTTCGGTGGGTGTCGTGGGCGGCGGGCTGGTACCCAGAGCCCAGGCAGGGGTGACGGTTAAACTCGCCCCGAGAACGATCAACAAGGCGCAGGCAAGACGCGCGTAGCCCGGTTTGTTCATGTTCCTGCTCGCTGTTCACGCACAAAGAGTGCTTCCAGATTGACCTTGGTGTCTTTTGACTGACCCGTTCCCTCGGCTTCAATGCGGTAGAGTATTTCCAGCATTTCCACTCCTTCGCTGGTAGCGCGTGAGCCCAATGGCGCTATCGGCTCGATGCAATAGCTGGCCTCTCGTGATAGGCCCGACGAGGGGGCCGGTTCGCAGACTTGCCGGGATGGGGGGTGCGCGGCATCTTTTAGCCAGCGCTCTGCCTTGCTCAACGCGTCTTCTGCGGCTTGCAGCGCTACAGTGTAATCCTGCTGGTTGGCGGCCATGCGCCCCTGAATCATCGAGCCCTGCATTGATGAAAGGCTCACCAGCGTCACGATGGCGAGAAAGATCAGGCTGAGCACCAGTGCCATGCCGCGCTGGCCGGCCGGGTAGACGAACTCATCTCTCATGGCCGGTTCCTCAGGGTGATGGTGGTGGTAAACGCCTGATAAAGGCGCCCATCATTCGCGCTGAACGGGCTCGAACGGAAGTTGCCGGTGGCGATGGTGGTGGGCGCCTGGCGCAGGTCGGTGCGCTCGCTTTGTACAATCAGGCTGATACGCACGGCGCGGACCCTCTCCCATTGGTCGGCGCTCAACGCGTCCATGGGCAGGTACTCTTCCCCTACCAGAAAACGCGCACGCAGAGCGGCGATATGGCTTGCCAGTACCTCGTTACGCGGCGTTGGAGTGCTGGTGTCCAGGCGCATCAGTGAGGGGGCGCCCGTATTGGTGTTATCGCTGCCTAGATAGTAAATGGCGCTGTCCAGCGCCGTCAGCATGGCGGTTTGGCCCTGGACATAGCTTAAAGGGGCCGCCGCGGGGCTATTGCTCGGCCACCCCGTCGTGTTCTTTTGCAGCCGGTTGGGCTGGGTGGCCGCGTTGAAAAAAAGATCACATTTTTGTACGCCTTGAAGCAGCACCAGGTGCCCGCCAAGGTCGTGCGCGCCGGGCGACTGGGTTTGAAAACTGAACTGTTGGTCGGACACATTGGTAATCGTGATCGGTACCGGCGTACCCGCTGCGCGAAAGGCGATGCTTTGGGCATTGGGCAACGGGTTGTCTAGCGCGTTATAAAGCGCCAGGTTTCGGGGGGTGGCAAACCCCTGCAGCGCTGGTGCGGGGCTTGAGGTATTGCCCTGACCGCGAATGCTGACGTTGATCTGGTTCGCCACACAGCCGCCCTTGAAATCCGTCTGACGAAGCTCCCGGGAGAGCGTTTCCAGGGCGAAGCGCCCGGTATCCTGCATGTTGGCGAGCGCGGTGGTGATGCGATAGCTCTGCTGCGAGGCGATAAAGAGCTGGGTGGCGCCCAGAATGACCAGCACGCCAATGACCATCGCCACCAACAGCTCGACCAGGGTAAAGCCTGCCTGGGGATTGGATGCGCTGTGGGCGGGAGGGGAGGAGCGGCTACTCATCTCAAAGCTCCGAGACCAGTTGAACGCGGCGGCGCTCGTTGGATGCCGCAGGCTCTTTAAAGCTCACCGTGACACTGACGTCAGGCAGGTCGACGGTAATGGCCCCCTGGCCTTGAGGCAGCACGGCTTCCAGGTCGCTCACCCATTCGGCGGTGTCCCGGGCTACCAGGCCGGTGCCGCTGGAAGATTGCCCTGAACCGAGCTGGTAGGCGCTCGCCTGGCGCTTGTTGGCGCGAATACGGTCCAGCATGTCCTGGGCCATGTTGGTGGCCTGGGTGTCGAGATAAGCGCTTCGCTGCTGCGAAAGCGCCTGGGTCTGCAGAGCGACCACGCCCAGAAGACCGATCGACATGATGAGCATGGCGATCAGTGACTCCAGAAGCGAAAGACCCAGCTGCGCTTTTCTCATGAGGCCTCGACGTCGCATCAAGAAGAAGGGCAGGACTGGGGCGGGCTCAGCGCTCGCGAGAGCCCGCTGGATTCCAGGCGAATGCAGCGCCCCTGACTGCCCAGTTGTATGGAGATTTGCGCGGCGGCCAGGTTGAAGCGCCCCAGACTGTTGAAGCGAATGGTAGACGGGACATTGTCGACGCTGAGCCCATCGACCGATTGAGGCCAGCGGCGCAGTGTCTGACCGTCCAGAGTATTCGCTTCCCAGCCAGCGCCCCAAACCCCTGATAGCGGCGCCAACGTCACGCTTTGATTGCGCCGAACAGCTTCGCTTCGGGCGTAGTTCAGCGCGGTCTTGAACTCGTTGGTGGCGCTCACCACCCGGTTCGCCTCGATGATTCGGGCGAAATTGGGAAACGCCACCGTCGCGAGCAACGCCAGAAGGGCGAGCGTCACGAGAAGCTCCAAAAGCGTAAAGCCTTGCATAAAGCGGTATCGTGCCTGGGCCACGGGAGTATCTCTAGAGGTCGGCAACGCGGTGTTTTACTGACCCGTCGTTAAAGTGAGTGATGGTCGCTAATAAGTATTAAAAATGGGCGTCCGGATTGCTTATAAAGTACCAGAAATATAGCGCGAGTAGCGGCGAAATACCCGGCGTTAATACAGCTAATTGAACCGCTACCCGCATGGGGGTAAGCGTGCTGATCCATTGAAAAGCCCGCGCAAGGCGCGGGCTATAGAGGTAGAAGATCTGCAAGCGTCAATCTCGCTTTCAGCCCGACCTTAAAACTCTTCCCATTCCGGCTGCTCGGCCTTGGGCCGGGCAAGCGCCTTGTGAGCGACGGGCTTGGCTGCAGCGCCCATCGTGGTGGCCTGCAAGGCAGTGGGACGAGGGGTGGCGGGGGCGGGAGTAAAGTCGTGACTGAGCACGAACTCGCCCATCAACTGGTCCAGTCGCTCGGCGTTTTCGCGCATGCCGGCGGCAAGCGAGGCATTCTGGCTGACCATGGAAGCGTTTTGCTGGGTCATGGTCTCCATCTCGGCTACCGCCGTATTGACCTGCTCGATGCCGGCGGTCTGCTCTCGGGCGCCGGCGGTGATTTCACCGATGACATCGGAGACCTGGGTAATGCTGCGGTGGATCTCCTGCATCTGCTGGGCAGCGCTTTTAACGATCGCGTTGCCTTCCTGGGCGTGATTCACCGATACGTCGATCAGGGCGCGAATGTCTTGCGCGGCGGTTGCCGAGCGGCTTGCCAGAGTGCGCACTTCATTGGCCACCACGGCAAAGCCGCGGCCCTGTTCGCCGGCGCGGGCGGCTTCCACCGAAGCGTTGAGTGCCAGAATATTGGTTTGAAAGGCAATCGAGTCGATCAGTCCGATAATGTCGCTGATCTTGGTGGATGACTCGCTGATCGAGGCCATCTTGCTTTCCATCTGGGCCATGGACTCCGTGCCCTTCCGGGAGGCGCCGGCCGCCTCGATCGCAAGTCCGTTCGCCTGCTCGGAAGCCTGGGAGGTGTGCGCCACCGTCGAGTGGATCTGCTCCATGGACGCGGAGGTTTCCTGCAGGTTCGCGGCGGCCTGCTCGGTGCGGGTGGAGAGCTCCTGAGTGCCGCTTGCCATATCCACGGCGCCGCTGAGCACCGTCTGCGCGTTGTGCCGCACTTCTGAGAGGGTGCCCTGCATCCGTTCGACAAAGGCATTGAAACCCTTCGCCAGATCGCCTACTTCATCCTGGGTCGTCACCTCGAGGCGTTTGGTCAGATCACCCTTGCCTTGAGCGATATCGGCCATGGCGCGGGCCGTATCCTTGATGGGAGACAGCGCGCGACGCGCCGCGAAGGCCACGACCACCAGCAGCAGCCCAAACAGGATCACCCCCGCCAGCAACAGCGACAGTAAAAGGTTATGTGTCACGCTGGTAAATACGGACATCGGAACGGTAGTGCCCACGACCCAATCGGTATCGTCGACCGGGTTCCACATCAAGGTTTTCGGCTCCCCGCTTGGCATGATGATGTTCCCGGAGCCGGGCTGGCCGCTCAGCATCTGAGAGCTTAGCGCGGTTAAACCTTCATAACCGTGCGCCTGATCCCCCTCAGTGTAGTTGACCGCCAAGCGGTAAGAGGCGTCCGGATGGGCGATGACGCGGCCCTGGCTATCGATGATCCAGCCGTAGCTGCCTTCACCCACGTTGATATCCGAGGCGATATCGGATAGTGACTCAAGCGAGATCGCAAAGCCCAGAAGGCCCATCCGATCCCCTTGCTCATTGAAGATCGTCTCGACCATCAGCGCAGCGGGCTCATTGGTGGCCTTCGAGACAAAAGGATCCAGAAGCAGGCGATCCGCCGTGCCATCGACGACCAGTGCCTGAAAGTAGGCGCGCTCGGCGATATTGAGCGGCAAGCCTTCCTGGTTGATCGTGTTGCCGACGGTGTCCGAGATAAACAGCGACTCAATGGTGCCATCTGTCTGGTAGCGCTTGGCCAGCCAGTCCAGGTGGGTGGCAAGGGGCGCGTCCTGAGCCAGCCGCTCATCCAGCGCCAGCGCGGCCAGCTGGTTCTGATAGCCGACAAGCCAGCGGCTGACTTCATCGGCCCGCGCATCCACCTGAAGCGCGGCGGTGTTGTTGATCAGCGCCGGAATGGCTTTGTTGAGCTGGAAGTTGACCACTACGCCGAGAACGACCGCTACCACCAATAGCGGGGTCGCCACAGCGAACAGCAACTTCTGTGTTAATGAAAGATGAGAAAACTTGCTCATTGATAGCCTCAGTAGATTGCGACACGGTCTGGCCGACCAAAGCTCATGCCATGTGTGCAGAGCTGTTCACGACGGATAACGCACGCTGTATTAACGGCACATTCGCCGTAAACTTAAGCAGCATGTCCTTATTTCCTGAAAAATGGTGATATTCATGACACGGTTAGCGATAAGAGCGTCAACAGCCAAGGAGAGGGGGGCAAGGCCAGCAGCATGTAGGCTTGTACGAGAACCCCTGTCTTCATGGCAAAACAACAAGAGGTGAATCATGGCGCGGGATAAATGGATATGGGCCGTCTGGGCGGTGGTGGTGCTTTGCTGTCTGGTGCCTTATACGCTGCTGACCCATGTGGCAGCCTGGTACGGCAGCTTTCTTTTCTGGAGCGGAGCAGGGCTTTTGGTGATTGCGCTGAACATCTTCATCACCCAGGGGTTCAAGGGGCACGACAGTGACTGAATCGATGATCTGGTACTCCATTGCCTCGTACCTGGTGGTCTCGGTGACGATTGCGCTTCTCTCCCGCCAGGGCCGGGTGGAGAGCATGTCGGGTTACTTTCTGGGCAATCGGCAGATGAACGGCTTCGTGTCCGCGCTGAGCTACAGCGCGACCACTTACAGCGCCTTCATGATGGTGGGACTGGCCGGGCTGACCTACGCCGGCGGTGTCGGCGCACTGGGGTTCGAGATCATCTACTTCGCCGGGGTATCGCTGGTGGCGATTTTCGGGCCACGCTTCTGGGCGGTGGGCCGCGCGTTCGGTTTCGTCACCCCCAGCGAGATGCTGGGCTATCGCTACCACAGCAAGTGGGTGGCCATGGCGGTGTCGGTGGCCAGCTGCATTTTCCTGATCCCGTACTCCGCGGTTCAACTGGCCGGTGTGGGATATCTGCTGGAAGGCATGACCGGGGGGGCGATCGGCTTCACGACCGGGGTGATGCTGGCCACCGTGATCGCGATCTTCTTTTCCTACATTGCGGGCATTCGCTCGGTCATGTGGACCGATTCGCTGCAGGCGCTGGTGATGATAGTCGCCTCGACCCTGGTGGCACTTCTGGTCATTCAGGGGTTGGGGGGCTTCAGTGGGCTGTTCTCCACCCTGGCGCGCGAGCATCCCGAGGCGTTGACCGTGCCCGGCTCGGGGCTTTTCAGCCTGGTCACCTTTCTGGGATTGAGCATTCCCTGGTTCTTTTTCAGCCTCTCCAACCCGCAGGTGAGTCAGCGCCTTTTCATGCCCGCCTCGCTAACCGCCATGCGCCAGATGCTGATCGGTTTCATGGTGTTTGGCCTGATCTACACGCTGGTGTCCGTGCTGTGGGGATTTTCCGCCCTGGCGGCCTTTCCCGCGCTCGAACGGGCTGATCTTGCTACACCGACCCTGCTCGGCTCCGATTTCATTCCGCCGCTTCTGGGGGTGATCGTGATGATCGGGATTCTGGCGGCAGCGGTCTCCACGATCGATTCCATCATGCTGACGCTGGCCTCCATGCTTTCCCGGGATGTTTACGCGCATGCCAGGCCCGGCGCGAGCGAAAAGCGTCAATTGCTGATCGGCAAGCTGGTGGTCCCGGTAATTGCCCTGCTGGCGCTAGGCTTCGCCGAACTCCAGCTCGATCTGATTGCGGTGCTTTCTGTGGCAGCTTCGTCGGGGCTGGTGGCCATGGTGCCGGCCATCGTGGGGGCTTTCTACTGGAAGCGCGGTACGGCGTTTGGGGCGCTGGTCAGCATCCTGGGCACCAGTGTTTTCGTGCTCGCCATGTACGCGACCGGCAATGCGCTGCTGGGCTTGCCAGCGGGCATCTGGGGGATTGTGGTCGCCACGTTGCTGTTCGTCGCAGGGAGTCTGGTGAGCCCCCCTCATACGGCGTCCAGGGAGGCGTTTTTAGAGGCGGTGAACGACGTGCTCGTTAAAAAACGCGCGTGACCGTGTCTTATTGTAGAGCCGCATCAGCACGGTGGCGCTGACCCCGAAGAGGCACGACGGTTAAAGAAAAAACCGCGATAGATTCGCGGTTTTTTGTACCGATTGGCTCAGCCCCACACAGCCAGTTGCCTGCGATGCATCAGCTGCGCCTGGGTAACGCTGACGGCCTTCAAGCGAACCTCGGCGCCGGGCAGGCACTGGGCAAGGTGCGCGCAGGCGCTCGGGGTAAGCGCCCCCATGCGTGGGTAGCCGCCGATGGTCTGACGATCGTTCATCAGCACGATGGGCTGGCCGTCCGGCGGCATCTGGACCGCGCCGAGTGGGATGCCCTCGGAAATGGCGCCGGGCAGGGTATGGGCCAGCGCGTCGCCGGTGAGGCGAATACCCATGCGATCAGCGCGCTGATCCACCGTCCAGGGCTGATTGACGAGCCGATACAGGCTACGCCCGGCAAAGGCCGAGGCCTGGGCGCCCAGCACCAGGGCCAGCTCACAGCCTGGTAGCGGCATGACCGGCGCACAGCCTTGGGGCAGCGTGCGCGATGAGACCGAGCGGGCTTGCCAGGTGAGGCGGTCGCCCACTTGAAGCGGTTTGCCGTCGTCATGAAGCCCGCCCATCTGTTCGCGTGCGGTGCAGGCGCGGCTGCCCAGCACCTCGGGCGCCTCCAGCCCGCCGGGAAAGGTGAGGTAGGCACGAAGCCCGACCTTGGGCTGGCGAAAGACCAGGCGCTGCCCGGTGCGCAGCGTGAAGCAGGCGTTGGGGGCCAGCGGCGCATCGTCGATGTGAGCGTCCAGGTCGGCGCCGGCTAACGCCAGCGTGACGTCCGCTTCGGCTTCCAGTGTGAGGTTGCCACCCATGACCACCTCGAGCGCTGCCTGAGTGGGGGCGTTGCCCAGCAGCCAGTTGGCCCAGCGAAACGAGATCCAGTCTGCCGCACCGCCTTGCGTCACCCCCAGGTGGTTGACGCCAAAGCGGCCCGCATCCTGAATCAGCGCCAGTGGGCCGGCCTGGCGTACGATCAAAGCTTGCTGGCTCATGCGCGCTCCTCCAGCGGGGTGGTGTCGCCACCGGCTGCCTCGAACTCTGTTCGCGAGATCGCCTTGAAGCGCACTTTATCGCCGGGCTGAAAAAGCGGCTCGCCTTTCTTGGCGTACTCGAACAGGGGCACCGCCGTGCGGCCCAGAATGTTCCAGCCGCCCGGAGAAATCAGCGGATAGATGGCGGTCTGGCGCTCGGCAATACCCACGCTGCCTGGCAAGACGCGCTTGCGCGGCGTTTGCAGCCGGGGCGTGGCCAAGTCTTCGTCCACCAGCCCCATGAAGCCGTAGCCCGGGGCGAATCCCAGGGCGAAGACGCAGTAGTCGTGGCCCGTGTGGCGCTCGATGAGCTGCTCCACGCTGATGCCGACGCGCTCGGCCACACGGGGTAGCTCCGGGCCGACGCTTTCGTGATACCAGACGGGAATCTCGTGAAGCTGGCCGTTTTGCGTATCGGCAGGCCTCAGATCGCCCAGGGCGCGCTTGATCAAGGCGCTCGCCTCGGCAAAGGTGAGCTTGCGGCAGTCGTAGTGCACCAAAAGTGTCGTATAGGACGGGATCAGATCGATCAGGGCTTCACCGAAGGCGCGGCGCAGGGCAGTGTCCGCGGCGATGATCCAGGCCATGTTGGCCTCGTCGATCACGTCGAACAGCCGAGCGGTGATCGCCTCCATCGCCGCGGTTTCAAGACGCGGCTTCACGCCGACTCCATAGCATCGAAAGCTTCGCGAATGGCACGCACCGCGGCCACGGACTCCGGGTTGTCGCCGTGGACGCAAAGCGTATCGCAAGGCAGTTGAAGCGGTGTGCCATCGAGGGCGGTGAGCGTCTCACCTCGGGCCAGCGCCTTGGCCTGAGCGACGATGGTCGCCTGCTCTTGATGCACGGCCCCGGGTAGACGGCGCGAGGCCAGATGGCCGTTGGCTTCATAAGCGCGATCGGCGAAGGTTTCGAACCAGAGTGTCACTCCCATTCTGGCAGCCAGTTCGCGGTGCGGTTCGCTGTCGGCGGTGGCCATGACCATCAGCGGTAGCCTGGCATCGAAGGCGGTAACGGCGCGCATCGCGCCTTCCAGAAGCTCCAGGTTGGCGGCCATGTCGTTGTACATCGCCCCATGAGGCTTGATGTAGGCAAGCTCGGCGCCTTCGGCGCGACAAATGCCGGCCAGCGCGCCGGCTTGATAAAGGATCATGTCCTCGACCTCTTGCGCCGAGCAGGCCATGGAGCGCCGCCCGAAGCCCACCAGATCCGGGTAGCCGGGGTGGGCGCCGATGCGCACACCGTGCTCGACGGCCAGTGCCACGGTGCGGCGCATGACGTGGGGGTCGGAGGCGTGATAGCCGCAGGCGATGTTGGCGCAGTCGACATAAGGCATCACGTCGGCATCCAGCCCCAGGCGCCAGTTGCCAAAGCTTTCGCCCATGTCACAGTTGAGCAGCGGGAGGGCCATAGCGTCTCCAAGGGTATGTTAAGCGTGTTGATCCTACGTAATGAAAACGCCACCCATATAGAGGGAAGCCTCTTCACGTTACCAATCGTTTTTAACGTTATAGATTGCTGGTGATTTATATCGTGCTGTTATTTAAGTTAAGAATAGCTGACAAGAGGTCATTTCTCGATGGTTGAGTAATCAACACCCCAAGGAAAAGCGACCCGCACTGGCGGCGCAAGCAGTTCATGCAGTGACTCCGGCCAATGTTTTGAAGCAAACCCTGCTGACTGCCACGTACTGATATTCAAGTCTCTCTGGCGTATTCTGGCCTCGAATTTGCAGTGAAATAACGTGTGCCCCGGGCTCGCTTCGTGGCTGAAGTCGACGGCCGGCCGGCTTTATCGTTCTGCGTTTCCCAAGTCTATGCCGGCGATGTACTACGATGTTATCTAGGGAAAGGGCTGTCATTCACGCGTTACTGGTCAATGGATCAAGGCCCTTGCCTCTTCACCTCACACGCTACTACAAGATATCTAAAGAGAGGAAACTGCGTATGCGATTCGCGACACCGCTAGTGCTGGTCACCGCCTGTACGATGACTTTTACAGCCCAAGCCGCTGAATGGACCATGGCAACGCCCTACGGCGATGCAAGTTTTCATACTCAAAATACCAAGCAGTTTGCCGAAGACGTGGCCAAGGCTACCGATGGAGAGCTTACGATTACGGTGCACAGCGGCGGCTCGCTGGTCTCTCATGGTGAAATCAAGCCGTCGGTGCGCCGGGGCACGATCGATGCCGGCGAGGTATTTCTATCGGTGCTCTCCAACGACGATCCGATCTTTGAAGTGGATACGCTGCCCGGCGTCGCCGGTAGCTACGACGAAGCTTTCTCGCTTTGGCAGGCGACCAAGCCGATGATTACCGAGCTTTTCGCCAATGAAGGAATGATTCCGCTTTACGCGGTGGCCTGGCCAGCCCAGGGGGTCTATACCGCTGAGCCGTTGAACGACCCGGCGCAGTTCGAAGGGCTTCGCGTGCGCGCGCCGAACATCAATACTCAGCGCTTTGTCAGCAATCTGGGCGGTAGCCCCACCGAAACCGAAGAGTCGGATATCCCCACCGCATTCAGTACCGGCCGCGTGGACGCCATGATCACGTCAAGCTCCACCGGTAACTCGATGACTGCCTGGGACTACGTCTCTGACTACACCGATGCCAATCTATGGTTTCCGAAAAACATCGTGTTTATCAGCCAGCGAAGTTTCGATCGTTTGGACGAGACCACGCAGCAAACCTTGATGGAAGCAGCCGCTCGGGCTGAAGAGCGGGGCTGGGAGATGAGCCGCGAGGATAATCAGGCGAGCCTGGAGGCACTCGAAGAGAACGGCATGACGGTGTCGCAGCCCAATGAGGACATCTCGGCGGCACTGCAAAGTGCTGGCGATCAGCTGTTTCAGGACTGGTTGTCGCGCGCTGACGATGAAGCCGAACGGGCGCTGGAGGAGTATCGGGAACAGGTCGGCAACTAAACCTCATCCTGTGGGAGGCGGCAAGACGCCGTCTTCCCACCTTCGCGCATTGAATGAGGTCTGATCATGGTATTCAAACTCGATAAGCTCTATCGACTTGGCGCGTGGGGGGCGGCGGCGTGCATGATCGCCATCTGCGCGTTGATTTCACTCCAGGTACTTTTTCGTCTGGTCGATGCACTTCTGGTGCTGGTCGGCCAAAGCCGTCTGGGGTTCAGTATTACCGGCGCCTCCGAAATGGCGGCGTACCTTCTGGTAGGCGCCACTTTCCTGGGCCTGGCCTACACCTTTACTCACCACGCGCATATTCGTGTCACACTGCTGATTTCCAGGCTCCCTTCACGGGTGCGGGTCTGGTTTGAAGTGTTGGGGCTGATCATCGCCCTGACGATCAGCCTGGTGCTGGGCTACAGCCTGAGCGGTCTCGCGCGTGAAAGTCTTCAATACAACGATGTCTCCTCGGGCTTTTTATCGCTGCCGTTGTGGATTCCCCAGGCGGTGCTGATCACCGGCGTGGCGCTTTTGTGCTTGGCGTTGATCGAGGCGTTGGTGGTTGCACTACGCATAGCCGTACGCGACCCGAACAGCTTTCGTGATGCGACTGCGACCGACGACAGTGAGATGCACTGACCATGTACAGCGATGATCAATTACCCCGATGCGTTGACCTGGCATCCCTGTCCCGCGCATCGGTGAACACGACAATGGTGGAGAAGCGCCCGTGTTACTACTCAGTCTAGCGACCCTCGTTACCCTGTTTGCCCTGTTGGGCAGCGGCGTCTGGGTCGCCTTTGCTCTCATGGGAACGGCCTGGATAGCGCTTGCCTTTTTCAGCCCCTTTGCACCCGGTTCGGTGCTGGCGTCGGATTTCTGGGGCGCAAGCTATGGCTGGGACTTGACCGCGCTACCCATGTTCATCTGGATGGGCGAGATACTTTTTAGATCCGGCCTGGCCGATAACATGTTTCGGGGCCTTTCACCCTGGTTGAATCGGCTGCCGGGGCGCCTTTTGCATACCAATATCATCGGTAGCGGCATGTTTGCCGCAGTGTGCGGCTCTTCGGCGGCGACCTGTGCGACAGTGGGCAAGATGACACTGCCCGAGCTCGAGCGGCGCGGCTACGACAGCAACATGGCCATCGGCACTCTTGCCAGCGCTTCCACCCTCGGCCTTTTGATCCCGCCGTCGATCGTCTTGATTGTGTACGGTGTCGTCACCGAACAGTCGATCTCGCGACTCTTTATGGCGGGTATTGGGCCGGGCTTGATGATCCTGGCGCTGTTCATGGGCTACTTGATCATCTGGGCGCTGGTCAAAGGCAAGAAAGCGGGGCTGACCGGGGAGGACGAATCCGACATGAGTGTGGGCGAGAAGCTACGTAACACGGTGGCGCTGATGCCGATTCTGCTGTTGATCGGGGGCATCATCTTGTCCATCTACGGCGGGCTTGCTTCCCCAACCGAAGCCGCCGCGGTGGGTGTTGTCCTATCCATTGTCATCGCGTGCTTCAACGGCCATTTCAATCGCGAGATCTTCACAAGCTCGCTGTTTGCGGCAGTGCGTACCGCGTGCATGATTGCCTTTATCATCGCCGGTGCCTCGTTTTTGACCTCGGCGATGGGCTTTACCCAGGTCCCCATGCGTCTGGCTCAAACAATCAGCGAGATGGGGCTCTCGCCCACCATGCTGCTGGTGGCTCTGACACTTCTATTGCTCATCATGGGCTGCTTTCTAGACGGTATTTCCCTGATTTTACTGGTCACGGCAATTATCATGCCGGTGATCAGTGCCGCCGGTTTTGATCTGATCTGGTTTGGCATCTATCTGGTGATCGTGGTGGAAATGTCGCAAATCACGCCACCTGTCGGTTTCAACCTTTTCGTGATCCAAAGCCTGACCGGCAAGGACATCCTGACCATCACCAAGGCGACGCTACCGTTTTTTCTACTGATGATGCTCGCCATTGCGCTGATGCATCTTTTTCCTGCCATCGCGCTTTATCTACCTCGGGCGATGACGGGTTAAGTGTCTCTTTCACCATACACTGAAAGGCCGTTGCGGCCAGAGTGCTTGATGCTGTACATGCTCTGGTCGGCCGCGGCAATCAACTCATGCTCGTTGCTGAAAATGCCATCCTCCAGGCACGCAACGCCGATAGACACGGAAATATAGAGCGGGCCATCACTGCTTTGCGCCATGGGTTCGTTTTTAAGCAGTGTCAGGATGCGCTGGGAAAGCTGCTTGGCATTCTGCGCTGTGGCATTGGGGAGAATGATCAGGAACTCTTCGCCTCCATAACGGCCCGCGACATCACCTGCGCTTATCAATGACGAAAGTACCTTGCCAAAGCACTGCAAAACTTCATCGCCCGTTCGGTGGCCATATCGATCGTTCAATACCTTGAAGTGGTCGAGGTCGATAAACACGACCGACATCGTGCGCTCTTTTTGATGGCAGAGCATGAAGCGTTCGCGAAGTTGTTCCTCCAGCCAGGCGCGATTGGCCAACTGGGTCAACGGATCGATACGGCTACGCTCCATGAGGGCGCAGTGCTTCTGTTCCAGAAGACTGAACTTTTCCTGCTGCGCTTCCAGGCGCGCACTGATGGCCAGGGTGTGCTGAAAGAGAAGCTGTTTGGCATCGTTCAATACTTTGACGCTGTCCATCGGTAAAGGGACGGCGAGCTTTAAAAGATCGCTCAACAACGAAATCTGTCGATGCATGGTGTAAAAGAGCGCTTCCAGTGTGACGACATGCTTGGTGTTTGACGCCGAAAGCTCGTACAGCAGCGTCGCAAAGGATTGCGCCGGGTTGGCGGATAGCCACGCATCGGCGAGAGGGCCTGAAAAGCGGATGCACAAGGCGACATCGTCATCGGTGAACACGCTGTCGTGACTTTCGTCGATAGCCGAAACGATGCTCTCGGGAAGGCCCCATTTGGCAGCCAGCCACGCACCTATCAGGGTATGATCGCAGCCAAAGCGGTGACGCTCGGCCTTGGCCAGTTGGGTATGTGAAAGATCGCGCTGGTTATAAAGTGTCTTCGCCTCATCAGGATAGGCCATCTGCAACGCTAGAATGCCGATATCCTGTAAAAGAGCAACGGTAAAGGCATAGCCCAGGTGCTCGGGGCAAAGCCGTTGAGCGAGCTGGCTTGCAATCGCGGCGGACGCGATAGCGCGTTGCCAGGTCGGTGTTGCCACTTCGTTGGCTTGGTCGTCCTCGAACAGCGCAAAGCTCAATACGGTGGCCAGGGTGGCGTCGGTGCCCAGGCGCTGCGTGGCTTCCAGGCTCGATTTGGCGGCATTGGGCGCGCGTACGTGATGGGCACTGTTAGCAACTGCAATGAGGCGCGTGGTAAGTGCGGGGTCGTGCTCGATGACGCAGGCATACTCTTTTAGCGAGGCGTGAGGCGTTCGGGCGACATCCAGCACCTGTAAGGCCACGGCGGGCAAGGAAGGCAAATAGTCGGCGTTGACAAGCGATTTACTCAAAAAGCTTGGTAACTTGTTCGTCAAGGCTTTATAGAGCGTGTTATCAACCGCTGAAAGGCTTGTCATCTTCTCTCCAAAACGCACTTTCCAGCGCAGCAAGCGGTCACTATGATTAGCTCAAGCATATACCGTTAAGCGGGCGTCGTCGCCCTCTACACGTGGTTTGAGCCCAAAAAAGTTCCTGTTTGTACAATGAAAATTGCTATGTTAGACCTTTAAACGCCGACTATTTTAGCTGCGCTAAAAATCATAAAGTGAGTGCGTTCATGCACAAAGAAGATGAAGCGGCAAGAATCTTTCGTCAACTGGCAAAAGGTGCAGGGCAGAGCGGAGATCCGCAGTTTTATCTCCTGTTGGCTGAAAAGCTGGCGCAGTTATTGAAAGTCGATCATGTGCTGGTGGCCGCGTATCAGGAAGACAACCGTGCTCAAACACTGGCGTTCTGGTCCCAAGGACAGGCAAAAAGCAATATTAGCTACTCGCTTGCTGGTACCCCTTGCGAATCGATTTCCGAACGCACGCCCTGTGTTTACCACCAGCATGTACAGTCGCGCTTTCCTGATGATGAATTGCTTGAAACCCTGGGGGTTGAAAGTTATACCGGCTTTCCTCTGGTGGCCAGCAACGGCGAGTTGATCGGCTTTCTAGTGGTGCTGGCGAACCGCTCGCTTGCATGGGGCGAGTTTGAAAACGATATTCTGGCGATTGCTGCCGTCCAGCTAGGCATGGAGCTTGAGCGCCGCCAGAACGAACGCGCGCTGAAAGAGAGTGAGCAGCTCGCGCACGAGAACGAACGACGTTTGAACACTTTGCTTGATCACCTGCCTGGCATGGCGTATCGGTGTTTGAGCCATCGCCGCTGGGAGATGGAGTTCGTCAGCCAGGGCGCGGAAGAACTTAGCGGGTATTCAGCCGAAACGCTGCAAGCCGGCGATACGGTAAACTTTGACTCACTGATCCATGAAAAAGACAAAGCGTATCTTTTTACTGAGCTAGAGAAAGCCTTGGCCAGGCGTGTCCCTTACCGAGTGGTATACCGAATGCGCCATCGCGATGGCGACTACCGCTGGGTATGCGAGCAAGGCCAGGGGGTATTCGATTCAAAGGGCCAGGTTGTCTGCCTGGAAGGCTTTATCTGCGATATTACCGATCAGTACGAGTCACAGCGCATTCATAATGCGGTGGTTCAGGTGGCCTCGACGGTAACGTCTCGCGCGGGCGATAACTATTTCCAGCAGTTGATGATCACGTTGATTACTCTGCTGGAAGCGGACGCCGGTTTTATCGCCCTGCTCGACCAGCCGTTTTGTTCGAAAACCTTACTCGATGAGCCGCCCAACGAGCGCTTGAAGGCGGCGACGATCTCCACGGTGAGCCTGGTCGTGCAGGGCGAAGCCTGCCCCAATCAGACTTTTCATCTGTGCAATACGCCCAGTGAACAAGTGGTGCTTCAGCAAGAGGCCGTCATTCAGAAAAGTGCGGCAACGCTTCTTCCGGGAACCTCGTTTCATGGTCAGGCCTGGATCGGGCGTCGGCTGGACAATGCCCAGGGCGAGGTGATCGGGGTCATACTGGTATTCTATCAATCGCCACTGGTCACCAATGTATTTGCCACGTCGGTGCTGCGTATCCTTTCTACTGGCGCCTCGGCCGAACTCGAGCGCCAGCGCGATCACCGCCATATGCAATATCTGGCCTACATCGATACGGTGACCGGGCTGCCTAACCGGGTTCGCTTCATGGAGCTTTTGACCTCGCTTTGTGAACAACACTATCCCTTGGCGATCATCTTGCTGGATATCCACTGTTTCAAGGAGGTCAATGATCTGCACGGTCACTCGATAGGCGATGAGCTGCTGGCCACGATGGCCCGCCGGCTGGAAGAGGCCGCCGGCTCACCCAGTACCGTGGCGCGCTTGTCCAGCAATGAATTTGCGGTATTGATCACCGGCGGAACAGGCTCAACGCTTGCGGCAACGGTCACGAGGCTTCACCAGGCGGTATGCCAACCTGTCTGCTTGAGCCATCTATCCCTTAACATCGATGTGAATGTCGGGTTTGCAAGCTATCCCGACACTACCGATAGCCCGGCGGAGGTGTTCAATGCCGCCACGATGGCGCTTCACCATGCCAAGCGTACGGACGAGAATTTCTGTGTCTATCATCAGGCGCTTCACTACGCCATTCAGCGCCGCCAGGAGCTTACCGAGCGCCTGCAGGCGGCGATCAGCGAGCAGCGCCTGCTGCTCTTTTTCCAGCCGCAGGTGAATCTGATCAGCGGTCAGCTCACCGGGGCCGAGGCGTTATGCCGCTGGTATGACGATGAGTGGGGCTGGATTTCTCCTGGCGAGTTTATTCCGCTCGCCGAAGAGCGCGGGCTGATCAGCCTGTTGGGTGACTGGGTGCTGGGAGAGGCCGCCCGACAGCTAAGCGCCTGGGAAAACGCACAGACGCCCCTGCCTGGGCGTCTGTCGGTCAATGTTTCCGCTCAGCAGTTTGCCGATCCCAAGCTGCCCGAACACGTCGCTCGGTTAACTCAAGGCGTACCGTCACACTCTATCGGGCTGGAGCTGACCGAGAGTGACTTCATGCGTAACCCAGATCAGGCTGTGGCGAGTACGCTGGCCCTACGCCAGGCGGGCTTTTCGATTTCGATTGACGATTTTGGCACCGGTTACTCATCGCTTTCCTATTTGCGGCGCTTTGCTGCCGATGTTCTAAAGATCGATATCTCGTTTGTGCGCCACATGGTAGATAACCGCCACGATCGCGCCATCGTACAGACCATTATCGGCATGGCGGATACCCTGGAGATCAAGCCCTTGGCCGAAGGGGTGGAGAGCGAGGCGCAGGCCTCTCTGCTTGCGCAGATGGGCTGTCGGGAGGCTCAGGGTCACTGGTTGGGCAAGCCCGTCTGTGCCGAGACGTTTGCCCGGCAGTGGTTAGCGCCTGGCAGCCCCGTCAAGGAGTAAGCGATTGCCAGATCAGATGGGCGCCTACCAACAGCATGGCGATAATCACCAATCGATAAAACAGCACGTCATTTACACGGCTTTGCAGCCAAAGCCCGTTGCGCACGCCCATCCACGCGACAGGTACCAGTAAAAGTGACGCCCAGGCACTGGTAAGATTCACTTCACCCAGCCAGAGATAGGGGCCCAGCTTGATGGCATTGACGATGGCAAAGGCGACCGCGCAGGTGGCGATAAACGTTTCCTTGGCGAGCTTGCGCGGCAGCAGATACACATTGAGCGGCGGCGCCCCGGCGTGAGCAATAAAGCTGGTAAAGCCGCACACACTTGCTGCCGGCAAGGCCCACCACGTGGAGATAGGCTTTCTGGCCATGGGCTTGAACAGCATGTACAAGGCAAACACCAGCGACAAGAGCCCCAGCACAAGCCGCACGCCCTGATCACTCAGCGCGCCAAACAGCAGAGTGCCGACCGCCACACCGATCAGAAGCCCGGGAATAAAGCGGCGCACTTCCGCCATGTCGTGTTGGCCCCACCACGCCTTGACCGCAAATACATCCATCACCAGCAAGAGCGGCAGTAAAAGCCCCGCCGCCTGGGTCGGACTGATGACCAGTGCCATCAGCGGCACCGAAAGCGTACCGAAACCGCCCGCAAATCCGCCTTTGGAGACACCGGTGAGGTAGACGGCAAAGATAATGAGCAGCCAGGCGATCAGAGGATAGTCGGGGAGCATGGAAAATCCTTGTTAAAGCCGTATCGAACAGATGCAGTATGTAAAGACAGCCGCGCAAAGACTATCAATCCCTCTGTTTATCAACAGGGCGGCTTGTAGACGCAGGTGCTTCAGGTATCGTTGCATAGTTCTTTATTATCTATGTGCTATTGCCAATTTGAAGTGTAAAACCGACGTCATGTTGACGGCGATAGACACCTTTCCCGCTCAGTCTGCGTATGAGTTCTTCAGCCGCCAGCCGCCCCATGGCTTCTCTTGGGGAGAGAATCGTGGTGAGCTGAGGTGTAATGTGTTGGCCAAGTGGCAACCCGTTAAAGCCTGCAATGGCGATGTCATCCGGCACTATTACCCCTTGTCGCTGGGCGGCCAGAAGGGCACCAGCGGCAAGATCGTCATTAGCGAAATGGATAGCCTGCGTAGATGGGTAGCGCTTTAGAACCTGAGCCAGACTGTCCGCGCCAGCCTGTAGACTACCCAGTGTATCCAGCTCCAATAGGGGGGCTTTTAGCCTCTTGGCCGTCAGTACTTCTGTATGTCCTTGGCAGCGCAGCCAGGCACGATAATCATGAGATAGCCGCGCACCCACATAGACAATGCGACAATACCCTCGGCTAATAAGGTGCTCCGCCATGCAGCGGCCTGCAGCTTTGTGATCCAGGCCAACATTGAGATCCATTCCCTGGCCCAGTTCCATGACTTCCATGATGGGGTGGCCCCAGTTGGTCAGTAACGTTCGACATGCCTTGTTGTGACGTAACCCCGCGATGACCAAGGCAGCGCAGGACCATCCTAGAAAAGTGCGCACCAGCTGATATTCGCGATCAAGATCGTAATCGGTATTGCCCAACAATATTTGATACCCCTGCGCTTCAAGCGTCTCCTGCAATCCTTTGATGACCTCGACAAACACGCTGTTGATCAGCGATGGCACGATGATGGCGATCAATCGCGAGCGAGAAGAGGCTAGACTCCCTGCAATCAGGTTAGGCACGTAACCCAGCCGTTCCACGGCCTCTAGAACGCTTTGCCGCGTACGATCATTTACCTTGTCTGGTTGATTCAGTGTGCGCGAAACGGTAATGGGGGAGACGCCGGCGACCTGGGCGACCTGGGCGAGCGTAACGTGAACGGAGTGACGGCGTGACTTTGCATCGGGTTGCGAGTCTTTAGACATTAGTCACACATCCTTGATGTTCGGCTTGTCGAACGGCAGAGGGTAATCTAAAGCTAATGGTAGCGCTATCATTCGATGGCCAGATCACCACTCGATACCGCGGTGTTAAAACAATAATGAGGTATGGCTAAGTGAGCATTCAAAGCGAACGATCTCTTCATATCGGCATTGTCGGGCTAGGCGTCATGGGCATCGGGATAGCCTATGCTCTTTTGCAAGACGCGTTCGATGTCACGGGCTGCGATATCTCAGATGAAGCTCGGACAGCCTTTACCCGTATGGGAGGGAAGAGCGTAGCAACGCCCGTCGAGCTTGCTTTTTGTCATGTAGTGCTGGTTGTCGTCGTCAATGATAGTCAAGTCGAACAGGTGCTGTTTGGTAATCAAGGCCTGGTTAAGCAGATGAAACCAGGTAGTTTGATCGTTCAATGCGTGACTGTTGCTCCAAGTCAGGCGAATTCTGCTGGCCGTCAACGCGTTACTTCTCATTGTTGGAATGTTCATCGAAACCGGCGCAGCCATTCTGGTTCTGGCGCCTATCTTGACGCCTATCGCCATGCAGTTTGGCGTACACCCGGTGCATTTCGGGCTCATCATGGTGGTCAATCTGGCCTTGGGCATGATTACTCCTCCCTTGGGTGTGAACCTGTTTGCGGCCTGTGCCGTGGCCAGGATTTCGATCGACCAAATGCTGCCCTGGCTAATGCGTTTCGTGTTGGTAGTGCTGGCGTGTCTGATGGTCATTACGTACATGCCCTGGATCTCCATGGGACTGGTTAATCTGCTTTACGGCTAAGGAAAATATTGATGAACCATTTACCTGAATTTCCGCCTTCGGCGGCTTTGATAGGAAATACGTGGGTTGATACCGAGGCTACCTTGTCGGTGGAGGCGCCCGCCAGCGGCGAGGCGGTTACCTACATTGCCCGATGTACCTCCGGGAACGTGGACGACGCCGTCACCACGGCACGGCGCGCTTTCAATGGCGAGATTGGAGACTGGGCCGCGTGGAGCGCACGTCAGCGAAGCGCCTGGTTATTCACGTTTGCTGCGGCTATCGAAGCTCATCATGAGCATTTAGCAGCTCTTGAGTGCTTGGATACCGGCAAGCCCTTGACCCAGGCTCGTGCCGACATCAAGGCGTGCGCCCACTACTTCCGTTTTTATGCCGGGGGGGCCGATAAACTTCATGGCGAGACCCTGCCCTACGAACAGGGCTACACCGTCATGACACTACGCGAGCCCTATGGCGTTTGCGCGCAGATCATTCCCTGGAACTATCCTGCCCAGATATTCGGGCGCTGTGTCGCCGCCGCTCTGGCGGCTGGCAACACTATTGTTCTCAAGCCCGCTGAAGATGCCTGTCTGAGTATCTTAAGTCTGGCAAGGCTGGCGGTGGCGATTGGCTTGCCCGCCGGTGTCCTCAATGTGGTGCCGGGCTTGGGACGAGAAGCGGGAGCTGCCTTGGCCGCGCATCCGGGAATCGATCATCTTTCCTTCACGGGGTCGTCGGAAACCGGCACGCAAGTGGCACAGGCAGCCGCCAAGCATCACGTGCCCGTCACTCTGGAACTGGGAGGTAAATCGCCGCAAGTCGTCTTCGCGGATGCCGATATAGAGACCGCGTTCGAGGCCGTCGTGCGCGGAATCATTCAAAATGCCGGACAAACCTGCTCGGCGGGCAGCCGTCTTCTAATACAGCGTGAAATATCCGACGCCTTCATCGAACGTCTCACAGAGCGTTTCTCGGCGCTGCGGTGTGCCAGTGGAGAGGATGATATGGACTGCGGTCCGCTGATCAATGAACGTCAGAAGTCTCAGCTTGAAAAACGGTTGGCCATGGCTGAAGCGGATGGTATTCGAGTCGCGGCGAAGGGCCAACTGGCGCAAAGTGCTTCTCCCGCCGGATATTTCGTCGTCCCCCATTTGCTCACCGACATACCCGACGGTCATGCCGTACTGACAGAAGAGCTGTTTGGCCCAGTTCTGACCGTTCAGGTATTTGAAGATGAGGCGCAGGCGTTACGACTGGCGAACGCTACCGATTTTGGACTTTGTGCGGGTGTGTGGACAAATGATGGTGGCCGCCAGCTACGCCTGGCAAGAGGCATTCGAAGTGGTCAGGTGTTCATCAACAATTATGGAGCAGGAGGCGGTATTGAGTTGCCTTTTGGTGGCGTGGGACGTTCTGGGCATGGGCGAGAAAAAGGGTTTGAAGGACTGCGTAGCTATACGCGTTTAAAGACGATAGCCGTTCGCCATGATTGAAACAAGTACAAACAGTTCATTTTGGGGGTCTTTTATGAGTCAGTCTAATCGTAAGGAACAGCGGGTCGGGGTGATTGGTGTTGGGCTGATGGGGCATGGAATCGCCAAAAATATTCTTAAAGCCGGCTATTCGCTGGCCTTTCTCGACCATTTAGGTAATCAGCCTGTCGAGGATTTGATTCAGGCAGGGGCAAAAGCGTATGTCAGCTCGCGGGAGGTGGCCGAACAAACCGACGTGATACTGCTCTGTGTTACAGGCTCACCTCAAGTGGAGGCCGTGCTGTTCGAGCCAAACGGGGTACTGGAAGGTCTGGGAAAAGGGGCAATCATAGTCGATTGTTCAACGTCCTTACCCAGTTCTACCACTCGGGCGGCGGCCGGGGTCGAGGCATCGGGTGGGTACTTGATCGATGCAGCAATGACACGTACCCCTAAGGAAGCGGAGGAGGGGCGGCTTAACCTGATTGTCGGAGCGGACACGGCGCTTTTTGAGCAAATTTATCCTTTACTATCAAGCTTTTCAGAAGTGATCACTCACGCGGGCGGCGTAGGGGCAGGGCATACACTCAAATTATTGCATAACTATGTCTCCCTAGGATTCTCAGCCATATTAGCTGAGGCAACGACAACCTCTCGCAAAGCGGGAGTGAGTGATGAAGCCTTCATGGAAGTATTGAGTAAAGGCGGGGGCGGCGGTGTCGTCCTGGAAAGACTGCGCCCTTTTATCGAATCAGAAGACCCAGGAGAATTTCGCTTCAGCGTAGCCAATGCCCATAAGGATCTAGGCTACTACCATGCCATGACGAGTGAACTTGATACCTCCAAGGGGATTGCGACCGCTGTGGCTGATTTATATGAAAGCGTGGAGGATAAATCTATATCCGTACCTGAAATAATTGGCTTGCTGAGCAGGCGTAAAAAAAACTAACTGGGTCGCGGCAGGCCATGTGACTCGACAGTGATGGTACGTTTCGAGTTGATGGCCCTGTGGCTCTTGGTGTCGATGAAGCCGTCACGATCATGGGGATGCTATTGGACCTATAAAATAATCACCGTGGCAAGGCCCAGAAACGACAAGAAGCCGACGACATCGGTCACGGTGGTCAGTATCACCGCCCCCGATAAAGCGGGGTCGATCTGTAGCCGTTTCAATACCAATGGGATGAGTACGCCGGATATGTTGGCGAGGCTCATATTGATAAAAATGGCGAGCGTGATCACCAGGGTAATGAGTGAGTCGCCAAACCATAAATAGGAGATCGCGCCAACCACGAGCGCCCAGACCAGGCCGTTGCTCATGCCGACCCATAGCTCCTTGTTATAGAGCCAACGCTTGTTATGGCCGGCCAGCTGTCCCAGCGCCAAGCCACGAATGACGACGGTCAGCGTCTGGCTCCCGGCGATGCCGCCCATACTGGCCACCACCGGCATCAAAATCGCCAGCGCCACGATCTGATCCAGAACGGCTTCGAACCGGCCGATCACGAACGCCGCTAAAAACGCGGTCATCAGATTGATGCCCAGCCACACGCCGCGGCTTTTGGCGCTTCTCACAATCGGGGTGAATACTTCTTCCTCATCGCTCACCCCGGACATGTGCTTGAGCGTCAGGTCCGCGTCATCCTGGGTGATTTCCAGAACGTCTGCCGTGTTCAACTGGCCCACCAGCAAGCCGTTGCTATCGCAGACCGGGACATAGGCCAGCTCCTTTGAGCGCAAGAGAACCGCCGCCTCGCTGACTTTCATCTGATCATTCAACGTGAAAAAGTCATCCATGTAATCATCCACCACGGCGTCCTGTGGCTGCTTGATCAGATCGATGAGCGTGAGCGTGCCGAGCAGGCGCTTGTCCTTATCGGTGATCATCACCTGCTGCGACTCGTCGTCGAGCAGATGGTGGATGCGAATATAGCGCTGTACCGCTTCCAGGGAGACGCCCTGTTTCACATTGACCGTTTCAGGGTCCATGTAGCGGCCCACGACATCTTCCTCGTAGGCATGCAGGTTTTCTACCTGGGCACGGATGTTGTCATCAAGACTGGCGTAAACGCTCGTCTTGACGTCCTCGGCAGCCACATCCAGTACTTCGGCCACATCCTGCGCATCGAGTCCTTTGACGATATTCTCAATGTCGCTTACCGATAGATCCTCGATATAGTCGGCCCGGATGTCTTCGTCGATACTCGCAAGCACTTCGCCGAGAAGCGCCTCAGGAATAAATTTCCACAAGAGATTGCGCGTCTTCTGCGGAAAAGATTCGAGAATTCTTGTGATCTCAAGTGTCTCAAGATGGCTGAATAGAGTCTCGAGAGCCGGTGTATCGTTCTCTTCAAGTCGCTCTTGCAGGTAGAGAAGCTGTGTCTCGTTATCCGTGTACTGTTCGTCATCGACCATAAAATTCGTCCTTGGGTGTCGCGGCGCTATACATCAGGCGCCAAGAAGTATCTACAAAACATGAGTAAAAGTCTTTGGATGAGAACAGCATATCTAAGAACGCCTGCAAAGGAACAAGCAGTGATGCTTTGAGTGTGGGATGGCGCTTGTTTAACCCGCCTGCCGCAGTGTAGAACGCCACAAGCGAGAGCGGGCACACATAAAGCCAGTCATGAACTCTGTCGATCTATTTTTTATTTTTACGCATAAAGGGCAGCACCTTGGCCATGGTATCCGCCATCACTTGATCCAGTGGCTTGTGATCCAGGCTCACGGCCGCTCGCGCGGCGGTATACGTACCTCTGTACTCCTTGGCGATCGCTTCATCGCTCATGCTTTCGGGCAGCTTTTCATTTTGACGTATAACGTCGATCACTTGCTTATCCATGAGCATCGCTCCATGCGTTGCGTGTTTGACTAGTGTAGGTCAGATAGGCGAGGGGAGGCGCTTTTGAACGGGGAAAGACAGGGGGTGGTCCGGCGAGCAGGACGGGAAGCGCTGCTCAACAGGGCGTTTCATCCATTGTGAGATACAAGAATGGATAGGCACAAAAAAAGCACCTTGAAGGTGCTTGATTTGTAGGGGTGTCTGGTGGAGGCGGCGGGAATTGAACCCGCGTCCGCCAGCACTCGCCTATTGGCTCTACATGCTTAGATTTCGTCATTTGCTTTAACGCGACTGACTCCGACGATCAGGATTCAGCCACGCGAGCCTTCTAAAGTTTAACGGTTGACGAGAAGACACCGCCAACCGCGGTCCTATCAGCTTTAGCTCATATCCCCGCAGTGATGAATAGGCACATCACCTTGGGGCCAGACAAGAAGCTAGCAGGGTTTAAGCTGCCAGCGCGCCTTGAGCATAGTTTTCGTCGTTTGCGACTATTTTTCGTGATGTGGGATTTACGAGATACATCACGCTCTCGGCATGCACCGCAAGGGTTGTCACCGGCGTCGAAACCATGTCGCCCCCTTAACTACAGGTGAGCATTCTAACGTGCTCACGGCTGATTGACCAGCTATGCACGATTATGTTCCCGCATGATTCGCCCTTTTTGGCGATTCCAGTCCCGGTCTTTCTCGGTCGCTCGCTTGTCGTGCAGTTGCTTGCCCGTCACCAGGGCCAGCTCGCATTTCACCTTGTTGCGCTTCCAGTAAAGCTTGAGCGGTACACAGGTATGGCCCTTATCCTGGGTGATGGAGAAAATCTTGGCGATCTCTTTACGATGCAGCAGCAGCTTGCGCGTACGCGTCGGATCGGCAATCTCGTGAGTGCTGGCCGTATTGAGCGGCATGATATGACTGCCCAGCAGCCACGCTTCGCCGTTACGCACTAGAATGTAGGTATCGGTGAGCTGCGCCTTGCCCGCGCGCAGGCTTTTCACTTCCCAGCCGGCAAGTGCCAGGCCCGCTTCGAAGGTTTCGTTGATATGGTATTCAAACCGCGCCTTCTTGTTCTGGGCTATGGAGCTGCTGCTGGGGCCCTTGCTATTACCTTTTTTAGTGGCCATGGAACCTCATCGTTAATCTGTCGGTAGCACCCCCTTCGTTATAGGGGGAGGCGTGATACCATTCAAGGTCTGAAAAATGTTTCCCATGATACGCTGTGGGCACTGTGAAGTCAGCGGAGAGGTCAATGCCAACCGTTAATCGTACCGCCTTGGTGCGGCACACCCCCCAACAAATGTTCGATTTGGTTAATGACTTCGAACGCTATCCCGAGTTCCTGCCCGGGTGCCGACGTGCTCGGCTGGTCGAGCGCGATGAATCGCATCTGATCGGCGAGATGACCTTGGGTCGTGCCGGTGTGGAGCAGACCATCACCACGCGAAATGATCTTTACGCGCCAGAGCGTATCGAACTTTCTCTGGTCAAGGGGCCGTTTAAACGCTTGAAGGGCCGGTGGTTGTTCACTCCCATGGGAGAGGATACCTGCAGAGTCAGCCTGGAAATGGAGTTCGAGTTTGCCAATCGGCTGCTGGGCATGGCATTCGGCAAGCTGTTTCAGCAGATTGCCGGGCAGCTGGTGGACGCGTTCACCAAACGTGCGGATGAGCTGTATGGCCGCTGATCCCGAAAGCGCGCTGTTCGGCGTGGAGGTGGCCTTTGCCACGCCGCACAGGCAGCACTTGGTCACCGTCCACGTCACCCCGGCCACCACGGCCCGGGAAGCGGTGGCCCTGGCGGGATTACCTGCACTTTTTCCCGAACTTCCTCCCGAAACGTTTGACGAGGCGCCGCTGGGCATCTTCGGCAAGACGCTGCGTGAGCCGCAGCGTCAGACGCTTGGCGCGGGCGATCGCATCGAAGTTTATCGTCCGCTGCAGATAGATCCCAAGGCGGCGCGTCTGGCCCGCGCCAGACGCCAGGCGCGGGGGTAGACCAGCGTTACTCGGTAATCAGGACCGGACGGGGGGCGGGCGCGTTTGCCGGGGTGGACGCCGGGGCGTTCTCCGGGGTCGGCGTGGGCGTTTGCTGGTTCGGAGTCAGTAGCGGCATTACGGGGTCGATGGTTTCGGTCGCGGGGCCGGCGCCTTCGTTCCTGCTGATCGAGGGCGAGCGAGATAGATCGCCTTGTTGTTCGACGTTGACCAGCCGACCCAGGTCGTCAAACGTCAGCGTCACTCGGCGCTGTTCGACGCCCGCGTAAGCCTTGTCCAGACGGTAGACGTAATCCCACTCACGGGAGTCGAAAGGCGCCTCCAGCAGCGGGCGGCCCATCACGTAGGTGACCTGCTCCTGGGTCATGCCCGGCTGCAGCTGGTTGACCATTGCCTGGGTGACCAGGTTGCCCTGGGGGATGTCGCGCTTGTAGACGCCGACATAGCTACAGCCGCTGACAACGGTCAGGGCAACGGAAAGCGTAATGATACGAGTCAATTTTTGCATTTGAGCCTGTTCTTCACTATCGTGGTTTCGGTCGATGATACCCGACCTAACCTGTTACTGCGAAGAGCAACCATGGCCGATCAGAACCATGAACTACGCAAAGCCGGGCTGAAAGTGACCCTGCCGCGTGTCAAGATCCTGCAGATTCTCGAAAATGCTTCGGGCCAACACCACCTTAGCGCAGAAGAAGTGTATAAGACACTGATTGACGCGGGTGAGGATGTGGGCCTGGCAACCGTCTATCGCGTGCTGACTCAGTTCGAGTCGGCGGGCCTTGTGATTCGTCACAACTTCGACGGCGGTCACGCGGTATTTGAGATGACCCAGGAAGATCACCACGACCATATGGTGTGTCTGGAAAGCGGTGAAATCATCGAGTTTGTCGATGAGATCATCGAACGTCGCCAGCAAGAAATCGCGGAAGAGCACGGTTTCGAGCTGATCGATCATGCGCTGGTGCTGTATGTGCGTCCAAAAGCTTAATATACGCTGACCATTGAGGCGCCTTGCGTAAACGCATAGAAAAATAAGCGCGCCCGAGAAAAGCGCCCCTGCCGTTACTG
Source organism: Vreelandella xerophytica (assembly GCF_968048975.1). Next base: position 3,311,538 of record NZ_OZ309106.1, on the reverse strand, counting down.
CGGCAGGGGCGCTTTTGGTTGTATGGGGGATGGGCAGGGAAAGAGCCAAGAGGCGATGAAGCCTCTTCGCTGATGGCCTTTTACCTTTAGTGGGGCGGGCGCTGGCTGGCGTTGAGCATTTCCCGGGCATGGGCCAGGGTCTGTTCGGAAAGCGTTACACCGCCCAGCATGCGTGCCAACTCGCTCACCCGGCCTTTTTCGTCGAGAAGGGCCATATAGGTCAACGTGCTGTCGCGCTTGGCGCGTTTTTCGATATGCAGATGTTGATGGGCTTGAGCGGCAACCTGAGGCAGGTGGGTGACGGTCATCACCTGGCCTTTTTCGCCCAGCTTGCGTAGCAGCTGACCGACGATTTCCGCCGTTGCCCCGGAAATACCCACATCCACTTCGTCGAAAACCAGGCTTGGAATGGTGGAGTGACTGGCCGCGACGACTTGAATGGCCAGGCTGATGCGCGAAAGCTCGCCCCCGGAAGCCACCTTGGTCAAGGGTCTTGCCGGCTGGCCCGGGTTGGCGCTGATCAGAAACTGCACCTGATCCAGGCCGTCCTGGCTTGGCGTTTCACGCGCGGACACAGCCACTTCAAAACGCGCCTTGCCCATGGCCAGAAAGGCCAGCTGCTGCTGGACTTCCTTGCCCAGGCGTCCGGCGGCCTTCTGGCGCGCTTCACTCAGCGCCTTGGCATCCTGGCGATAGCGCTCACGGTACTCGGCTACCTGGCTGCTCAACGCTTCAAGATCATCATCGCTTGCTTCAAGCTGGGCTACTTCCTGAGCAAGGCTCTGGTGAAGCGCGAAGATTTCTTCCGGGGCAACGTGGTGCTTGCGGGCAATGCGATGCACGTCGGTCAGGCGCTCGTCCACCCAGGCCAGACGTTCTGGGTCAAGCTCGGTAGTGCTGGCAAAGCGGGCAAGTTCGCTGGCAGCCTCTTCTACCTGGATGCGGGCGTCGCCCAGCATTGAAAGCGTATTGGCCAGCACGCCCTTGTCGCTACCGGGCAGCGCGCTCAGCCGCGCGTAGGCCTGGTTGAGAAGCGATAACGCGCCCCCGTCGTCGCCTTCGCAGCACTCGGCGGCGAACTGGGTCTCGCGCAGGGTCTCTTCGGCGTGGGCCAGGGTGTGCTGTTCCTCTTCAAGCATCTGCAGCTCACCCTCGGCAAGCCCCAGCTGATCGAGCTCTTCCACCTGGTAGCGCAATAGCTGGCGCTTGGCTTCCACTTCGCTTCCCGCTTCACTGCGTTTTTTCAACCGTGTGCGCGCACTGCGCCAATCCTTGAAGGTTTCGCTCAGGCGCTGGCGCTTGTGTCTGAGCCCGGCGTAATCATCCAGCAAGGCAAGGTGTGTCTCTTCGCGCATCAAGGCCTGGTGCGCGTGCTGGCCGTGTACCTGAATCAGAAGTTCGCCCAGGGCTTTCAGGTCCGCGATGGTCACCGGCTGGCCGTTGATCCACGCTTTTGAGCGGCCGTTGGCACTCACCACGCGTCGCAACAGGCACTCTTCCGATGAAAGTTCGCGCGCTTCGAGCCACTCGGTCGCGGCGGGCAGGCGGGCGATATCGAAGCTTGCCGAAAGGTCGGTACGCTCGCAGCCGTGGCGAACGCTTCCCGCTTCAGCGCGCTCGCCCAGGCAAAGCCCCAGGGCGCCCAGGAGGATGGATTTCCCCGCCCCGGTCTCCCCCGTGATGGCGGTCATGCCGTTCGTTAAGTCAAGCTCTAGGCGATCAACGATCGCGTAATCCTGGATGACTAGCTGAGTCAGCATAGGGCCTCCTGGGCAGGGCGCTACAGAAACTGGATGCTTGTACATTAATTGGTGTTTTATACAGTAGTCGATAACTCACTTCAATGCCCCTCTTGAGATGACCAAGAAGGCCCCCATATAGCGTGCATATGGATCGATAACCCTTTACTTAACGTAGGCTGCCGCACAAGGCGCCGCTACCTCATTTAGGAGTACGGCATGGCTAAAGAACCACAAACCCCGCTGGATGACGAGCTGGCCCGCCAGGAGCAGGAAGCCGAGGTCACCGAGCAGGTCGACGAAGAACGCCTGGTAGAGGGCGATCTTGAAGGCGTGCTGGACGACGACTCGCCGCTGGATGGCAACATTCTCAACGAAGGCGGGGATAACCCGGAAGCCGACATGCTGGCCGTCCAGGTGGAAGAGCTGGAGCAGAGTCTGGCCGAGGCCAAGGATCAGGCGCTTCGGGCATCCGCCGAGGCACAAAACGTACGTCGCCGCGCCGAGCAGGAAGCGGAAAAGGCCCGCAAGTTCGCGCTTGAAAAGTTCGTCAAGGAGCTTCTGCCGGTGGTGGACAGCCTTGAAAAAGCCCTTGAAAGCATGCAGGAAGACGCTTCTGACGTGCACCGCGAAGGCGTGTCCATGACACTCAAGATGCAGCTGGGCGTGCTGAACAAGTTTGGTGTTGAAAGCATCGAACCCAATGGTGAACCCTTCGACCCCCAGGTGCATGAAGCCATGGCCATGGTGCCCAACCCGGAGCTTGAGCCCAATACGGTGATGGACGTCATGCAGAAAGGGTATCTGTTGAATGGCCGTCTGGTTCGCCCGGCGATGGTCGTGGTCAGCCAGAAAGCGAATTAAGCTGATTAGTGGCGCAAAGCGTAAAAAAGCCCTTGAAAAGTTACCGGCGGCCCCCAGATAAGGGGCAACCCTGCGGGGAAGCCCGCAAACGTTTTAAGTAATGAGACAACTGAATTCGAGGTTTTTGCTATGGGACGTATTATTGGTATTGACCTGGGTACCACCAATTCTTGTGTGGCGGTACTTGACGGTGACAGTGCTAAAGTTATCGAAAATGCCGAAGGTGGCCGCACCACGCCTTCCATTATCGCTTACACCGACGATGGCGAAACTCTGGTAGGCCAGGCGGCTAAGCGCCAGGCGGTTACCAACCCGGAAAACACCCTGTACGCCATCAAGCGTCTGATCGGTCGTCGCTTCAAGGACGATGTCGTTCAAAAAGACATCAAGATGGTGCCGTACAAGATCGCTGAAGCCGATAACGGCGATGCGTGGGTAGAAGTCAAAGGCAAGAAGATGGCACCGCCGCAGGTAAGCGCGGAAGTGCTGAAGAAAATGAAGAAGACCGCCGAAGACTACCTTGGCGAGACCGTAACGGAAGCGGTCATCACCGTGCCGGCCTACTTCAACGACAGCCAGCGCCAGGCGACCAAGGACGCTGGCCGTATCGCAGGGCTGGACGTCAAGCGCATCATCAACGAGCCGACCGCCGCTGCCCTTGCCTACGGCATGGACAAGTCGCGCGGTGACAAGACCATCGCAGTCTATGACCTGGGTGGTGGTACCTTCGATATCTCCATCATCGAAGTGGCCGACGTTGACGGCGAAACCCAGTTTGAAGTACTCGCCACCAATGGCGACACCTTCCTGGGCGGCGAAGATTTCGACCTGGCGTTGATCAATTATCTGGTCGACCAGTTCAAGTCCGACAGCGGCATCAACCTGTCTGGCGACAACCTGGCCATGCAGCGCCTGAAGGAAGCCGCCGAGAAAGCCAAGATCGAGCTTTCCAGCGCCCAGCAGACCGATGTGAACCTGCCTTACATCACCGCCGACAACACGGGCCCGAAACACCTGAACGTCAAGGTGACCCGCGCCAAGCTGGAATCGCTGGTGGAAGAGCTGGTTCAGCGCTCGCTCGAGCCCTGCAAGATGGCTTTGAAAGATGCTGGCCTGTCTGCGTCTGAAATCGACGAAGTGATTCTGGTCGGTGGTCAGACCCGCATGCCGATGGTGCAGAAGAAAGCGGCTGACTTCTTCGGCAAGGACGCGCGTAAAGACGTGAACCCTGACGAAGCGGTCGCGGTCGGTGCTGCGATTCAGGGCGGCGTACTGGGCGGTGACGTGAAAGACGTGCTGCTGCTCGACGTGACGCCGCTGACTCTGGGTATCGAAACCCTGGGTGGCGTGATGACGCCGCTGATCGAGAAGAACACCACCATCCCGACCAAGAAGACCCAGACCTTCTCGACTGCGGATGACAACCAGACGGCCGTGACCATTCACGTCGCCCAGGGTGAGCGCAAGCAGGTCGCGCAGAACAAGTCGCTGGGCCGTTTCGATCTCAGCGACATTCCGACGGCACCGCGCGGTGTTCCGCAGATCGAAGTAGCCTTCGATCTGGATGCCAACGGTATCCTGAATGTGTCCGCGAAGGATAAGGCGACCGGCAAGGAGCAGTCGATTGTCATCAAGGCGTCCAGCGGTCTGTCCGATGAAGAAATCGATCAGATGGTGCGTGACGCTGAAGCCCATGCGGACGAGGACAAGAAGTTCGAAGCGCTGGTGCAGCTGCGCAATCAGGCCGACGGCATGATCCACGCCACGCGCAAGACAGTTGAAGAAGCTGGCGACAAGGCGACCGAGGAAGAGAAGCAGAACATCGAGACCGCGATCAGCGAGCTTGAGGAAGCCATCAAGACCGACGATCAGGACAACATCCAGAAGAAACTGGATGCCCTGACCGAAGCGTCCGGCCAGCTGGCCCAGAAGATGTATGCCGAACAGGCAGACGCTTCCCAGGCGGCGGGTGAAGGTGCTGAAGACGCGACGTCCAAGCCCGAAGATGACGTGGTTGACGCCGAGTACGAAGAAGTCAACGACGAGCAGAAAAAGCAGTAATCTTCTTTTTCTGCCAAGGAAAGTGATGACGCGGGAGCCAGCTCCCGCGTTGCTGTTTCCACGGTCAGGACGTTGAACGTGACCTTTACCGTTAAGTGCATACCTAACCAGGAGGCGTAGGACCCATGTCCAAGCGCGATTATTACGAAGTCCTGGGTGTTGAAAAAGGGGCCGATCAGAAAGAGATCAAGAAGGCCTATCGCCGCCTGGCGCAAAAATTCCACCCTGACCGCAACCCGGATGACGAGACCGCCGCAGAAAAATTTCGCGACGTATCCGATGCCTATGAAGTATTGAGTGACGAGCAAAAACGCGCCGCCTACGATCAGTTCGGCCATGCGGGCGTGGACGGCCAGAGCGGTGGCTTTGGTGGTGGCGGCGGTGGCGCAGGGGATTTCAGCGACATCTTCGGCGATGTGTTTGGCGATATTTTCGGAGGCGGCGGCGGTGGCCGTCGACGCGGTCCGAACGCGCCTGCGCGCGGCTCGGATCTGCGCTACAACCTGGAGCTGGATCTGGAAAATGCGGTGTCCGGCACCACGGTGGATATTCGCGTGCCTCGCCATATCACCTGTGACCGCTGTGACGGCGACGGCGCCGAACCTGGCACCAGCAAGGATACCTGCCCCACCTGTCAGGGCATGGGTCAGGTACGCATGCAGCAGGGCTTTTTCGCCGTGCAGCAAACCTGCCCCACCTGTCACGGCACTGGCGTGCAAATCAAGGTACCGTGCCACAAATGTAATAGCGAAGGCCGCGTACGCGAAACCCGCACGCTCTCGGTGAAGATTCCGCCCGGCGTGGATACCGGCGATCGCATCCGTCTGAACGGCGAAGGCGAGAGCGGTATCAATGGCGGCCCGGCCGGCGATCTCTACGTGCAGGTGGCGATCAAGGCGCACCGCATCTTCCAGCGTGACGGCAAGCATCTGCAGTGCGACGTGCCGATCAACTTCGTCGATGCTGCCCTTGGTGGTGAACTCGAAGTGCCTACGCTCGATGGCCGGGTGAAGCTCAAGATTCCGCCGGAAACCCAGACCGGCAAGCTCTTCCGCCTACGCGGCAAGGGCGTGAAGCCGGTCCGCGGCGGCGCCCCGGGTGATCTGCTGTGCAAGGTGGTGCTCGAAACACCGGTGAACCTGAACGACGAGCAGAAAGACCTGCTCCGCCAGCTTCAAAAGAGCTTCGACGGCAGCAACAGCCACAGCCATTCGCCCAAGAAGACCGGCTTCTTCGACAGCGTGAAGAAGTTCTTTGAAGAGATGAAGCCCTAACGAGGGCGGTTTTCCTCGTGGGATTCAATAGTGGCGAAACGCGGCGCATGCTAGCGTAGAAAGCCCCCGGTGCTCATCACCGGGGGCTTTTTTTATGGAAGGAATCGAGTTGACCATGACCGGAATCGAAGACCGCCCTGGCCTGGGCATTTTCTTGCGCGTGCTGTCCGGGGTGATGTTTGCCGGTATGCTGGTGTGCATCAAGGCCGTCAGTGACGTGGTACCGGTGGGGCAGTCGATCTTTTTTCGCTCGCTGTTCGCGCTGATCCCGATCGTCATCTTTTTGACGATTCGCCGGGAGTTTCCCAAGGCGTTGGCTACCCGGCGCCCGCTGGGGCATTTGCTGCGCTCGGGGTTGGGGGCGGCGGCGATGTTCTTTTCGTTTTCCGCCGTGGCCTTTTTGCCGGTGGCCGAGGCCACGCTGCTGGTGCAGCTGGCGCCGATCTTCATGGCGGTGGGTGGGGTGCTGCTGCTGGGCGAGCGGTTCTCGTTCTATCGCGCCGGGGCGATCGGGCTGGCGCTGGCCGGTATGGCGGTGCTGGTGGTGCCTCAGTTGAGCGGGGGAGGCGACGACGGACGGCTCTTGGGGTACGCGCTCGGCACCGCCGGGGCGCTTCTGACCGCGGGCGCTCTACTTACCATTCGGCATATCTCTCGCACCGAAACCGCCGGGTCGATCGCATTTTACTTTATCGTGGTGTCGTCGCTGGCGGGGCTTGCCACGCTCCCTTTAGGTTGGGCCGAGCTTACCGGTACCGAGTTTGCCCTGCTGGTACTTTCGGGGCTGTTTGGTGGGGCGGGGCATATCGCCATGACGCTGGCGTTTCGCTATGCCGAAGTGTCACGGCTGGCGCCGTTCGAGTACGTCGCGTTGGTCTGGCCGATCGCTGCGGACTGGGTGCTGTTTGGTATTCCTATCTCCAGCGGCTTTCTCATGGCGCTACCGCTGATGATTGCCGGCGTGGCGCTAGCCTCCATGGAAGGGAGGCGCTTTAAATGGCCTCTTCGACGATAAGCTGCGGGCGGCCTTTCGAGCAGGGTTCGATGCGTGCCGCCACCTTGTAGACCTGGCGTAAAAGCGCCGGAGTAATCACGTCGTCAGTGGGGCCGCAGGCGATGAGGCGGCCGTGCTCCAGCACCATCGATGCATCGGTAAAGCGCAGCGCGTGGCCCAGGTCGTGAAGTGCTACCAGAATCAGCATGCCGCGCTCGTCGGCCAGCCGACGCAGTACGCTCAGCAGGTTGATCTGGCGGTTCAAGTCCAGCGCCGATGTAGGCTCGTCGAGCATGAGGATGTCCGGTTCCTGCACCAGCGCCTGGGCGGCACTCACCAGCTGGCGCTGGCCGCCGCTCAAGTCGCCGATGTTGCGCTCGCCAAGCGATGTGATGTTGAGCTCTTCAAGCGCTCGATCGACCTGGGCAAGGTCTTCCGGCTGCACTTTCAGGCTGCGCCCCTGCATGCGCGCCAAAAGCACCGATTCGTAGACGCTGAGTACCGCTCTGGCGCCGGTGCCCTGGGGCATGTAGGCCACCGGGTGCTCGGATCGGGTGTTACCGATGATTACCTCGCCTTGGCCCTGGACCAGACCCAGGATGCGGCGAAATAGCGTCGATTTACCCGCCGCGTTGGGCCCCAGTAGCGCCACGACCTGGCCGCCCTGAAAGGTGGGCGTGGTGACGTCGTCGATGATGGTGCGACGGCCGTAGCGTGCGGATACGTGATCGAGTGTCAGGGTTACCATGAGGCCTTCTTGTGATTGAGCACGAGAAAGAGAAAGAACGGAATGCCCACTAATGACGTGATGATGCCGATGGGAATGATGGTGCCGGGAATGATGATCTTGGAAATTACCGAGCCCACCGACAAAATCAACGCACCGCACAGCGCCGAGCCAGGCAGGAAGAAGCGCTGATCTTCACCCAGCAGCATGCGCGCGATGTGCGGGCCCACCAGGCCGATAAAGCCGATGGTGCCCACGAACGCCACCGCCACGGCGGCCAGCAGCGACACCAGTACCAGCACTTCCAGGCGTAGCGAGCGAGGCTTGACGCCCATGCTCTCGGCCTTGGCATCGCCCAGGCGCATGGCGGTCAGCGCCCAGCCATGGCGGGCGAGCAAGGGGATGACGGCGGCGAGAATACCCAGCGCGACCCAGAATTTGGGCCAGGTGGCCTTGGTCAGGCTGCCCATGGTCCAGAACACCACCGCCGAGACGGCTTCCTGGGTGGCGAAGAACTGGATCAATGACATCAGTGAATTGAAGATGAACACCATGGCGATGCCCAGCAGCACGATGGTTTCCACCGTGACGCCGCGTTTGAGACTCAGCGCGTGGATCAGAAACGCCGTGAACATCGCCATGATGAAGGCGTTGAGCGGCACCACGAACTCGATGGCGGCAGGAATGATCGCCACGCCAAAGGCAAGCCCGAGGGCGGCGCCAAAGCTTGCGCCTGCGGAAATGCCCAGCGTAAAGGGGCTGGCCAAGGGATTGCTCAGAATGGTCTGCATCTGGGCGCCGGCCACCGATAGGCTGGCCCCCACCACCAGCGCCATCAGCGCCACCGGCATGCGTATCTCCCAGAGAATCACCCGCGCCTGCTGGCTGACGCTTTGGGGGGTGAGCAGGGCGGCAATCACTTCGCCCAGGCTGTAGCGGGCGGGCCCGAGCGCCAGATCCACGCAGAGACTGAAAAACAGCGCCACGACCAGCGCCAGCAGAATCATCTGGCGGCGAAAGACCTGAGTACGGTAAAAGGCGCGCCCCTGGGAGTGAGTGTCGGTGGCGAGGGTGTCAGTCGTCATGGAGCGATACCCAGTAACCCGGTGCGTAATCGATGGGCAAAAAGCGCTCGTGAAGCTCCTGCATCGTGGCTTGCGGGTCCAGATCCTCGAACAGCTCCGGATGCAGCCATTTGGCGAGCTGCTGAACGGCCACGAAGTAGTAGGGGCTGTTGTAGAACTGGTGCCAGATGGCGTGGACGTTGCCGGCTTCCACCGCCTGGATGCCCGTCATGGCCGTGCGGGAGGTCAATGCTTCAAGCTTGGCGCGGGCCGCCTGCATATCGGCGCCGGGCCCCACACCGACCCAGGCACCGCCGGGTACGTAGGCCTCCCAGTTGCCGCCGGTGACGATGACGTGTTGCGGGTTGGCGGTAATGATCTGCTCCGGGTTCAGCGTGCCGAAACTGCCGGGAATGATGCCGTCTGCAATGTTGGTGCCGCCGGCCAGGGTGATGTACTCGCCGAAGTTACCGGGGCCAAAGCTCATGCAACACTCATCGGAGTAGCCGCCGGCCCGGTCGATGAACACGCTGGGCCGCTCGGGGTCGACTTCATCGATCACGTCGGTCACACGGGCCATCTGTTCTTCGGCAAACGTGATGAACGCCTCGGCGGCCTCTTCATCGCCCATCACCTGACCCATGATGCGCATGGAAGGGATGGTGTGGGCGATGGGGTCTTCGCGAAAATCGACGTAAACTATCGGAATGCCCAGTTGGGCAAGCTTGGCGTCGTAAGCCGCGTCTTCGGTAGCCGCCTTGGCCTCCAGGTTCATGAACACCACATCCGGGGTCAGGGATGCCGCCTGCTCCACATCGAAGGTGCCGTCCTTGAACCCGCCGAAGGTGGGAATCTGCTCTATTTCAGGGAAGCGCTCGGCGTAACGAGCGTAGTTGTCCGGGTCGGCCTGGGAGAAGTCTTCACGCCAGCCCACCACGTGGGTGAACGGTGCCTCGGGTTCGAGCAGGCCCAGCAGGTAGATCTGGCGACCTTCGCCTAAAATGACCCGCTCGGCGGGCGCATCGAAGCTTAGCTGGCGCCCGGTAATATCGACCACATCGATAGGCTCGGCCATGGCCACTGTGCAGCCAAGTGCTACTGCTCCGGCCAGGGTTTTCAGGAAAAGCGAGTTCATGAGGCGTCTCGGCAGGCGTTAAGGAAAAAGTGAAAGATGCTGATAACCAGGGGCTGTCACGGATCGGCGCGCAGCTTCATACAACTGTGTATGATTCGCATTTACATGAGAGCATTATCGTGAAATCCCGCTACGCTGTCGAGCCGTTGGACGTAAACTGTTCCAATAAGTTGAACATGATGTTGCCTACGCAGCCAACCAGGCGTTTGTCAGGATAGGCGCTGTCTTTAGATAACCTGAATGCCGACTTATTCAAGGAGAGCCGCATGCCGATATCCCGCGCGGACATCGCTACCGAATCTGGTGAGCGTCTGATCAATCGTTTGTGCAAGCACTGGTCCCACAAGCTCGAGGTCGAGTACACCGCCACGGACGCCACCATCGTTTTTCCAGAAAAGGGCACCTGTCGGATGCATGCCAAGGACAAGACGCTTTCGGTGTCCATCGACGCCGTCGATGACGCGGCCCTCGATCAGCTCGAAGACGTGGTGAAAAATCATCTGGAGCGCATGGCCAAGGACGAACCCCTGGCCATCGACTGGGTAAAATAGCTGCTTTCCGCCGCAGCCGACGGCGTCTGGTATACTCCCCGCCATTCATCGATACCCGGCGCCAGGCGCCGCAGACTCCAGGAGATTGTATGACTCGAGTGGCCATCGTAGGCGTGGCGGGGCGCATGGGCCGCACGCTGGTAAGCGCTTTGAATCAGGATGAAAACGCAACGCTTGCCGGCGGTATCGTCGAGCCGGAAAGCTCGCTTGTCGGCGCCGATATCGGCGAACTGGCGGGAACGGGCAAGTGCGGCGTGACCGCGGTCGACTCGTTAAACGCCATCGTCGACGACTTCGACGTGCTGATCGACTTCACCGCCCCGCAAGTAACGCTTTCGAATCTGGCCTTCTGCGCCGAGCACGGCAAGGCTATCGTGATCGGCACCACCGGCATGAACGATGACGAGCTGTCAACGCTCGATAGCTATCGCGACCGCTTGGCCATGGTGTTCGCGCCCAACATGAGTGTCGGTGTGAACCTGACCCTCAAGCTTCTGGAAACCGCGGCCAGGGCGCTGGGGGATGAGGGCTACGATATCGAGATCGTCGAAGCCCACCATCGCCACAAGATCGATGCGCCGTCCGGCACCGCGGTCAAGATGGGCGAGGTCGTCGCCAAAAGCCTGGATCGCACGCTGAAAGAGCATGGCGTGTTCGAGCGCGTGGGCCAGTGCGGGCCGCGCAGTGATAAAGAGATCGGCTTTGCTACCGTACGTGCCGGCGATATCGTCGGTGAGCACACGGTGATGTTCGCTACCGAAGGCGAGCGCATCGAGATCACCCACAAGGCATCGAGTCGCATGACCTTTGCCAAGGGGGCGGTGCGCGCGGCGCGCTGGGTCGCCGATAAAGACAGCGGTCGTTTTGATATGCAGGACGTGCTGGGGCTTGCTGGCACCTAGGCAGGCTTTGCAGCCAAAAGGCTAGCCGGAAGGCCGAAAATGCTGTAACATTCCAAAAATTTTGGCCGGGCGGTAGCATGTGAGTAGAAAATAGACGGCAAAAGCGCTGCGCTTGTTGCCTTGGCCTCACCTGATGATTGCCCAACGCCGTACGCTAGACCATGGCACCGCCACGCAAGAGAACAACAAGCGGGATGAAACCGATTTTTTCTTTATCGGCTTCGTCCCGCTTTTTTACGACCCGACGTTTGCACGCAAACGCCGACACCGGATCGCCGAGCCTGCGCCCACAGGCTCCCACCAGCATGGGAGAACTTGTCTTGAATAACTCCGCATTGAGCAAACCTGCGATATTGGCCCTGGAAGATGGCAGCGTGTTTCACGGAATTGCCATCGGCGCCGAAGGCGTCACAAGCGGGGAGGTGGTGTTCAATACGGCCATGACCGGCTACCAGGAAATTCTCACCGACCCCTCCTACACCCGCCAGATCGTCACGCTCACCTATCCTCACATCGGCAACACCGGCATCAACCCGGAAGATGTGGAGTCGGCCACCATTGCCGCCGCGGGCCTAGTGATTCGCGATCTGCCCCTGATGGCCAGCAGCTTCCGCTCTCGGCAAAGCCTTTCCGAGTACCTGGCAAGCCAGAACGTGCTGGGCATCGCTGATATCGACACTCGCCGTCTGACGCGCCTTCTGCGCGACAAGGGCGCACAGAACGGCGCGATTCTGGCCGGCAGTGAAGCCGAAGGTGACGACGCGGTCGAGCGGGCGCTGGCGGCAGCACGCGCCTTTCCGGGGCTCAAGGGCATGGATCTGGCGAAAGAGGTCTCCTGCAAGGAGGTTTATGAGTGGAGCGAAGGCGAATGGACTCTGGGCGCGGGCTACGCTGATACCTCGACCGGCGAGCGGCCTTATCACGTGGTGGCGTATGACTACGGGGTGAAGTTCAACATTCTACGCATGCTGGCCGCCCGCGGCTGTCGTCTGACCGTGGTGCCGGCGCAAACGCCCGCGGCGGATGTGCTGGCGATGAACCCGGACGGCGTCTTTCTGGCCAACGGCCCCGGCGACCCCGCCCCTTGCGATTACGCCATCAAGGCGATTCAGGAAATTCTGGAAACCGACACGCCGGTCTTCGGTATCTGTCTGGGCCACCAGCTTCTGGCCCTCGCAAGTGGCGCGCAGACGGTGAAGATGAACCACGGCCATCACGGCGCCAACCATCCGGTGCAGGATCTGGATGCCGGCACGGTCATGATCACCAGCCAGAACCACGGCTTTGCCGCCGACGAAACGACGCTGCCGGCCAACCTGCGTGCCACGCACCGTTCGCTGTTCGACGGCACGCTTCAGGGCATCGAGCGTACCGACCGTCCGGCCTTCAGTTTTCAGGGCCACCCGGAAGCGAGCCCTGGCCCGAAGGACGTGTCGCCGCTGTTCGATCGCTTTATCACCCTGATGCAGGCGCGGCGCTGATCCGTTAGTTCAGCCTTATCGAGTCCATCGTCACTTTTTTGCGGGAACCGTTATGCCCAAGCGTACCGATATCAAGACCATTCTCATCATTGGCGCCGGCCCCATCGTCATCGGCCAGGCCTGCGAATTCGACTACTCCGGCGCCCAGGCATGCAAGGCGCTGCGCGAGGAGGGTTATCGAGTGGTGCTGGTGAATTCCAACCCGGCCACCATCATGACCGACCCGGCCATGGCCGATGCCACCTACATCGAGCCGATCACCTGGCAGGCCGTCGAGAAAATCATCGAGGCAGAAAAGCCCGACGCCATCCTGCCTACCATGGGCGGTCAGACCGCACTCAACTGCGCCCTCGACCTTGAAAAGCACGGTGTGCTGGCCAAGCACGGCGTCGAGATGATCGGCGCCAACGCCGACGCCATCAACATGGCTGAGGACCGCGATCTGTTCGACCAGGCCATGAAGCGCATCGGCCTCGAGTGCCCGAAGGCGAAAGTCGCCCATACCATGGATGAAGCCTGGGAGATCCAGGCGGAGCTCGGTTTTCCGACCATCATCCGGCCTTCCTACACCATGGGCGGTTCCGGCGGGGGCGTTGCCTACAACAAGGAAGAGTTCGAGGAGATCTGCACCCGGGGTTTCGAGCTTTCCAACAATCACGAGCTGCTGATCGACGAGTCCTTGCTGGGTTGGAAAGAGTACGAAATGGAAGTCGTGCGCGACAAGAACGACAACTGCATTATCGTGTGCGCGATCGAAAACTTTGACCCGATGGGCGTGCACACCGGCGACTCGATCACCGTGGCCCCGGCGCAGACGCTGACGGATAAAGAGTACCAGATCATGCGCGACGCAAGCCTTGCGGTGCTGCGCGAGATCGGGGTGGAAACCGGTGGCTCCAACGTTCAGTTCGGCATGGACCCGCAAACCGGGCGCCTGGTGGTCATCGAGATGAATCCACGGGTGTCGCGCTCCTCGGCGCTGGCCTCGAAAGCCACCGGCTTTCCGATCGCCAAGATCGCCGCGAAGCTCGCGGTGGGTTACACCCTGGACGAGCTGCAAAACGATATTACCGGCGGGGCGACCCCGGCGTCTTTCGAGCCGTCCATCGACTACGTCGTCACCAAGATTCCGCGCTTCACTTTCGAGAAATTCCCCCAGGCCAACGACCGCCTCACCACCCAGATGAAGTCGGTAGGCGAGGTAATGGCGATTGGCCGTACCTTCCAGGAGTCGCTGCAAAAAGCGCTGCGCGGTATGGAAACCGGCAACGACGGCCTCGACCCGATCATCACCGACTTCAATGATGAAGCGATGTCGCGCATCAAGGGCGAGCTGCAGGCCGCTGGCGCCGAGCGCATTTTCTATGTCGCGGACGCGATGCGTGCGGGCATGAGCGTGGACGAGATCTTCACGCTGACCAACATCGACCGCTGGTTTTTGGTGCAGCTCGAGGATCTGATTCTGACCGAGGCCACGGTCGCTCAGCGCGCCCTGAATGAGTTCTCCGCCCGCGAGCTTTATCAGCTCAAGCGCAAGGGCTTTGCCGATGCGCGCCTGGCCAAGCTGCTCGGCGTCAGTGAAAAGGAATTTCGCCAGACGCGCCAGGCCGCCGGCATTCGCCCGGTCTACAAGCGGGTGGACACCTGTGCTGCCGAGTTTGCCTCGAGCACCGCCTACATGTACTCCACCTACGAGGAGGAGTGTGAGGCGGACGTCTCCGATCGCCAGAAGATCATGGTGCTCGGCGGTGGCCCGAACCGGATCGGCCAGGGCATCGAGTTCGACTACTGCTGCGTTCATGCCGCGCTGGCCATGCGCGATGACGGCTATGAGACCATCATGGTCAACTGCAACCCGGAAACCGTCTCCACGGACTACGACACCTCGGACCGCCTCTACTTCGAGCCGGTCACCCTTGAGGACGTGCTGGAAATTGCCGATAAAGAGAAGCCGGTCGGTGTGATCGTCCAGTTCGGTGGTCAGACGCCGCTGAAGCTCGCCCGCGAACTCGAAGCCGCCGGCGTGCCGATCATCGGCACCACGCCGGACGCCATCGATCGCGCCGAGGACCGCGAGCGCTTCCAGGTAATGATCGACAAGCTTGGTCTGAAGCAGCCGCCCAACGCTACCGCGCGTAGCTTCGACGAGGCCTTCGCCAAGGCCGAAACCATCGGCTACCCCTTGGTCGTGCGTCCAAGCTACGTGCTCGGCGGCCGGGCCATGGAAATCGTCTACGACGCCTCCGAGCTCGAAAACTACATGACCAACGCGGTGAAGGTCTCCAACGACTCGCCGGTGCTGCTGGATCACTTCCTGAGTGCGGCCGTCGAGGTGGATATCGATGCGGTGTCCGACGGCCAGCAGGTGGTGATCGGCGGCATCATGCAGCACGTCGAGCAGGCGGGCGTTCACTCCGGTGACTCCGCCTGCGCGCTGCCGCCGTACTCGCTGCCCGCGGAGGTGCAGGACGAGATGCGCGATCAGGTCAAGCGCATGGCCGTGGAGCTGGGCGTGAAGGGGCTGATGAACGTGCAGCTCGCCTGGCAGGATAATGAAATCTACGTGATCGAGGTCAACCCGCGCGCCTCGCGCACCGTGCCGTTCGTTTCCAAGTGCATCGGCACCTCGCTTGCCCAGATCGCCGCGCGCTGCATGGCGGGTACCACGCTTGCCGAGCAGGGCTTCGAGCGCGAAATTATTCCGCACTTCTACAGCGTCAAGGAAGCGGTCTTCCCGTTCAACAAGTTCCAGGGGGTCGATCCGATCCTGTCGCCGGAAATGAAGTCCACCGGCGAAGTGATGGGCTCCGGCGACACCTTCGCCGAGGCGTTCTACAAGGCGCAATTGGGGGCGGGCGAGGCCATTCCGGCCCTCGATGGGCTGCGCAAGGCGTTCTTGTCAGTGCGCGAACCAGACAAGGAGGGGATTATCGAAGTGGGTCGTTCTCTGCTAACATTGGGCTTTACGCTATGTGCCACCCGCGGGACGGCAGCGGCGCTGGAAGCCGCCGGCCTCGAAGTGGAGCACGTCAACAAAGTTTATGAAGGCCGCCCCCATATCGTCGATTCGCTCAAGAACGACGAGATCGCCTACATCGTGAATACCACCGAAGGTCGTCAGGCTATCAACGACTCTTCGATCATTCGCCGTACTGCTCTTGCGCGCAAGGTGCCCTATGCGACCACCTTGGCGGGGGCTAATGCCGTTTGCATGGCGCTCGAGTACGGTCGGGAGATTACGGTGCGGCGCCTTCAGGATCTGCATGCAGGAGCAAGTCAATGAACAAGGTCCCGATGACGGTCGCGGGAGAGAAAAGCCTTCGCGAAGAGCTCAATCATCTGAAGGGCGAGGCGCGCCCCCAGGTGATTGCCGCCATCGCCGAGGCGCGCGAGCACGGCGATCTCAAGGAGAACGCCGAGTATCACGCCGCCCGCGAGCAGCAGGGGTTTATCGAAGGTCGTATTCAGGAGATCGAAAGCAAGCTTTCCGGCGCCCAGGTCATCGATGTGACCAAGCTGCCCAAGACCGGCAAGGTGATCTTCGGTGTCACGGTGTCGCTTTTGAACCTGGATAGCGACGCCGAAGTAACGTACCGCATCGTGGGCGAGGACGAGGCCGATATCAAGTCGGGCCGTATCTCCGTGACCTCGCCCATTGCTCGCGCCCTGATCGGCAAGGAAGAAGGCGATGTGGTGGTGGTCAAGACCCCCGGTGGCGATGTGGAGTACGAGATCGGAAGCGTCGAGCATCTCTGAGCAGCCGCCTGGCGGCGTTTGAAAGCTCAAGGAAAAGGCCCGGGCATTGCTGTCCGGGCCTTTTCATAAGGCGTTACACTTGAATATATTGCCCTGGCGTGACGTTGCATTGACGAGGCGTTGCGTTCACAAGGCCTGACGCCGACAAGCGTTATCCTTGAAAGGCGCGTACCGAATCAGTGGCGGCCGTGGTGATTCTCGAAACGGCTGACGTTGGAGAGCTTCGGGTTGGCCTTGGGGTTTTTGCGATACAAGAGCGCCATCTTGCCGATGGTCTGAACGAGCTCGGCGCCGCTGTCGTTGACGAGTTCCTGGATCATCATCCCCCGGTCGTCGCGCTCGGGCAGGGCCAGCTTGACCTTGATCAGTTCGTGATCGTTCAGCGCCCGTCCAAGCTCGGCGAGCAGGGTGTCGGAGATGCCGTTTTCAGAGACCGTCACCACTGGGTTCAGGTGATGGCCAATGCTGCGAAATGCTTTCTTTTGTGCCTGTGACAAGCTCATGGTATCTTGCGGTATCCCGGTTAGCGCTTAACGTTCCATCTTACGGTGAAACGCCGTTAAGTGAAAGCAATCCACCCGGTACTTTCGCACATTCACTTCCATACGCCAGACGTAGACGCCTCATGCAGCAAAAGCCAACAGGTCCCAAACGCTCCGCCAGCAAGACCAGCGCCAACTGGATGAAAGAGCATTTTGACGACCAGTACGTCAAGCAGAGCTGGCAGGATGGCTACCGCTCCCGGGCGAGCTACAAGCTTCTAGAGCTTGATGAAAAAGACAGGCTTTTCCGCCCGAACATGACGGTGATCGACCTGGGTGCCGCGCCCGGTGGCTGGAGCCAGGTGGCCGCCGAGAAAGTCGGCATCGACGGTGTGGTCATCGCCTCGGATATTCTGGAGATGGACGCCCTGGCCGGCGTGGACTTCGTGCAGGGTGACTTCACCGAAGAGAGCGTGCTGGGCGCGATTCTCGAGCGGTTGGGAAATCGCCCCGTCGACCTTGTGATGTCGGACATGGCCCCCAATATGAGTGGGATGGCCGCCATCGACCAGCCCCAGGCGATGTATCTGGTCGAGCTCGCGCTCGACCTTGCCAGACAAACGCTGCCCAAGGGTGGCACCTTTCTGGCCAAGGTGTTTCAGGGCGAAGGGTTCGACGCTTATTTGAAGGAGTTGAAGGGTTCTTTCGATCGGGTCGTTACACGCAAGCCCGGCGCTTCACGCGCTCGCTCCCGAGAGGTCTACTTTCTGGCTCAGGGGTTTCGCGGCCAGTAAGCCGCCCGCGATATAAAAGAATTATCAAGGCGATTGCCGCGAAGGCGAACGCAATGCGTGTCACACTAGCCGCCAGGCGTGTATGGCATAGATGGCCCAAAGTCAAACGTGCTTTGGCAATGGTTGAACGTAATGCTCTAGTGTAAGGTCAGAGTATCGACGGTTAACTGACGGATTCTTGTAATGAGGGTAGCCCCTTGAACGATATGGCGAAGAACCTGATTCTTTGGTTGGTCATTGCGGCCGTGCTACTGACAGTGTTCAACAATTTCAGTACGGAAAGCGCACCTCAATCCACCAACTACTCGCAGTTTGTGCAGCAGGTGCAAAATCAACAGGTCCGCAGTGTGACCATTGATGGCTACACCATTTCCGGTGAGCGCACCGACGGTTCGCAGTTCCAGACCATTCGGCCGGCGGCGGAAGACCCCAAGCTGATGGATGACCTGCTGAGCAACAACGTCACCGTGGTGGGCAAGGAGCCGGAGCAGCAGAGCATCTGGATGCGGCTTCTGATCGCCAGTTTCCCGATTCTCTTGATCCTGGCCATCTTCATGTTCTTCATGCGTCAGATGCAGGGGGGCGCCGGTGGTGGCAAGGGCGGGCCAATGAGCTTTGGCAAGTCCAAGGCCAAGCTTTTGTCCCAGGACCAGATCAAGACCACCTTCGCCGATGTGGCGGGGTGTGACGAAGCCAAGGAAGAAGTGGAAGAGCTGGTCGACTTTCTGCGTGATCCGACCAAATTTCAGCGCCTGGGCGGTACCATTCCGCGCGGCGTTCTGATGGTGGGCCCGCCGGGTACCGGCAAGACGCTGCTGGCGAAATCCATCGCCGGTGAAGCGAAGGTGCCGTTCTTCTCGATCTCCGGTTCCGACTTCGTCGAGATGTTCGTGGGTGTGGGTGCCTCTCGCGTACGTGACATGTTCGAGCAGGCCAAGAAGCAGGCCCCCTGCATCATCTTCATCGACGAGATCGATGCCGTGGGCCGCTCACGCGGTGCTGGCATGGGAGGCGGTAACGACGAGCGCGAACAGACGCTCAACCAGCTGCTGGTCGAGATGGACGGCTTCGAGGCCAACGAAGGCATCATCGTGATTGCCGCGACCAACCGCCCTGACGTTCTCGACCCGGCGCTTTTGCGCCCCGGTCGTTTCGACCGTCAGGTGACCGTCGGTTTGCCCGATATCCGCGGACGCGAGCACATTCTCGGCGTTCACCTTCGCAAGGTGCCGTTGTCCGACGATGTCAAACCGGTACTGATCGCTCGCGGTACCCCTGGCTTTTCAGGTGCCGATCTGGCCAATCTGGTGAACGAGGCAGCGCTCTTTGCCGCGCGCCGTAACAAGCGCCTGGTGAGCATGGAAGAGCTCGAACTTGCCAAGGACAAGATCATGATGGGCGCCGAGCGCAAATCCATGGTCATGACCGACAAGGAAAAGCTCAACACCGCCTATCACGAGTCTGGCCACGCGATCATCGGTCTGGTCATGCCTGAGCACGACCCGGTCTACAAGGTCACCATCATTCCCCGCGGCCGCGCCCTGGGTGTGACCATGTTCCTGCCGGAAGAGGATCGTTACAGCCTTTCGCGCCAGCAGATTCTCAGCCAGATCTGCTCGCTGTTCGGCGGACGGATTGCCGAAGAGATGACGCTGGGCGCCAACGGTGTGACCACCGGTGCCTCCAACGATATCAAGCGCGCCACCGAGCTGGCCCATAACATGGTCGCCAAGTGGGGGCTGTCCGACGAGATGGGCCCGATCATGTACGACGAGGACGAGTCGCACCAGTTCCTCGGGGGCCCCGGTCAGGGCGGCGGCAAGCTGAAATCCGGTGAAACGACTTCGCGTCTGGACAAGGAAGTGCGCAAGATCATCGACGAGTGCTACGAACAGGCGCGTCAGATTCTGCACGACAACCGCGACAAGCTCGATGCGATGACCGAAGCATTGATGAAATACGAAACCATCGATGCCAACCAGTTGAAGGATATTATGGAAGGCAAGGACCCGCGCCCGCCGGAAGGTTGGGACGACGGTGATTCCTCGGGCGGCGGCACTCCGGTGGGTGACGACAAGCCCCGGTCGAAGGCCGATGAGCCGAACCATAACGAATCCGACGACGATAGCGAAGAGGATGACGACGAGCCGCGTCGTCGCCCCTCCGATCCGCTGGGCGGTTCGGCCGGCTCCTGAGTCCTGAGTCGACAGACAGGGCCGGCAGGCCAGGCAAGTCAAAAGGCGCCCCACCTCGGGGCGCCTTTTTTGTTATGCTAGGTACCACCAAGCCGCCACGTTTTCTTTTCATCAGGCTGTGCCATGAAACCAATTGCTGATCCAGGACAGGCGTCCCATCAAGCCGCGTGCTTGCAGTGTGGCCGTCACAGGCTAGATCTTTCCTTTCCCCGGGTAATGGGGGTCTTGAATGTCACCCCCGACTCGTTTTCCGACGGCGGCCGTCACGTTTCGCTGGACGATGCGCTGCGCCGTGCCGAGCAGATGCTGGCCGAAGGCGCGGCGATCATCGATGTGGGCGGGGAGTCCACCCGTCCCGGTGCCGAGTTCGTCTCCGAGCAGCAGGAGATCGAGCGCGTGGCACCAGTGGTCGAGGCGCTGGTGCGTGAACTGGATGCGCTGGTTTCCGTCGATACCAGCAGTCCACGGGTGATGCGTGAGTCCGCTGCACTGGGCGCCGGCCTGATCAATGACGTACGCGCCCTGGAGCGTGACGGCGCGCTGGCGGCGGCGGTCGGCAGCGGGCTGCCCGCCTGTCTGATGCACCGTCAGGGCGAGCCCCAGCAGATGCAGCACTCCCCTCATTACGACGAGCCCATCGAACAGGCGGTAGCCGATTATCTTGCTCGACGTATCGCGGCCTGCGAAGCCGCCGGGTTCCGGCGCGAGCAGCTGTTGCTCGATCCGGGTTTCGGGTTTGGCAAGACCGTGGAGCATAATCTGCGTCTCTTGAACCGGATGGACTCGCTTGACGCGCTGGGTTTGCCTCTTTTGGTAGGCATGTCACGTAAAAGCATGATCGGCAAGGTGCTGGGCCGGCCGGTGGAGGAGCGCCTCCCCGGTGGGCTGGCACTTTCTGCGCTGGCGGTGGAGCGGGGCGCGAAAATACTACGAGTGCATGATGTCGGTGCCACGGTGGATGCCGTTACCATGGCATGGGCGGTACTCCAGGAAGGCTGCGAGCCGTCGACCAACAAGGAACTCCTATCATGACACGACGTTATTTCGGCACCGATGGTATTCGCGGCACTGTGGGCCAGGCGCCCATCACCGCCGACTTCATGCTCAAGCTGGGCTGGGCGGCCGGGCAGGTACTGCGCCGCTCGAGTGGACGTACCCGCGTGCTGGTCGGCAAGGACACGCGTATCTCGGGCTACATGTTCGAGTCTGCCCTGGAAGCGGGGCTCTCCGCAGCCGGTGTGGACGTATCGCTGCTCGGTCCCATGCCTACGCCGGGCATTGCCTATCTGACGCGCACCTTTCGTGCCGATGCGGGTATCGTGATTTCCGCTTCCCACAATCCGTTCGAGGATAACGGCATCAAGTTCTTCTCCGCCGAGGGCAAGAAACTGCCCGATGAAGTGGAGGATCGTATCGAGGCGATGCTGGAGGCGCCTCTGTGCACGGCGGACGCCGCCCAGCTGGGCAAGGCCACGCGTATCGACGACGCCGCCGGGCGTTATATCGAGTTCTGTAAATCGACGCTGCCCGACCGGCTGAGCCTGCACGGTTTGACGGTGGTGCTCGACTGCGCCCACGGCGCGACCTATCACATCGCCCCGAGCGTGTTTCGTGAACTGGGGGCCGATGTCAGCGTGATCGGCGGCGCCCCCAACGGCCTTAACATCAATCACCAGGTCGGCTCGACCCATCCGGCGGCGCTGCGGGCGGCAGTCATTCAGCAGGGTGCGGATCTGGGAATTGCCTTCGATGGCGACGGCGACCGCGTATTGCTGGTGGATGCCGATGGTCGCGAGGTCGACGGCGACGACATTCTTTATCTCATTGCCCGTGACCGCGCTGAGCGGGGTCTGTTGCAAGGCGGCGTGGTGGGCACGCTGATGAGCAATTTCGGTCTTGCCATGGCGCTTGAAAAACTGGGCATCCCCTTTGAGCGGGCAAACGTGGGCGACCGTTTCGTGATGGAGAAGATGGCCGCCAACGGCTGGGAGCTGGGCGGTGAGTCCTCGGGGCATATCGTCTGCGCGCATGTGCAGACCACCGGCGACGGTATCGTCTCGGCGCTTCAGGTGCTGGCGCTGATGATGCGCGAGCAGAAGACCCTTGCGGCCCTTTTGAGAGAGTTCGAGAAGGTGCCTCAGGTGCTGGTCAACGTAAGGTTGCCCGCCGGGGCCAATGCCAGGGAAGTCATGAACGCCCCGGTGCTCGACAAGGCGGTCAGTGAGCTGGAAACCGAGCTTGGCGATCAGGGACGAGTGCTGCTTCGGCCTTCAGGCACCGAGCCATTGATCCGTGTGATGGTGGAAGGTCGGGCGCACCTGGATGTCCAGGCGCTGGCCGAAACGCTTGCCAGGCGGGTCGAGGCGCTGCTGACCTGAACAAACGCGGCCGTGTGGTTGACAGCGGTTGTCTTGACAAGTCCGCTCCTATACCATTTCGCTCCACCTTGAGTGAGGATAATGAATGCGCACACCCTTGATTGCAGGTAACTGGAAAATGAACGGCTCCAGAACGCTTCTGGAAGCGTTTGCGAGCGCGTTCTCCTCCCATGCTCTGCCGGCTCGGGTAGAGGCGGCTGTTATCGTGCCGTTTCCCTACCTGGATGCCGCGCAGCGGGCTTTCCAGTCCACGCCGCTCAAGCTGGGTGCGCAGACGCTCAATTCCGAGCCTTCGGGGGCGCATACCGGTGAGGTCAGCGCGCCGATGCTCAATGAGTTCGGCGTAAGCTACGTGCTGGTGGGTCATTCCGAGCGTCGCGCGCTTTACGGTGAAACCGACGCCGCGATCCTGGGACGCGTTCAGGCCGCGCTCAGCCACGGTCTGACCCCCATTCTTTGCGTGGGCGAAACCCTGGAAGAGCGCGAAGCCGAGCGCACCATGTCGGTCGTGCTCGACCAGGTGGACGCCGTACTTGCTCATCTGGACGGGGAGGCGCGCAGGCGTCTGGTCATTGCCTACGAGCCGGTCTGGGCGATTGGCACCGGACGTACGGCGACCCCCGAGCAGGCTCAGGAGGTCATGGCCGGCTTGCGAGATCATCTCTCAAGCCTGGATCGCGCGCTCGGCGAGGAGCTTGTGCTTCTCTACGGCGGTAGCATGAATGCCGGTAATGCAGCCGAGCTACTTGCAAAGCCGGATATCGACGGCGGTTTGGTGGGCGGTGCCTCGCTTAAAACCGATGATTTTTTCGCCATTTGTCAGTCAGCAGGATAACGTCATGCAAGTTGCAATTTTGATGGTTCACGTGGTCATTGCGATCGCGCTCGTGGTACTTATCCTGCTTCAGCAGGGCAAGGGGGCCGATGCCGGCGCCTCTTTCGGTGGCGGGGCCTCGCAAACGGTGTTCGGTTCACGCGGTAGCGGCAACTTCCTCTCGACCACCACCGGTGTTCTGGCGGCAGGGTTCTTCGTTACTTCCATGGCGCTTGCCTACTTTGCGACCCAGGCAGGCCAGGCGCCGGAAGCCGGTATTCCAGACTCGCGCTTGATCGAGCAACAACAAAACGTACCAACGCTTGACGACGAGCCGACAAGTATGGATAATATCGCGCCAGTGCTAGAGGAAAGCAGCGAGTAAATTGTTTGCCGTTTTCTTTAGCCTCCCCTGATGCCGAAGTGGTGGAATTGGTAGACACGCTATCTTGAGGGGGTAGTGACCGTATGGTCGTGCGGGTTCAAGTCCCGCCTTCGGCACCATTCTGCAAGCTGGAATGCCAGCTTCCCAGAGTTCAGGATTGGCACCTGAGACGAAATAAGCCATTGACTAACGTAGTATAAGTGGTTATTATCGTCGACCTAGATTGATGCGGGGTGGAGCAGTCTGGTAGCTCGTCGGGCTCATAACCCGAAGGTCATCGGTTCAAATCCGGTCCCCGCTACCATTTTTTGATAAACGGTGTATGCACGGCGAAACGGTTCAAGGCTCTAGACGTTGTCAGGAGTTTTTCAGAATCCGCTGGCAGGCAAATAGATCACCGGTTTGTTAAAATGGACCTACAGGTTTCTTTTGAAAAGCCCCTTCCTGTGAAGGGGCTTTTTGTTAGTAGCGTTTACTAGCGATTCAAAAGTAGCTTTTT
Organism: Vreelandella xerophytica; assembly: GCF_968048975.1. The sequence goes on along the minus strand of NZ_OZ309106.1, from coordinate 3,287,443 downwards.
GCGAGCAGCGTGTCTTGCGCGCCGGTACTAGCCGAATCGCCAAAGGCACATTTTCAGGTAACGCCAATCAGCCACCTAGCTTTTCTCATGACTCCTGGCCAGGTGCCTGATGCAACGGCTATAGGAGCTTCGTCTGTGGCCACAAAACATGCAGCGCTGCACGCGCTGATTGAGCCAGTTGTTGCCGCCATGGGCTTTGAGCTATGGGGCATCGATCATCTTTCTCAGGGCAAACATTCACGTTTGGTGATCTATATTGAGCGTGAAAGCGGCGTCAGCGTCGAAGACTGCGCTGATATCAGCCGTCAAGTCAGCGCCGTTATGGATGTTGAAGACCCCATTCCGGGCGAATACCGCCTGGAAGTGTCGTCACCCGGTATGGCGCGCCCTTTGTATACCCTGGATCACTTTATGCGCTATCAGGGTCATCATGTGGCGCTCAAGCTGCGTACCGCCTTTGATGGTCGTCGTAAATACCAGGGATTGCTTGCGGGGGTGGAAGGCGACGAAGTGCTGCTTCAGCTGGACGGTGAAGAGTACTGCTTTCCCATCGAAAGCATCGATGCGGCACAGATTGTTCCGCAGTTCGACGATTAAAAGAGGGCGGCCCCCGGGCAGTAGCTGGGGCGATGCACCAAAGGACAGGTTTACTGGCGAGGCATACGCATGAGTAAAGAAATTTTAATGGTCGTTGACGCGATCTCCAACGAAAAGGGCGTCTCCCGCGACGTGATCTTTGAGGCGGTTGAGGCGGCGCTGGCCAGCGCATCGCGCAAGCGCTTCGAGCAGGAAGAAGCCAATGTGCGCGTGCACATCGACCGTCGCAGCGGCGAATACGATACCTTCCGTTACTGGACGGTGGTCGAGGACGACGAGTTCGAAACGCCGGATTACGAAATCAAGGAAAGCATCGCCGAACAGCGTGACCCGCCTCTGGCATTGGGTGAAGTGGTCGAGCAGAAGATCGAAAACGCCATGTTCGGCCGTATTGCCGCCCAGACCGCCAAGCAGGTCATCGTACAGAAAGTACGTGAGGCCGAGCGCGCCGAAGTGGTTCGTCAGTACGCCGACCGTGAAGGCGAGCTGGTCGCCGGGATCGTCAAGAAGACCACCCGTGACGGCCTGATCATTGACCTTGGCGAGAACGCCGAGGCGTTTCTGGCGCGTAACGAGATGATTCACGGCGAGCGCTATCGCATGAACGAACGCGTGCGTGCCTTGCTGGTCAAAGTCGATCCGGATGCCCGCGGCGCCCAGCTTCAGCTCTCGCGCACCAATCCCCAGTTCATCATCGAACTTTTCAAGATCGAGGTGCCGGAGATTGCCGAGCAGCTCATCGAGATCAAGGGGGCGGCCCGCGACCCGGGTTCGCGCGCCAAGATTGCCGTCAAGACCAACGATCGTCGAATCGACCCGGTCGGGGCGTGTGTGGGGATGCGTGGTTCGCGCGTGCAGGCAGTCTCCTCGGAGCTGCAGAACGAGCGTGTGGATATCGTGCTGTGGGACGACAACCCCGCGCAGCTCGTCATCAACGCCATGGCCCCGGCGGATGTCGCTTCCATTCTGGTGGACGAAGACGCCCATGCCATGGACGTGGCGGTCGCCCAGGACAATCTGGCCCAGGCCATTGGTCGCAGCGGTCAGAACGTACGCCTGGCCTCGGAGCTCACCGGTTGGCGGATCAACGTCATGACCGAAGACGAGGCCGAGTCCAAGCGCGAGCAGGAAATCGATAGTCTGGTGGACTCCTTCGTTTCGCATCTGGGTGTGGACGAGGACGTGGCACGGCTATTAGTGGAAGAAGGGTTCACCACCCTGGAAGAAGTCGCCTACGTGCCGCTTGAAGAGATGCTTGAAATCGAAGAATTCGACGAAGAGCTGATCGAAGAGCTGCGCGCGCGCGCCAAAGACGAGCTACTGACGATGGCGATTGCCTCGGAAGAAGCGCTCGACGGTGCCCAGCCTGCAGCAGACCTGCTGGAAATGGAGGGTATGGAGCGCCATCTGGCCTTTATCCTGGCCAGTCGCGGCATCGTCACTATGGAAGATCTCGCCGAGCAGTCTGTCGACGATCTGGTCGATATCGAGGAGTTGGACGAAGCGCGCGCAGCGGCACTGATCATGACTGCCCGTGCGCCCTGGTTTGAAGACGATAGCGAATCGACTTCAAGCACACAGTAAACAGGTCACGGGCTGAGGAGGGTCACTATGTCAGATATGACAGTTAAAGATTTTGCAGTAAAGGTGGGCCGTGATGTGCCCCGCCTGTTGGAACAGATGAAAGAGGCGGGGCTCAAGCACGCCTCGGAAGGCGATGCGGTTTCTGAAGAAGACAAGCAGAAGCTGCTCAGCTTTCTGAAGAAGAGCCATGGCGGCGCTGAAGCCGATGCGGGCAAGAACCGGATCACGCTGACGCGCAAGACCCGCAGCCGGATCAAGACCGGCGAGCGCGGCAAGACCATTGAAGTGCAGGTCAGAAAGAAAAAGACCTACGTCAAGCGTGCCGAAGAGGACAAGCCCAAGGCGGCCGAACCAGTCCATAGCGGCCCGCGCCAGCTAGTGGGCGACATGGCCGAGGCCGAGGCCGAGCGTAAGGCGCGCGACGCCCGTGAAGTCGAAGAGCGTGCCGCGACAGCGAAGGCTCAGGCCGCCGAGGAAGCGGCGCGCAAGGACGCCGAGACCAAGGCATCCGCGACGCCGGACATCAACGTGCCCGAGCTTGAAATCGAAGAGGCCCCCGCTTCGGACGATATGCCCCCGGCACCGCCGAAAGAGGGTCGTACCGACCGTCGTACGGCGCCGCCGAAGAAGACGTCGGCGAAGAAGAAAGGACGTGACGACGACGATGATCGCGGTGATCGCGAAGAGCGCAAGCGCGGTGGCGGTGCCAAGAAAGCCAAGCGTTCCGAGCGTCGTGGCGGCCGTCGCGGCGGTGCAGGTCAAAGCGGCAACGGCAAGCACGGTTTCCAGAAGCCGACCCAGCCGATCGTGCGCGAAGTCTCGATTCCCGAATCGATCAGTGTCGCTGAGCTGGCTGACAAGATGTCGATCAAGGCCAACGAAGTGATCAAGGCCATGTTCACCATGGGCGCGGCGGTCACCATCAACCAGACGATCGACCAGGATACCGCGGCGATCGTGGTGGAAGAGATGGGTCACAAGGTCAAGCTGGTCAAGGACGATGCGCTCGAAACCGAAATGATCGAGGGCATCTCCTACGAAGGTGAAGAGATCACCCGTTCGCCGGTCGTGACTGTCATGGGTCACGTCGACCACGGCAAGACCTCGCTTCTCGACTACATTCGTCGTGCCAAGGTGGCCACCGGTGAAGCCGGCGGTATTACCCAGCATATCGGTGCCTACCACGTGGAAGATAACCACGGTGGTGTCACCTTCCTGGATACCCCTGGTCACGCGGCGTTTACCGCCATGCGTGCCCGCGGTGCCAAGGCCACCGACGTGGTCATTCTGGTAGTCGCGGCGGATGACGGCGTCATGCCGCAGACGATTGAAGCGATCGAGCACTCCAAGGCGGCCGAAGTTCCCATGGTCGTGGCAGTGAACAAGATCGACAAGGCCGGCGCGGACTTTGATCGTATTCGCAACGAGCTTTCCCAGCACGGCGTGATTTCCGAAGACTGGGGCGGTGATACCCAGTTCGTTCACGTCTCTGCCAAGACCGGTGACGGCATCGAAGAGCTGCTGGAAGCGATCCAGCTGGTCTCTGAAGTACTCGAGCTCAAGGCCGTACCGTCGGCACCCGGTAAAGGTGTGGTCGTCGAGTCGCGCCTCGATAAGGGCCGCGGTCCCGTCGCCACGGTTCTGGTGCAAAACGGTACGCTCAAGCGTGGCGATATCGTGCTGGCCGGCCTGCACTACGGCCGCGTACGGGCGCTGACCAACGAGCTCGGCCAGCAGGTCGAGGAAGTGGGTCCGGCCATGCCGGTCGAGATCCAGGGCCTGGACGGCACACCGGACGCCGGTGATGACTTCATGGTCGTGGCGGATGAGCGTAAAGCACGCGAAGTCGCCAACTTCCGTCAGGGCAAGTACCGCGAAGTGCGTCTGGCGCGTCAGCAGAAAGCCAAGCTCGAGAACATGTTTAGCCAGATGGGTCAGGACGAAGTCGCCAAGGTCAACATCGTGCTGAAGGCCGACGTACAGGGCTCTTTAGAGGCGATCCGTGGTGCGCTCGAAGAGCTCTCCACCGACGAGGTACAGGTGGCCGTGGTTTCCTCGGGTGTGGGCGGCATCACCGGTACCGACGCCAACCTGGCGCTGGCCAGTGAGGCCATCGTGGTCGGCTTCAACGTCCGTGCCGACGCCGCCGCGCGTGAGATCATCGAACGCGAAGGTCTGGATCTGCGCTACTACAGCGTCATCTACCACTTGATCGACGAGGTCAAGCAGGCGATGAGCGGTATGCTCGCCCCCGAGTGGAAAGAAGAGATCGTGGGTGTGGCCGAAGTACGCGATGTGTTCCGCGCGCCGAAAATCGGTGCGGTGGCTGGCTGTATGGTCGTCGAAGGCACCGTCTCGCGCAGCAAGCGCATCCGCGTTCTGCGTGACAACGTGGTCATCTATGAAGGTGAGCTCGAGTCGCTGCGCCGCTACAAGGACGACGTCCAGGAAGTCCGCAACGGCGTCGAATGTGGTATCGGCGTGAAGAACTACAACGATGTTCAGGTCGGCGACAAGATCGAAGTCTTTGACCAGGTCAAGGTCGAGCGCACCCTCTAGGGTCGCGAGGAGCAATCATGCGCGAATTCAAGCGTACCGACCGGGTAGCCGACCAGCTCCAGAAGGAGCTGGCGGTACTCATTCAGCGCGAAGTCAAGGACCCGCGTCTGGGCATGGTCACGGTGAGCGGCGCGACCGTCAGCCGCGATCTGGGCTATGCCGATATCTATGTCACCCTCCTGGGTGATCAGGACCCTGCGCGTATCAAGGAAAACCTTCAGGTGCTCAAGCGCGCGGCCGGGTTTCTGCGAAGCCAGATTGCCAAGCGCATCAAGCTGCGTCACGTGCCGGAGCTTCGCTTTCATTACGATGAAAGCGTGGTGCGCGGCCAGCACCTCTCTTCATTGATTGACGAAGCGGTATCAACTGACCGCGCCCGTCAGCCCGAGGAAGAGGACGATGCCGAACAGGGTGAGGAGACGCGCTGATGGCTCGCCGCCGCCGCGGTCTACCGATCAACGGTGTACTGCTGCTGGACAAGCCCAAGGGGGTGTCCAGCAACCATGCCCTGCAGCGCGTGCGTCGTCTGTTCGAAGCACAAAAGGCGGGGCATACCGGCACCCTTGATCCCATGGCGACGGGGCTTCTGCCGATCTGCCTGGGTGAGGCGACCAAGTTCTCCGCGCACCTGCTGGAAGCCGACAAGATGTATCGCACCCGGGTTGAGCTGGGCGTGATCACCGACACCGGCGATGCCGAAGGTAGCGTCATCGAGCGCCGTGAAGTGCCGTCCTTGACGGAGGAAGACGTCGAGGACGCCATCGCACGTTTTCGCGGCGAAATCGATCAGGTGCCACCGATGTATTCGGCGCTCAAGCATCAGGGCAAGAAGCTTTACGAGCTGGCCCGCGAGGGCAAGCAGGTAGAGCGTGCGGCGCGCAGGGTTAGCGTGTATGATGCGCGCCTGCTCGCCTTTGAAGGGACCGCCTTCGAGCTTGAAGTCAGCTGTAGCAAGGGTACCTATATCCGCACGTTGGCCGAAGATATCGGTCTGGCGCTCGGGTGTGGTGCGCACATCAGTCAACTGCGCAGGCTCAGAACAGGGCCCTTTGCAGGCGATGCCATGTGGACCCTTGAGGCGCTGGAAGCTCTGGCAGATCAGCCAACGCGGGCAGCGAAGCTGATGCCCGTGGACGTGCTGGTCGATCATCTGCCCTCGCTTTCGGTGGATGACACGGCTCATGGTCGACTGTCCCATGGTCAGTCGGCGGTGCTTGAAACCGGCGTGCTGGGTCTTGACGATATCGCACGACTTTATTACGCCGAGTCGTTTATCGGCTTGGGAGTAGTGAAAGGCGCTCAGGAAGTGGCGCCCAAGCGACTATTGAGTACGGTCGCTATCTCGTAGACGTTGCAAGGACGTGGCGTTTTACGCGAAAATAGCACCTGAGACTGCAAATATGCGTGGTCTCACCCATTCATTTTTAGGCATATTGCTTACTGGAGAGACAGATGGCTTTAACCGCTGAGAAGAAGGCCGAGATCGTCAATGAATACGGCCGCGGCGATAACGATACCGGATCCCCTGAAGTTCAGGTTGCCCTGCTGAGCGCCAATATCAACGGCCTGCAGGACCACTTCAAGACCAACAAGCAGGATCACCACTCGCGTCGTGGTCTGATCCGCATGGTAAACCAGCGTCGTAAACTGCTGGACTACCTGAAGCGTAAAGATTTCGAACGCTACCAGTCCCTGATCCAGCGTCTCGGCCTGCGTCGCTAAAACCTTCGGCTCGCTTTGCCTGGTTCTCAGGTGAGCAAAGCTGATAGTTAGCCTGGCCAAAACGGGCAGCCCTTGCGGGCTGCCCGTTTTTTTATGCTGAATGCCCGCCAGATGCACGGCGAAGTGGTGAATTGGGGTTTCTGGTGGCCCTTGAGCGCTACAGCGCCTAGAATAGTGACGAGTCAAAACGACCCAGAATAGACAAGTAGATATTTCATGTTAAAGGAAGTCGCCGTGAATCCGGTTAAAAAAACGTTCCAGTACGGTCGTAGCACCGTCACCCTAGAAACCGGGCGCATTGCTCGTCAGGCCTCAGGTGCCGTCATGGTCACCATGGATGATACCGTGGTGCTGTGTACCGTCGTTGCGAAAAAAGAGGCCAACCCCAGCCAGCCCTTTTTCCCGCTTTCCGTGCACTACCAGGAAAAGACCTACGCGGTGGGCAAGATTCCCGGCGGCTTCTTCAAGCGTGAAGGGCGTCCTACCGAGAAAGAGACCCTCACTTCGCGCCTGATCGATCGTCCGATTCGTCCGCTGTTCCCCAAAGGGTTCATGAACGAAGTGCAGGTGATCTGTACGGTTCTTTCGACCGATCGTAACCATGACCCGGACATTGCCGCGATGCTGGGCACCTCGGCGGCGCTTTCGATCTCCGGCGTGCCCTTCAACGGCCCGATCGGCGCCGCCCGCGTAGGCTTCAACGAAGAGCAGGGTTACTTTCTGAATCCCACCGTTGAAGAACTGGCGAGCTCCGAACTCGACATGGTGGTCGCCGGCACCGAAAACGCCGTGCTGATGGTCGAATCCGAAGCCAAGGAGCTTCTGGAAGACGAAATGCTGGGCGCGGTACTGTTTGGCCATCAGGAAATGCAGGTCGCGGTCAGCGCCATCAAGGAGCTGACTGACGAAGCCGGCAAGCCGCGCTGGGACTGGCAGCCCGCCGAGGAGAACGCCGCGCTGAAAACCGCCATGGCGGACGCGTTCGAAGCCAAGGTCGGCGAGGCTTATCGCATCACCGACAAGATGGCCCGTCAGGACGCACTTTCGGCCCTTAAGGACGAGGCCGTCGAAACGCTTGGCGCCGTCGAGGGTGAGCCGGTGAACGACAAGTTCGCTAAAGACGACGTCAAGGGCGCCTTCGCAAAGCTTGAAAAGCGGGTCGTGCGTTCGCGGGTCGTCAAGGGCGAGCCACGTATCGACGGCCGCGACAACACCACCGTGCGTCCGCTTTCCATCGAAGTAGGGGTACTGCCCAAGACCCACGGCTCGGCGGTATTCACCCGCGGTGAAACCCAGGCGATCGCCGTGGCGACACTCGGAACGCTTCGGGACTCGCAGCTGATCGAGTCGCTGGAAGGTGAGCGTAAAGATCGCTTCATGCTGCACTACAACTTCCCTCCCTACTCGGTCGGTGAAGCCGGCTTCATGGGTGGCCCGAAGCGTCGCGAAATCGGCCATGGCCGTCTGGCGCGCCGCGGTGTGCAGGCCATGCTGCCGTCCGAAGACGAGTTCCCCTACACCATTCGCGTGGTTTCCGAGATCACCGAATCCAATGGCTCGAGCTCCATGGCGTCGGTCTGTGGCTCCTCGCTTGCACTGATGGATGCGGGCGTGCCGCTGAAGGCTCCGGTGGCGGGTATCGCCATGGGCCTGGTGAAGGACCCGGAAGGTTACGCGGTACTGACGGATATTCTGGGTGACGAGGATCATCTGGGCGACATGGACTTCAAGGTCGCCGGCTCCGAAGAGGGCGTGACCGCGCTTCAGATGGACATCAAGATCGAAGGCATCAATGAAGAGATCATGGAGACCGCGCTGCAGCAGGCCCACCATGCGCGCATCTCGATCCTCGAGCAGATGAATGCGGTCATCAACCACAGCCGTACCGAAGTGTCGGAAAACGCCCCGTCGATGGCCACCATCAAGATCGACCCGGACAAGATTCGTGACGTGATCGGTAAAGGGGGCGCCACCATTCGCAAGATCTGCGAAGACACCGGCGCTTCCATTGATCTTGACGACGACGGCACAGTGCGTATCTATGCCGAAGACAAGGCGGCCGCGAAAAAGGCCATCGATACCGTGCTGGCCATCACCGCCGAGGCGGAAATCGGCAAGCTCTATAACGGCAAGGTCGTGCGCATCGCTGATTTTGGCGCTTTCGTGAACATCATGCCGGGTACCGATGGGCTGGTGCATATCTCGCAGATCGTTGCCGAGCGCGTCAACAACGTGCGCGATTTCCTCAACGAAGGCGACGACGTGGTGGTGAAGGTGCTCGACATCGACAACCGCAACCGCGTGAAGCTTTCGATCAAGGAGATCACCGAAGAAGAGAAAGCGGCGTTTGCCGCGGAAAGCGACGTCATCGCCGACTAAGCAATCCAGAAGTGCTCGCGCCGCCCTCGTAGCCCCTGGCTGCGGGGGCGGCGTTGTTTGGGCGAGAGTTTGATAAGGAGTAGTCATGGAGAAGGATGTCGCCAAGTGGTGGGCGGTCATTGCCGTAATGAGCGGCATATTCCTGCTGGTTACCGCCGAGCAGTTGCCGATCGGGCTGCTCTCGCAGGTGGCCGAGGAAATGGGTGTGACCCCTGGTACCGCCGGTTTGATGGTGACGGTGCCCGGCGTGGTTGCCGCGTTTGCCGCACCGCTCTTGCCCGTGGCGGTAGGGCGGCTTGATCGGCGGGTGATGCTCACCGGATTGATGGTCATCATGACCCTGGGCAGCGTGCTGTCGGCGATGGCGGAGAGCTTTATCATGCTCTTGGCGGCGCGGGTGCTGATCGGTGTCAGCATCGGCGGGTTCTGGGCGATCGCGGGCAGTATCGCGCCGCGTCTGGTGCCCGAGAAGAGCGTCGCCAAGGCGATGACGGTGATCTTTGGTGGCGTGACGGCGGCGTCGGTGCTGGGTGTGCCGCTGGGTACGCTCTTGGGCGACATCAGCAGTTGGCGGTGGGTGTTCGGTGGGCTGGGTGGGTTTAGCCTGCTCACCGCGGCAATGATCTGGCTATGGCTCCCACCCCTGCCGCCCAGAGAGCCCGTGCGCCTTCGCATCCTCGCTCAACAGGTAGTGAATCGCGGCGTGCGCGTAGCGGTCCTTACTACCGGCTGTGTGGTGGTAGGCCATTTTGTCGCCTACACCTTTATCAGCCCGATTCTGCAGTCGCTCAGCGGGGTCGAACAGCGCCACGTAGGCAGCCTTTTGCTGCTTTACGGGGCAGCGGGCATCATCGGCAACGTCGTGGCGGGCATGAAGGCGGCGCGCAACCCCTACATCGCCGTGCTGGCGATCCCCGTGCTTTTGACGTTGGTAGTGGCAAGCTTTCCATTGCTGGGGACCAATCCGGTCACCGGCATAGCACTCTTGATGGCGTGGGGGGCGATCTTCGGCAGCATTTCGGTGAGCATCCAGACCTGGATACTGCGCACCGCTCCCAACACCGAGGCGGCGACCGCCTTGATGGCCTTCGTGTTCAATCTCTCCATCGGTTTAGGTGCCCTTCTGGGCGGGCGTGTGGTGGATGCGACGAGCCTTCCCACTACCATGTGGGCCGCCGCCGGGCTCTTTTTGATCGGCGTGGTGCTGGTGGGGCGCACACCGTCGGGTCTGGTCAACCGGGGCAGGATTGGGTAGCGCGCATAAAAAAAGCCCCGCTTTCGAGCGGGGCTTTGAGTCTCTCGATGTTTTACACCGGGTCGGCGCGAACGCTTACGGGCGTTCGATGGCCAGCGCCACGCCCTGACCGCCGCCGATACACAGCGTGGCCAGCCCCTTCTTGGCGTCGCGAGCGATCATCTCATGCAGCAGCGACACCAGCACGCGACACCCCGAGGCACCGATGGGATGACCAAGGGCGATGGCGCCACCGTTGACGTTCACCTTGGAAAGATCCCAGCCGAGCTCCTTTTGCACTGCAATCGCCTGGGCGGCGAAGGCTTCGTTGGCCTCGGCCAGATCCAGGTCGTCGAGGCTCCAGCCGGCTTTTTCCAGGCAGCGCCGGGTAGCCGGCACCGGTCCGATGCCCATGATCGCCGGATCCACGCCCGCGTTGGCGTAGGAAACGATACGCGCCAGCGGCTCAAGGCCCAGCTCTTTCGCTTTTTGTGCGGAACAGACCATCACGACTGCCGCGCCATCGTTGAGCGAGGAGGCGTTGCCGGCGGTCACGGTGCCGTCTTTCTTGAACGCCGGTTTCATGCCGGCAAGCTTGTCGGCGGTGATTTCGCGCGGATTTTCATCGGTATCGAATACCACCGGATCGCCCTTGCGCTGGGGAATCTCGACCGGCACGATCTGGCTTTTGAACTTGCCTTCCTTGATCGCCCTGGCCGCATTTTGCTGGGACTGGGCGGCGAAGGCGTCCATCTCCTCGCGGGTAATGCCGTACTTCTCCGCCAGGTTTTCCGCGGTAATGCCCATGTGGTAATCGTTGAAGGCATCCCATAGACCATCATGAACCATGGTGTCGATTGCTTTCCAGTCGCCCATGCGCTGGCCCTGGCGCGAGTGTGGCAGCACATGGGGCGAGGCGGACATGTTTTCCTGACCACCGGCAATGACCAGCTCGGCATCGCCACACATGATGGCTTGCGTGGCCAGGTGAACGGCCTTGAGCCCGGAGCCGCACACCTTGTTGATGGTCATGGCCGGCACCGACGCCGGCAGGCCTGCCTTGATGGACGCCTGGCGCGCCGGATTCTGGCCTACCCCGGCGGTCAGCACCTGACCCAGCAGTACTTCGTTGACCTGCTCCGGTGAAACGCCGGTGGAAGCGAGGATGTCCTTGATGACCAGTGAACCGAGATCGCTGGCAGGAATGCCGACGAGCGAGCCGCCGAAGCTACCGACTGCGGTACGCCGTGCGGCGACAATGACCACTTCTTGCATGACAGAACTCCCGAGATAAGTAAGGCCGTTAGCCTGTGAGCGAGCGTGTTTGATTCAAGCGTGTTCAATCAGCATAGGGGAAAGTTGTGCATTGCGGCAATACGCTTTTGGTTCACTCGCAGCGATTGGCCGCGGCCAGCGTTGCGGCCATGTTGTCGATCAGGCGTACCGGGATGAGCGTGGCGGCGACAAGCAGCGGCAGGGCGGGGGGCTATGTCGAGAGTTACGGGGCGGCTAGCCCGGGCCGTCCTCGACCAGGCGCTGCAGGCCGGGGTCCGGAATGCGTTCCAGCCAGTGGCTGACGGGCCGGTCAAAGACGCTGAGCGCCCCGTCAAGCTCCGCCAGCGGCATGAGTACGAAGGCGCGATCCGTCATGTGCGGGTGGGGAACGCTAAGCCGGGGGTGATCGATGACCTGCTCGTCAAAGAGCAGAAGGTCGAGATCGAGAGTGCGCGGGCCCCAATGGCGCAGGCGACGGCGCCGGTGGCGCTGCTCCAGGCCCTGCAGCTGATCCAGCAGGGCCAGCGGTGAAAGCGCAGTATGGAGGGCGGCGACCGCGTTGATGAAATCCGGCTGATCCTGGGGCCCCACCGGGCGGCTTTGGTAAAGCGATGACACGTCGCCCACCGTGGTAAGCGGCAACTGGTCAAGCTCGGTAATTGCCTGACGTACCTGGACCAACGGCTCTTCGATATTGCTACCAATGCCGATATAGGCAAGCGATGTATGCATGAGCCGGGCTCACTGATCGCTTTTGCGCGGGGGCTTACGGCGTTTCTTGCGCCGCCGATCACCCTGGCTTGCCGGGTCGCCGCCGACCTTTTGCAGCAGGCGGCGCTGTTCGTGCTCATCGCCTTGCTGGAACGCTTCCCACCAGTCGCCCAGGCCCCGGGCCATCTCGCCGGCCTGTTCGCGCAGCAGTAGAAGATCGAACGCTGCCCGAAAGCGGGGGTGCTCGCGAGTCTGGAATGCCCGCTTTCCCCGACGCATGGGTAGACGCGCCTGAAGCTCCCAGATATCGCGCATGGGCATGCCAAAGCGCTTGGGGATGGAGACATGCTGAAGCTGGCGGGTGACCACCTGCTGGGCGGCGGTATTCAGTGCCGGCACCGCAGGCATGCCTTCGCTTTCAAGCTCCGCCTGACGCAGTGCCACCGGGCCCCACAAGAACGCCGCGAACAGAAACGCCGGGGTGACCGGGCGATCCTCGGCAATGCGCTTGTCGGTATTGATCAGCGCTTGCTCGATCAGCGCCTCGACCCAGGCGGCGTCGGCCATGGCTTCCTCGGCCTCGGGGAAGAGCATGCCGAAAAGCCCGTAGTAACTCAGCAGTTGGAAAGTGAGCAGCCCCTGGCCGGACATGAAGAGCTTGAGCGCCTCGTCAAACAGGCGCGCCGGGGGAATCTGCAAGAGAAGCGGCGCCAGATCAAACATCGGCGCTTCGGTATCCGGGGCGATCTCGAAATTGAGCTTGGCTGCAAAGCGCACTGCGCGCAGCATCCGTACCGGATCCTCCCGGTAGCGGGTGCCCGGGTCGCCGATCAGACGCAGCGTACGGGCGTTGATATCGCCGATGCCGCCGGCGAAATCATGAATCGAGAAGTCCGCGATGCTGTAGTAGAGCGCGTTGATGGTAAAGTCGCGGCGCAGCGCATCCTCTTCGATACTGCCCCAGACGTTATCACGTAAAAGCAGCCCGTCGTCGGACTGCTGCGCGATATGCTCGCCATGCTCGTCCTGAGGCTTGCCACGAAAGGTGGTGACTTCGATCACTTCACGACCGAAACGCACATGAACGATACGAAAACGCCGCCCGATCAGCCGTGAATTGCGAAACAGATCGCGCACCTGTTCAGGTGTGGCGTTGGTCGCCACATCGAAATCCTTGGGCATCTTGCCCAGCAGCGCATCTCGGATGCAGCCACCGACCAGATAAGCACCGAACCCCGCCCCGTCTAATCGATAAAGAACTTTCAAGGCGGCATCGCTGATCTGCTGACGAGAAATAGGATGCTCGGAGCGAAGAATAACGTGGGGCGTCAAGGCCTCAGCAGGGCTGTCTGGGGAATCGAGCAGGTTTTTCAATTGCTCTCCCGAACTAGGTAAAAAACGGGTAAGTCCTCTGAACATGCGACGACATCGACTCGCAGTTAAATAAGTAGGTTGATTGAAGAGTATGTTGATAAAAGATAAGTCGATGAGTGTAGCCGACCCCTTACGCCTTGCAAAGCATCTAAACAAGGTTTGTACAAAACGGTTTTAGAAATGGTGTCAGGATCGGTTATAAAAACGCGCTGCCCAGACGCGGAAAGGGGAGGCTAAACGCGCCTCCCCTATAAATTGGGTCAATCAGCATCCGTGCTGCTGTTTTTCTTCATGATGGCACATCGCCCTGAATACGCACCGCAGTCAGCAAGATTGTACTTACTTGGCTCCGACCGCCTCGTATTCAAAACAATAATCCAACCGCGAACTTTCTTCACCCGGCGTATTGTTGTTGGCTCCGGGGTGTACCTTTGAAAGCGTTTGTTCTTGTTGGCCGCTTTGCTCGTGTACGTCGCGTCCTTTTCGGGCTCTTGCTTGGCTTGTTGTTATTTGAGCGCCAGATGTTCAGCGCCAGCAAGTTGCGAGACTCTAGTCGTTTATTCTTGTGTATCTTGTCTCTCATCCTCGCGATTGTTCTTGTTCTAGCGAGGTTAATGCGCCATGTCTTGTTATTGTTCTTTGGCGACTGCCCGGTTTGTTTTTCTTACCCAGTAATAGTGCACCTGGCATGCCACTTCATGAAAAAAACCGCTATTTCATAAGCTTGTAGTTTTTAACTTTTTTCAAAGCTAAGCTTGCGCGCAGAGTGTTACCTGAAAAACGGCGTTTTTTAACCTTTATGTGTGGGAAGGTAACAGCGGAAAAAGCCCGTTAAGGCGGGTATTTGTTATTTAAATCAGTATATTGGACGTTAGTCTTAGAGCTTGTAGCAAAACGTCAGTATAGGGCTTTCTGATTGTCTCAAGTGGGCCGTTTGGCGGTTTTCTTGCGGGGTATACCCAGGCGCTGGCGCCGTTCCCAGAGGTTTTTACGGCTGATGCCCAATTTTTGTGCAAGCTCGGTTTCGCTCATCTGATCCTGATGCTCAAGCACGAAATGCTGGAAGTAATCCTCCAGCGAAAGGTCTTCTTCATCCTCTGTGATCGTTTCTACCGTATCCTGGACGGACGCTGGCGCAACGCCGCGGTGAGCGACCGGGCCAAGCCCCAGGTCGTCGGGGTGGATCAGATGCCCTTCGGCCAGAATAACGCCGCGCTCCAGGGCATTTTCCAGCTCGCGTACGTTACCCGGCCAGGGGTAGTCCTGAAGATCATGACGGGCCGCCCGGGAGAGGCGAAGACCGGGGCGTTCGTGCCTCTTGCAGGCTTTTTCCAGCAGAATGTCGGCGATCTTCAAGACGTCCTCTTCGCGCTCGCGAAGCGGGGGCAGGGCGATCTGCATGACATTCAGCCGATAGTAAAGATCCAGACGAAACTCGCCGCTTCTGGACAGTGCGCGCAGATCCCGATGGGTCGCGGTAATCAGGCGCACGTCTACATGACGAGTCTCGACTGAGCCGATCTTGCGGATCTCGCCTTCTTGCAGCACACGTAAGAGCCGCGCCTGGGCGTCCAACGGAAGCTCGCCGATCTCATCGAGAAACAGCGTGCCGCCGTCGGCGGCTTCCACCAGGCCCGTGCGGGCAGCGCTTGCGCCGGTGAACGCGCCTTTTTCGTGGCCGAAGAGTTCGGACTCGATCAGCGTTTCGGGAATTGCCGCGCAGTTCACGCAGATAAGGGGGGCGGAGGCGCGTTTGCTCTGTTGATGCAGCGCCCGGGCGACCAGTTCTTTACCCGTGCCGGATTCACCTTGAATGAGTACGCTCACATCCGCCGGTGCCGTCTTGCGAATGCGGGTGTAGACCTGCTGCATCGCGGCGCAATCGCCAATCATCATCGGGCGTGTGCCGCGCTCATCGGTAATCGCCGGCGCGCTGTCTTTTTCCAGGGAACGCTTATGCAGAATACGTTCAACGGTTTCCAGAAGCTCGGTGTGATCAAACGGCTTGGCGACGTAGTCCACGGCGCCTTGCTTGAGCGACTCGATGGCCGAGCGCATGCTGGCGTAGCTGGTCATGATCAGCACCGGCGCCGGGGCGGCCGCTTCGATCAGCGCGCTTCCCGGAGCTCCGGGCAGGCGCAGGTCGCTGATGATGAGATCGAACTCTGAAAGGGTGAGCGAGGCGGTATCTTCGACGCTGGCCGCTTCGACGACCTCATAATGGCTGCGCTCAAGAAGGCGCTTGAGGGCACTGCGTATAATCGCTTCATCTTCAACAATCAGTATCCTGGACATGTAAGGGTCGACCATCCTGTTGGTAAAGCGGCAGCCAAAGCGTGATGGCGGTGCCGCAAGACTTCCCGCCGGGGGGTGAGGCGAACTCTATCCTGCCCTGGTGCTCGTTGATGATCTGGTAGGCCACCGACAAGCCAAGCCCCGTGCCTTCGCCGGGGGGCTTGGTGGTGGTGAAAGGCTCGAACAGATGATCCTTCACGCTGGGGGCGATGCCCTCGCCGTTGTCCGTCACCCGCCACCAGACGTACTCGCCCTGTTCCCCGGCTTCGATGGCCACCTCGCCGGCATCGAGGCAGGCGTCCCGGGCATTGCCCAGCAGATTCACCATTACCTGGGTCAAACGCTGAGCGTCGCCCTGCACCATGAGGTGTTCCGGACAGGTATTGGTGAAAACGACATCCTCACCCGAGCGGGCCAGATGGATCAAGTGTAACGCATCGTCGCCGATGCGCCGGAGCATGACGGCTTTTGCCGGGGGCGGAAGCGCCTGGCGCCCGCCGTGGGCAAAGCCTACCAGCGAATTGACGATTCTGGTCACCCGTTCGGTCAATGCCTGGATATGATCGGCTGTCTCCAGAAGCGCCGGGTCATCGGTATCAAAGCGCAGGTTCTGGGCAAGTGATGAAATGCCCGTGATGGGGTTGCCGATTTCATGAGCGACCCCGGCGGCGAGCTGGCCGATCGAAGCCAGGCGCGCGGCGTGAACCAGCTCCTCCTCCAGCCACTTCATTTCGGTGTGATCCTCCACCAGAATCACGCTGCCGCCGCGGCTGTCGAGTCCGCTCAGCGTGGCCTTGTGCAGGGTGAGAAAGTAGTCCCGGCCGTGCAGGCACACCGGCTGCTTGTAAAGCGGGGTATGCAAGGCATCCAGCACGCTTGCCAGAAGCTCGGCCCAGGGCGCGGGCAGGCTGTCCCGGCGCGAGCCGATCACGCTGTCGCCGCTGATTCCGGAAAGCTCGGAAAGCGCCTGATTCCACATGGTGAGCTCGTCGTCATCGCCCAGCACGCAAAGCCCCACCGGCAGGTAGGCCAGGGTCTGGCGGTGATGACGACGCAGTCCGTCGAGTTCCCGGGCAAGCCCTGTCAGCCGTGACCGGTAGGCTTCCAGGCGGCTCTCGACAAAGTGGATGTCGTCGGTCGCCGGGGCATCGTTGTGGCGGTAGGGCAGGTAACGATCCACGATATCCCGGGCCACCGACGGGCCCATCAGCCCCGAAAGATTCGCCTGGAGTCGGTCGCGCAGGCGCCGTAGTGCGTAAGGGCGGCGCTCATCGAGACTCAGGTTGAGCGCTTTCAGGGCGCGGGCCACTTCGCGTTCGGCGGCCTCATCGCCCAGGGCCTGGGCCAGATGCGCGGTAAAATCCCCGGCCGTGGCGGCTTCCAGGGGCAGGCGCTTGGAGCGGATCACCGCGTCCACCGAGCATGCCTCTGCGGCGGAATGCTCGCCTTCCGATGTGCGGGTAAAAAGCGACATGACGATCAAGAGCACGATGTTCACCGCCAGCGAGATCAGCGTGGTGGTGTACCAGTTCGGCGCCTCGGGAGGCATCATGTCGATAAACGGAAGGCTGGGCAACGGGGTGGAGAGTAAAAGTGGCAGCCACAGTCCCCAAAGCCATACCAGCGCGCCGCCCAGAAGGCCCGCTACCATGCCGTTGCGATTGGCGCCGGGCCAGTAAAGCAGTGCCAGCATACCCGGCAGGCACTGGGCGATACCCACGAAGGCGGCAAGTCCCAGGTCGGTGAGCGAGTGATGGCGGCTGACCCCTTCGGCAAACAGCCAGCCACCGGCCACCACGCCCACCACCAGCGCACGGCGCAGCCATAAAAGCCAGCCGTAGAGATTGCTGCGCGCCTCGGGCGGGCGGGCGACGAGCACGACGTGATTGAGCACCATGCCCGACAGCGAAATAGCCATCACCATCATGGTGCCGCTGGCCGCCGCCAGGCCCGCCACGAAGGCCAGCGCCCCGACCCACCAGTGGCTGGAAATCTGGTAGACGGCGTAGGCGGTCAGCGAGATCTCACTGTTTTGGGCCTGGGCCGCCCACCAGATTAGGGGCACGGGAAGCGCCATCAGCAGAAGAAACAGCGGCAGCGTCCAGCTGGCCTGTAACAGCGTATGGCGCGAAAGGTTTTCAGCGAAGGTGATCTGGAAAAGGTGCGGCATCATGAAGGCGGCAGCGAAAAACAGCAGCAGCAGCGTGCGCCACTGGGCAGGCTCCAGTTTGGCCGTGGCGGCCTGGGCGGCAAGCCCGGGGCCATCCAGCCACTGCTGCAGATCCTGAGGGCCGCTGAATACCCACCAAAGGGCAATGGCGCCAAGGGCGAGCATCGCGACCAGTTTGACGACGGACTCCAGAGCGATGAGACACAAAAGCGTATCGTGGCGGTGCTGATGGCGATGCCGGGCGCCGAACAGGATGGCCCCGAAGGCGATGACGCCGCAGAAGATAAACGTCACTACTTCGCTGTAGCGGCTCTGGGTCAGGTGATGGACCGCGTCGCTCAGTGTTTTGACCTGAATGCCTAGAAGCGGCAATACCGCCAATAGACTGAGCAGCGTGACCAGCGACCCCACCCAGCGCGAACGAAAACGGAATGCGAACAGATCGGCCAAGGACGAGAGCTGGTAGGTGCGGGTGATGCGCTGGATGGGCACCAGCAACACCGGCGCCAGCAGGAACGCGCCGGCCGCGCCGAGGTAGTAGGCCAGGTAGCCAAAGCCTGCCTCGGCGGCCAGCTCCACACTGCCGTAAATGGCCCAGGCGCTGGCGTAGATACCCAACGCCAGCGTGTAGACCAGCGGGTGGCGGGTGATACGTACGGGAACCAGTCCCCGTTCGACCGCCGCGGCGGCGCCGAGTAAAAGCGCCAGATAGCCAAGGCCCAGCGCAACAACGCCTATCAATTCAACGCTCATCGAGCTTCCTTTTCTGCTCGAGCCAGAGCGTGAGCGCGATCAGCCCGCCCCAGATCAGAAACGGACGATACCAGGCGGTGCCGGGTTCGCCCCAGCCATCCATTAAAATGGGCGAGAGCAGATAGCCGCCGAAGACCAGAAACAGCAGAATTCGATAGACGTACATATCAGGTCTCTTCCGGCAAGGGCCGTTCGATGGCGGGAACGAGCCTGTCGGGTCGCCAGTGGGCAATGCCCCATTCAAGCTGCTGCTCGGGTACGGCGTCGGCAAGCGTTGCCGGGGGCGTCTGGTCGAGGGCTTGAAGGGCCTGAAAAAGCTGACGGCGAATGGCGCCGGGGCGCGTGGCAAGCGCCGGCGCCAGGTTCTGCTTGGAGAGTTTCTGCCCCTGCGAAGTGACGATCAAGGGCAGGTGCAGGTAGCGGGGTACAGCGTAGCCAAGCGCGGCCTGAAGCTGCCCCTGCCAGGGAGTGTTATCCAGAAGATCGAAGCCTCGCACGATATCGGTCATGCCCTGCTCAAAGTCGTCCACCACCACGGCCAGCTGGTACGCCCACAGGGTATCCTTGCGCTTCAATACCACATCGCCAAGATCGGCAGGGTCGAAGCACTGTTCGCCGAACAGCCGGTCGTGCCAGTGAATCGGACGTTTGGCGATGTCGCTGCGAAGCCGCCAGGCCACGGGGCTGTCCGGGTCGCACACGCCCTGTCGGCACCAGCCGGGGTAGACAAGATGATCTTGCCACTGCTTGCGCGAACAGCTGCAGGGGTAGGCCAGGCCTTGGTCGATCAATCTTTCCAGCGCGTGTTGATAGCGAGCATGGCGCCGGCTCTGCCAGGAGGGTTGGCCGTCCCAGTGAAGTCCGAAGGCCTCAAGCTGATCTAGAATGGTGGTGTCCGCCCCCTTGGGGCAGCGCGGCGGGTCGATATCCTCGATTCGCACCCACCACTCGCCACCGGCGGCTCGAGCATCCAGATAACTGCCGAGTGCGGCCACCAGCGAGCCAAAATGAAGCGGGCCGGAAGGCGTGGGCGCAAAGCGGCCTCGATAGCGAACGGTCTTTGTCATGACGGCCATGATGTGCCAGATGAAGGCAGGCAGCAAGCAACAAAAACGGGCACGCAAGGGTGCCCGGGGAGGTGTCATCGATGCCAGGCTTGTCTAGCCGCCAAGCTGTTTCTCTTTAAGTTCGGCCAGGGTCTTGCAGTCCACACAAAGGGTGGCGGTAGGGCGCGCTTCAAGGCGGCGAATGCCGATTTCAACGCCGCAGGCCTCGCAGAAGCCGTAGTCGTCTTCATCGATCTTCTCGATGGTTTCGTTGATCTTTTTCAAAAGCTTGCGCTCGCGGTCCCGGGTGCGCAGTTCCAGGCTGAAGCCTTCTTCCTGGGTTGCACGGTCAGCGGGGTCGGCGTAGTTATTGGCGTCTTCTTGAAGGTGGCGTACGGTACGGTCCACCTCTTCCATGAGGTCCTGCTTCCAATCGAGAAGCAACTGGCGAAAATGCGCAAGCTGCTTGTCGTTCATGTACTCTTCACCCGGTGCCGACTGATACGGAGTGAAGGATTTGGACGCTTCCGGTTTCTGTTCCGCTACTGGCATGGGAGTGCCCCTTACTTATGTGACTGCTGATCGATCGTGACAATGTCGCGATTTCACGCCAAAGGGATGCTTGTTTAGCTTAAAATGGGGCGCTATGCAAGCATTACAGGGTATCTAAGACGATAGTCTAAGTTTCCTGCTGGCAGCCGAGAAAATCAAACGATCGAACAATCAAGGAGCTTGAATGGGTTGGAATCCTCGCCTTGAGCAGGTGGCGCCTTTTCGCGTGATGTACCTGCTGGAAATGGCCCAGGCCCGCGAGGCCGAAGGCTTCGATGTGATTCACCTGGAGGTGGGTGAACCGGATTTCGCCACGCCCGCGCCAATCCTGGCGGCCGGGCAGCAGGCGCTGGCCCAGGGCAAGACCCGCTATACGCCCGCCGCCGGCCTACCGGCGCTACGCGAGGCGATCAGTGGCCACTACTTTGATCACTTCGGCGCTGACGTCGACCCCGCAAGGATCATCGTCACGCCCGGTGCGTCCGG
Source organism: Vreelandella xerophytica (assembly GCF_968048975.1). Next base: position 3,266,706 of record NZ_OZ309106.1, on the reverse strand, counting down.
GGCTTTGATGCTGGCCAGCCAGCTTCTGGTGAGTGAAGGCGACCGAGTGCTGATGGCCGACCCCAACTACCCCTGCAACCGCCACTTCATGGCCCTGGCCGGCGCCAAGGTAGACGCGGTACCGGTAAATCGTGAAAGCGGCTGGCAACTTGACGCCGCCTTGATCGAGAAGCACTGGCAGCCGGCCACGCGCCTGGCCATGCTGGCGTCCCCTTCCAACCCGACCGGCCATACGCTAAGTAAAGCCGGGCTTGCCGGGGTCTGTGAAGCCGTGGCCGCCCGGAGCGGCGAGCTGGTGGTGGATGAAATCTACCAGGGACTCAATTTCGACGACGCGCCGCTCTCCGCCACTGCGCTTTCAAGCGAGGCGTTCGTGGTCAACAGCTTCTCCAAGTACTTCGGCATGACCGGCTGGCGCCTGGGTTGGCTGGTGGCCCCCGAGCGCGCCATCGAACCCCTGACAAGGCTTGCTCAGAACGTCTTCCTCGCTGCGGCCACGCCGTCCCAGCACGCGGCCCTTGCCGCGTTTACCCCGGAATGCCGTGCTGAGCTGGAAAGCCGCCGAGCCACCCTGAAAGAGCGCCGCCAGGTGCTGCTCGACGGGCTGTTTGATCTGGGGCTTGCGCCGGATGTGGCGCCTCAGGGAGCGTTCTACGTGTGGCTGGATATCTCCCGCTACAGCCGCGATAGCCAGACGTTCTGCGAACGGCTGCTGGTAGAGGAGAATGTGGCGATCACGCCCGGGTGTGATTTTGCCGTCGAGGGTGGCGAGCGGTTCGTGCGCATCGCCTTTACCTGTGAGGTAGCGCGTCTGCAGGAAGCGCTGGTGCGTCTGGCCCGCTTTGTCAGCCGGTCATGATGATTTATGACGCCCTGGTGCCGGGCGTACTGCTGCGCCGCTACAAGCGTTTTCTTGCCGATGTACGCCTGGATGATGGCCGCGAGGTGATTGCTCACTGCCCCAATACCGGCTCGATGAAAAGCGTCAATGTGCCGGGGTGTCGGGTATGGCTATCTTTCAGCGACAACCCCAAGCGCAAACTGGCCTGGACCTGGGAGCTGATCGAGCTTCCCGATGAGAGCGGCATGACCGTGACGGCCTCGATTCATACCGGGCGCGCCAACCGAATTGTCGAGGCAGCCCTCGAGACAGGAGCGCTTCCCGCGCTGGCAGGCTACGCCCGGCTTCGCCGCGAGGTAAAAGTGGGCGAATCCCGGCTCGACTTTCTGCTGGAGGACGAGGCAGGCGGGCGCCGCGCCTATCTCGAGGTCAAGCAGGTCACCCTCAAGGAAGACGACGGTCACGGCTATTTTCCGGCGTCGATAAGTACGCGCGGGCTCAAGCATCTGCACACCCTGGAGGCATTGGCCCGTCAGGGCGAGCGGGCGGTACTGGTGTTTTGTGTCGCCCACGAAGGTATTGCGGACGTGGCCCCGGCAACGCATATCGACCCCGCGTATGCCGCAGGCCTTGAAGCCGCCGTCGCCCGGGGTGTGGAGGTGCTGGCCTACGGCATCCGGGTCGGCCGGGAAGCCGGCACACCGGTGAGCATCGCCATCGAGCGTGTCCTGACGGTGCGCCTTTAACGCCGGCGTACCCGGAAAATGGCGATTTCACCGAAGAGGTTGGGCCACCATTTCGAGGTCCAGTGACCGCGGTGCTCGCCCACGCCCACGGCGCGGTCGACGATCACCAGCCCCTTCTCGCGACAGAGCTGCTCGAAGTCGTTGAAGGTGGAAAGGTGGATGTTGGGCGTATCAAACCAGGCGTGGGGGAGTGACTTCGACACCGGCATGTAGCCGCGCAGTCCCAGGTACACCCGGTGACGCCAGTAGGCGAAGTTGGGGAAGGTGATGATGCCCTCGTTGGCCACCCTCAGCATTTCATCGAGCATCTTGTCCGGGCGGCGCAGCGCCTGGAGCGCCTGGGTCATGATCACCTGGTCGTAGCTTTGATCGCAGAAATTGCTCAAGCCATCGTCCAGGTTGTGCTCGATCACCGAGACCCCGCGGGCCACGCACTGGGTGATGCCTGCAGGGTCGATCTCCAGCCCATAGCCGGTCACGTTTTTCTCGCGGCCAAGACGCTCCAGCAGCGCGCCGTCGCCGCAGGCAAGATCCAGCACATGGGCGCCCTTCGGCACCCAGTCGTAAATCAGCTCAAGGTCGGTGCGCATCACGATGGGCTCTCCTCGCGAGTGTCTGAAAGCCCCAGGCTTTCGGCTGCGCGCGCCATGAAGGCGCTGAACAGCGCTTCGTAGCGCGGCTCCGGCAGCAAGAAGGCGTCGTGGCCGTGGGGGGATTCGATATTGGCGTAGCTGACCGGCTTGCCCGCGCGAATCAGCGCATTCACCAGCTCTTTCGAGCGCGAAGGCGGAAAGCGCCAGTCGGTGGTGAAGCTGACGATCAGAAACGGGCACTGGGCCGGGGCGAGCGCGCAGGCCAGATCACCTTCGCAACGTGCCGACGGGTCGAAATAATCCAGCGCCTTGGTCATCAGCAGATACGTGTTGGCGTCAAAGGCGGTGGAGAAGGCGTCGCCCTGGTAGCGCAGATAGGATTCCACCTGAAACTCTACATCGAAACCGAAGTTGAGATCGTCGGCTCTCAGGTCCCGGCCGAACTTGCTGCCCATGCCATCTTCCGAGAGATAGGTGATATGCCCCACCATGCGGGCAAGTTTCAAGCCGCGCTTGGGGACCGTGTCGTGCTCGGCGTACCAGCCATCGTAGAACTCCGGGTCGGAGCGAATGGCCTGGCGGGCGACTTCGTTGAAGGCGATATTCTGCGCCGAGAGTCTGGGCGTTGCCGCTATCACCACCGCGTTGGCGACCCGTTCGGGATGGGTGATCGTCCATTGCAGCACCTGCATGCCGCCAAGGCTTCCGCCCACTGCCGCCGCCCAGCGTTCGATGCCCAGATGATCGGCGAGTCGCGCCTGGCTTGCCACCCAGTCGCTTACCGTCACCAGGGGAAAGTCCGGCCCCCACTGGCGGCCGGTGGCCGGGTTGTGGCTGACAGGCCCGGTGCTGCCGTGACAGCCGCCGAGGTTGTTCAACGAGACGACGAAAAAGCGGTCGGTATCGATGGATTTGCCCGGGCCGATATGGGCATCCCACCAGCCGGGCTTGGTGTCGTCCGAATGATGATATCCCGCGGCGTGGTGGTGGCCGGATAGCGCGTGGCAGATCAATACGGCATTGCTGCGCTCGGCGTTGAGCGTGCCGTAGGTTTCATAAATCAGCTCGTATTCGGGCAGCACCTTGCCGCAGGCAAGCGGCAGGGGCGTATCGAAGCGGGCAACATGGGGCGTGACCAGGCCAACGGAGTCTGCCGGGTAGTCAGGCCTGGGCCGCGTGTCTGAATCAGGCATTGAAAAGGTGAATCCTGCTGAAAATACGAGTTAAAACGCTCAAAGCCCGACCAGCGCGCCGGGCGCCCCCGCCTGGCGAATCAGCGCGCCGACGACGAGCCCATCGATCAGGTTGATGGTGATAAACACCACGATGGGCGAAAGATCGATCATGCCCAGCGGCGGAATTACCTTGCGTACCGGCGCCATGATCGGCTCGACCAGTTGCATGACCAAAAGCGCACCGGGGTGGCTGGCATTGGGCGCCACCCAGCTCAGAATGATCATCACGATCAGCGCGAAGAAATAGATCTTCAAAATGGCGTTGGCGATCGAGGCGATGCCTGCGATCACCAGTTGCACCACCGGCGGCATGCCCAGACCGAACAGCATGAAGATCGCGACGATGCTTGCGACCTTCAGCACGAATGCCGCCGCCAGGGTGGCAAGATCGAACCGCCCGGCCACCGGCCCCAAAAAGGCCTGAAACGGTCCGACCACCGGCTGGGTGATCTTCACTACCGACTGGCTGAGCGGGTTGTAGTAATCCGCGCGCGAGGCCTGCAGCAGAAAACGCAGCATTAATAGAAATAAATAGATGTTGATCAGGGTGTTGACTAGCATCAACCCGGCGCTACCCACTTGGCTGCCCATTGCTTGCGTCTCCGTTGCGTTAAATCGTGCTGAGTGTTGGGGGTGAGCGCTTGGCTCAGTGACCGCGCAGCTCTTTGGCCATTTCGCTTGCACGCTCGGCGCAGGCCTGCATGGCGCCGGCAATCGTTTCACGCAGTCTGGCGGTTTCCATATGCTCGATCGCGCGCTCGGTGGTGCCCCCTGGCGACATGACGTTGCGCTTGAGAGTCGCCGGGTCGCTTTCGCTTCGCCCTGCCATGGTGGCCGCGCCCAGCGCCGCTTGAATCGCCAGCCGCCGCGCGGTGGTCGCGGGCAGACCCTGGGCGATCGCGGCTTCTTCCATCGCCTCGAACATCAAGAAGAAGTACGCCGGGGCGCTTCCGGACACCGCGGTGACCGCATCGAGAAGTGCCTCGTCCTCGACCCACTCGACGATACCCACTGCTTCAAGCAGCTCGCCGGCCAACGTGCGTTGGGTGTCAGTGACGGCGCTATTGGCGTAAAGGCCGCTGGCGCCGACGCCTACCAGCGAAGGCGTGTTGGGCATGCAGCGCACCAGCGCCGTGTTGCCACCCAACCACGCGTCGATTGTAGCGGCTTCGAGCCCGGCGGCAATCGAAATGACCAGCGGCGCTTGCGCCTGGACGGCGTCGGCAAGCGTGGCGCAGACGTCTTGCATGACCTGCGGCTTGACCGCCAGGATCACCACTTCGGCGCCCTTGACGGCTTCGTTGTTATCGGTCTGGATGTTGATGCCCAGTGTTTCACGAAGCGGCACAAGCGCCTGTGTGCTGGGGGCGGTGGCGGTGATGCTGGACGGACGTGCGCCGCTGTCGATCAGTCCGCCGATAATCGCCTTGGCCATATTGCCCGCGCCAATGAAGGTAATGTTGTTCGCCATGAAAATCCTTTGTCAAAGATAAGCCGCCGCCGGCGGCGCTGTGGGTTGGGCGCTTAAGAGTGGTTCGCGGGCGCCGAGTCGCGGGCACCGAAGATCGCGCTGCCCACGCGTACCAGAGTGGCACCTTCCAGAACGGCTGCTTCAAGATCATCGCTCATCCCCATGGACAGCGTATCCAGTGGCGCCTCGGGCAGGGCTGCCTGCAGTTCGTGGAAAAGCGCTTTCAAGGCGGCGAAGGGCGCGCGCTGGGCGGCCGGGTCGCTGGCCGGCGCGGGGATCGCCATGAGCCCGCGCAGCGCCAGCCGGGGAAGGGCGGCAATCTCAGCCGCCAGCGACATTGCCATTTCAGGCGCGACGCCTGCCTTGCTCGCTTCATGGCTGATATTCACCTGCAAACAGATGTTCAGCGGGGGGAGGTGGGCAGGGCGCTGGTCGTTCAGGCGCTGGGCAATCTTGATGCGCTCGACGCTGTGCATCCAGTCGAAGTGCTCGGCCACCGCACGGGTCTTGTTGGACTGAAGCGGGCCGATGAAATGCCATTCGATGGCATTCAGGTCCTCAAGCTCGCGCTGTTTGTCCAGCGCTTCCTGCAGGTAGTTTTCGCCGAACGCGCGCTGTCCGCACTGCCACGTCTTGCGAATCATCGACGCAGGCTTGGTCTTGCTCACTGCCAACAGCCGGGCGCTGCCGGCTTCACGGCCTGCGGCGTCAAGGGCGTGCTCTAAACGCTCCTGGACCTTGGCAAGTGATTCGCAAAGCGCGATCTCTGTCATACTGAAATACCTTAAACCGCTAGGGAAGAGAGATGGATATTACCGAACTGCTGGCATTCTCGGCAAAGCAGAATGCCTCCGACCTGCACTTGAGCGCCGGTTTGCCGCCGATGATTCGGGTCGATGGCGATATTCATCGCCTCAACGTATCCGCCATGAGCCATGAAGAGGTGCTGGCGCTGGTCCACGCTATCATGAACGAGCGTCAGCGCCAGGAGTTTGCAGAGCGTCTGGAGATCGACTTCTCCTACTCGCTGGCCAATGTGGCCCGCTTTCGGGTGAATGCGTTCACCCAGGCCCGGGGCGCGGGGGCGGTCTTTCGCACCATTCCAAGCCAGGTGCTGTCGATGAAGGCGCTTGGTCTGGGCGAGGTGTTCGAGCGCCTGGCAATGCTCCCCAGGGGCCTGGTGCTGGTGACAGGCCCTACCGGGTCGGGTAAGAGTACCACCCTGGCGGCTCTGATCGACTACATCAACGAACACCGCTACGAGCATATTCTCACCATCGAGGATCCGGTGGAGTTCGTGCACGACAGCAAGCGGTGTCTGATCAACCAGCGCGAGGTGCACCGCGATACCCATAGCTTCGCCAATGCCCTCAAAAGTGCTCTGAGAGAAGACCCGGACGTCATCATGGTGGGCGAGCTTCGCGACCTTGAAACGATTCGGCTGGCGCTGACGGCGGCGGAAACCGGGCATCTGGTGTTCGCCACGCTGCATACCACCTCGGCGGCGAAAACCATCGACCGCATCATCGATGTGTTCCCCGGCGAGGAGAAAGCCATGGTGCGCTCGATGCTCTCGGAGTCGCTTCAGGCGGTGGTGGCGCAGACGCTGTTGAAACGTCAGGACGGTGGGCGCGTGGCGGCCCACGAAATACTGATTGCCACCTCGGCGGTGCGTAACCTGATCCGTGAAGACAAGGTGGCACAGATCTACTCGGCCATGCAGACCGGCGTGAACCTGGGCATGCAGACGCTCAACGCCTCGCTCTCGAAACTGGTCAAGGAAGACAAGGTGACCCTGGAAGAGGCCCAGACACGCGCCAATGGAATGCTTTCCATCAAAGAGTGATCAAGGCGCATAGACACCGCCCAGCACCCGCGGCCCTTTCGCGCCGGTTACTGCGGGCAGATTGCCGGGCAATCCTTCCAGACGCTGGTGGGCCAGCCAGCCAAACGCACCGGCTTCGATCCAGTCTTCCGGCCAGCCGTAGGCGGCGGGCGAGGTGAAGGTGGCATCGGGCAGGTGGTGAGCCAGCCGGCTCATCAGGTACGCATTATGGGCGCCACCGCCGCCGGTCATCAGCGTGATTGGTGAGGTGTCCGTCAAAAGCGCCTTGATGGCGTCGGTCACGCTGATGGCAGTCAGCTCGACAAGGGTGGCCTGTACGTCCGCCGGGGATTCTTCGCCCGACAGCCGCGCCTCGAGCCAGGTACTGTGAAAAAGCTCGCGTCCGGTGCTGCGCGGCGGGGCGAGTGCGAAAAAGGGCTCATCGAGCAGCCGGGCCAGAAGGGCTTGGTCCACATGTCCGCTTCGTGCCCAGGCCCCGTTTTCGTCATAATGTCCGGCGCGGCCCAGTTTCTGCGCATGCCTGGCAAACCAGGCGTCCATCAGCACATTGGCCGGGCCGGTATCGAAGCCCAGGACGGGCTTTTCCGGCGCTGCGGGCAGCCACGTCACGTTGGCGATGCCGCCCAGGTTGAGAACCAGCTGATCGGTCTCTTTTCCATGGAAAAGCGCCTGATGAAAGGCCGGGGCGAGGGGGGCGGCCTGCCCGCCCGCGGCCAGATCGCGGCGGCGAAAATCTGCTACCACGGCGATACCGGTCAGCTCCGCCAGAAGACTCGGGTTATCGAGTTGCAGCGTATAGGCCCGCCCGCCCGCGTGGCCCTCGGGCGCGTGCTCGATGGTCTGGCCATGGCTGCCGATGGCGCGAATATCGCCAGGTGCCCTGCGTGCTTTTTCCAACACTGCCTTGACCGCCTTCGCCTGCAGTGCGCAGAACCGGGCTTCCGCGTCGGCAAGCTCGGCAAAGCTTGCCTGGCTTGCGTGGCAAAGCGTCCAAAGTATCTGGCGCAGCGGTTCAGGCATCGGCTCGGCGTGGGTCGCCACCAGCCTGGGGGCCGTCGAAGGCGAGATCGCGATCAAGGCGGCATCGATGCCGTCAAGACTGGTGCCGGACATCAGGCCGACGTACAACTGTGCGTGTGAGACAGAGGGCGTATTCATAAAGCGTCATCCAGACAGTGAAGGCTCAAACAAGGCAGTTGGGCATGGTAACATTGCCGGTTATGTATCATCTGACGCCCGACCGGGCAAAGCTTACTAGTGGAGAGAGGCAATGAGTGAGGTGGATCAGGCGCTAGCGCTGCTGTCGCGGGGTACGCATGAAATCCTGGTAGAAGACGAGCTGAGAAAGAAGCTCGAATCCGGACGCAAGCTGCGTATCAAGGCGGGATTCGATCCCACTGCCCCTGATCTGCACCTGGGCCATAGCGTGCTGCTCACCAAGATGCGCCAGTTTCAGGACCTGGGTCACACGGTCATTTTTCTGATCGGCGATTTCACCGGACGCATCGGTGACCCTACCGGTAAAAACGTTACCCGTAAGCCGTTGACGGAAGCCGACGTCAAGGCCAACGCGGAGACCTATAAAGATCAGGTCTTCAAGATCCTGGACCCCGAAAAGACCGAGGTACGCTTCAACGCCGAATGGTTTGGCGAACTGACCGCCGCCAGGATGATCGAGCTCGCCGCACAAAGCACCGTGGCGCGCATGCTCGAGCGTGACGACTTCGAAAAGCGCTACAAGGCCAACCAGCCCATCGCCATCCATGAGTTTCTCTACCCGCTGGTGCAGGGCTACGACTCAGTCGCACTCGAGGCAGACGTCGAGCTTGGCGGCACTGACCAGAAGTTCAACCTGTTGATGGGTCGCGAGATTCAAAAGCACTTCGGTCAGGAGCCCCAGGTGGTCATCACCATGCCACTGCTCGAAGGCCTGGACGGCGTGCAGAAGATGTCCAAGTCACTGGGCAACTACGTGGGCGTCGATGAATCACCGGGCTCGATGTTCAGCAAGCTGGTCTCGATGCCGGACAGTTTGATGTGGCGCTACTTCGAACTCTTGTCGCTGAAATCCAACGAAGAGATCGACACGCTCAAGCAGAGTATCGAACAGGGCGCGAACCCGCGCGACATCAAGATGGAACTGGCCCGCGAGCTGATCGCCCGCTACCACGGCGAGGAAGCCGCGGCCAGCGCCCACCGGTCTGCCGGTAACCAGCTGGCCGATGGCGAGCTGCCCGAGGATCTGCCGGAAGTAGAGGTAGCCTTCGAGGGCAGCGAGCAGGCCCCGATCGTCAGCGTACTCAATCGCTCGGGGCTGACCAAGAATAGCGCCCAGGCCAAGGACATTCTTAAAAACGGCAGTGTGAAGGTCGATGGCGAACCCGTCGCCCAGGACACCATGCTGGCGACCGGCAAGGCTTACGTGATCCAGGCAGGCAAGAAACGTTACGCCCGTGTGACGCTTGTCTGAAGTTTTTGAAAAAAGCCCTTGCCAAGGCGGCGGAGAATCCGTAAAGTACGCATCCGCTGCCGGGGACGCAAGGTGTTGCCAGCGGTGAACGAGAGTGAAAACTCTCGGTTTGTCAGGAAGTTAGCGAAGTCTTGATCGCTTTCTTCACTCGCCAAGATCGGCGGTTGACAACCACCAGGAAATGCGTAGAATACGCCTTCCTCGCTGAGGCAAGCGGCTCCGGTCATCGAGCCAGCGTCTGAGTCCAGCGAAACCGCTCTTTAACAATTTGATCAGGTAATTCATGTGGGCGTTTGCCGATGAGGGTGACAAGTCACCAACTATCAAGGCAGACGAACACAGCGATACTCTTCGGAGTATCACAGTATAATTCGTTTGAACCTTGAGCCAAGTTTGATTCGCTTTTGCTGCTTTCGGCTAGTCCTTAAGTAAGCAAGTAAGGATCACAATGATTTTAAACTGAAGAGTTTGATCATGGCTCAGATTGAACGCTGGCGGCAGGCTTAACACATGCAAGTCGAGCGGTAACAGGGGAAGCTTGCTTCCCGCTGACGAGCGGCGGACGGGTGAGTAATGCATAGGAATCTACCCGGTAGTGGGGGATAACCTGGGGAAACCCAGGCTAATACCGCATACGTCCTACGGGAGAAAGGGGGCCTTGGCTCCCGCTATCGGATGAGCCTATGTCGGATTAGCTGGTTGGTGAGGTAACGGCTCACCAAGGCAACGATCCGTAGCTGGTCTGAGAGGATGATCAGCCACATCGGGACTGAGACACGGCCCGAACTCCTACGGGAGGCAGCAGTGGGGAATATTGGACAATGGGCGCAAGCCTGATCCAGCCATGCCGCGTGTGTGAAGAAGGCTTTCGGGTTGTAAAGCACTTTCAGCGAGGAAGAACGCCTGGCGGTTAATACCCGCCAGGAAAGACATCACTCGCAGAAGAAGCACCGGCTAACTCCGTGCCAGCAGCCGCGGTAATACGGAGGGTGCAAGCGTTAATCGGAATTACTGGGCGTAAAGCGCGCGTAGGTGGCTTGACAAGCCGGTTGTGAAAGCCCCGGGCTCAACCTGGGAACGGCATCCGGAACTGTCAGGCTAGAGTGCAGGAGAGGAAGGTGGAATTCCCGGTGTAGCGGTGAAATGCGTAGAGATCGGGAGGAATACCAGTGGCGAAGGCGGCCTTCTGGACTGACACTGACACTGAGGTGCGAAAGCGTGGGTAGCAAACAGGATTAGATACCCTGGTAGTCCACGCCGTAAACGATGTCGACCAGCCGTTGGGTGCCTTGTGCACTTTGTGGCGAAGTTAACGCGATAAGTCGACCGCCTGGGGAGTACGGCCGCAAGGTTAAAACTCAAATGAATTGACGGGGGCCCGCACAAGCGGTGGAGCATGTGGTTTAATTCGATGCAACGCGAAGAACCTTACCTACCCTTGACATCCTGCGAACCCGGAAGAGATTCCGGGGTGCCTTCGGGAACGCAGAGACAGGTGCTGCATGGCTGTCGTCAGCTCGTGTTGTGAAATGTTGGGTTAAGTCCCGTAACGAGCGCAACCCTTGTCCTTATTTGCCAGCACGTAATGGTGGGAACTCTAAGGAGACTGCCGGTGACAAACCGGAGGAAGGTGGGGACGACGTCAAGTCATCATGGCCCTTACGGGTAGGGCTACACACGTGCTACAATGGCCGGTACAAAGGGCTGCAAACTCGCGAGAGTAAGCGAATCCCGAAAAGCCGGTCTCAGTCCGGATCGGAGTCTGCAACTCGACTCCGTGAAGTCGGAATCGCTAGTAATCGTAGATCAGAATGCTACGGTGAATACGTTCCCGGGCCTTGTACACACCGCCCGTCACACCATGGGAGTGGACTGCACCAGAAGTGGTTAGCCTAACGCAAGAGGGCGATCACCACGGTGTGGTTCATGACTGGGGTGAAGTCGTAACAAGGTAGCCGTAGGGGAACCTGCGGCTGGATCACCTCCTTAAACGATGCGTCATCCTCCCGGCAAGCGCTCACAATGAATTACCTGATCAGAATGCTGTTAAATGAGCAGTGATAAGCCAATCGCCTTCGGCGGTGCCTTATCACTGCTTATAGCAGTCGCTCTTTAACAATGTATATCATGCTGACAATATCGAATGACGATAGGAAGACAGTTCGCTGTTTTTATCGTCGCATCTCGATATGCAATTGTTTTGTGATACGTTTTTGCGTATCCGGCAATCGTTGTCATTGCGAGATCCAGACTCCTTCGGGTTATAGGGTCAAGCAATGAAGCGCACACGGTGGATGCCTAGGCAGCCAGAGGCGATGAAAGACGTGGTAGCCTGCGATAAGGTTCGGTGAGGTGGCAAACAACCTGTGACCCGGACATCTCTGAATGGGGAAACCCACTGACCACAAGGTCAGTATCCTGTCCTGAATCTATAGGGCCAGGAAGCGAACCGGGGGAACTGAAACATCTAAGTACCCCGAGGAAAAGAAATCAACCGAGATTCCCCCAGTAGCGGCGAGCGAACGGGGACCAGCCCTTAAGCGTGTGACTGATTAGACGAACGGATTGGGAAGTCCGGCCAGAGCGGGTGATAGCCCCGTAGTCGAAAATCTGATCACGTGAAATCGAGTAGGTCGGGGCACGAGAAACCTTGACTGAAGACGGGGGGACCATCCTCCAAGGCTAAATACTCCTGGCTGACCGATAGTGAACCAGTACCGTGAGGGAAAGGCGAAAAGAACCCCGGCGAGGGGAGTGAAATAGATCCTGAAACCGTGTGCGTACAAGCAGTAGGAGCCCACTTGTTGGGTGACTGCGTACCTTTTGTATAATGGGTCAGCGACTTATATTCAGTGGCGAGCTTAACCGATTAGGGGAGGCGTAGCGAAAGCGAGTCTTAACTGGGCGACCAGTCGCTGGATATAGACCCGAAACCGGGCGATCTATCCATGAGCAGGGTGAAGGTTGAGTAACATCAACTGGAGGCCCGAACCAGGATCTGTTGAAAAAGATTTGGATGACTTGTGGATCGGAGTGAAAGGCTAATCAAGCCCGGAGATAGCTGGTTCTCCTCGAAAGCTATTTAGGTAGCGCCTCACGTATCACCACCGGGGGTAGAGCACTGTTTCGGCTAGGGGGTCATCCCGACTTACCAACCCGAGGCAAACTCCGAATACCGGTGAGTGCCAGCGTGGGAGACACACGGCGGGTGCTAACGTCCGTCGTGAAAAGGGAAACAACCCAGACCGTCAGCTAAGGTCCCCAAATCCTGGTTAAGTGGGAAACGATGTGGGAAGGCTCAGACAGCTAGGAGGTTGGCTTAGAAGCAGCCATCCTTTAAAGAAAGCGTAATAGCTCACTAGTCGAGTCGGCCTGCGCGGAAGATGTAACGGGGCTAAACCAGGTACCGAAGCTACGGGTTCATCCTTAGGGATGAGCGGTAGAGGAGCGTCGTGTAAGCCAATGAAGGTGAGTTGAGAAGCTTGCTGGAGGTATCACGAGTGCGAATGCTGACATGAGTAACGATAAAGGGAGTGAAAAACTCCCTCGCCGGAAGACCAAGGTTTTCTGTTCGATGCTAATCAGAGCAGAGTGAGTCGGCCCCTAAGGCGAGGCGGAAACGCGTAGTCGATGGGAAACGGGCTAATATTCCCGTACCGGACATGATTGCGATGGGGGGACGGAGAAGGCTAGGTGAGCCAGGCGTTGGTTGTCCTGGTGAAAGTCGGTAGGCTGAGATCCTAGGTAAATCCGGGATCTTTCAAGGCCGAGAGACGAGACGAACTGACCACGGTCAGGAAGTCACTGATGCCACGCTTCCAGGAAAAGCCTCTAAGCTTCAGATCATGTGCGACCGTACCCCAAACCGACACAGGTGGTCAGGGTGAGAATCCCAAGGCGCTTGAGAGAACTCGGGTGAAGGAACTAGGCAAAATGGTGCCGTAACTTCGGGAGAAGGCACGCCGGCGTAGGGTGATGGAACTCGCTTCCTAAGCCCGAACCGGTCGAAGATACCAGGTGGCTGCAACTGTTTAGTAAAAACACAGCACTCTGCTAACGCGCAAGCGGACGTATAGGGTGTGACGCCTGCCCGGTGCCGGAAGGTTAAATGATGGTGTTAGCCGCAAGGCGAAGCTCTTGATTGAAGCCCCGGTAAACGGCGGCCGTAACTATAACGGTCCTAAGGTAGCGAAATTCCTTGTCGGGTAAGTTCCGACCTGCACGAATGGCGTAATGATGGCCACGCTGTCTCCACCCGAGACTCAGTGAAATTGAAATCGCCGTGAAGATGCGGTGTACCCGCGGCTAGACGGAAAGACCCCGTGAACCTTTACTATAGCTTCACACTGGATACTGATGTTGCCTGTGTAGGATAGCTGGGAGGCTTGGAAACCCGGACGCCAGTTCGGGTGGAGCCAACCTTGAAATACCAGCCTGGCATCATCGGTGTTCTCACTCAGGTCCGTTATCCGGATCGAGGACAGTGTGTGGTGGGTAGTTTGACTGGGGCGGTCTCCTCCCAAAGAGTAACGGAGGAGCACGAAGGTACCCTCAGCACGGTCGGACATCGTGCAATGAGTGCAAGAGCATAAGGGTGCTTGACTGCGAGACAGACACGTCGAGCAGGTGCGAAAGCAGGTTCTAGTGATCCGGTGGTTCTGTATGGAAGGGCCATCGCTCAACGGATAAAAGGTACTCCGGGGATAACAGGCTGATACCGCCCAAGAGTTCACATCGACGGCGGTGTTTGGCACCTCGATGTCGGCTCATCACATCCTGGGGCTGAAGTCGGTCCCAAGGGTATGGCTGTTCGCCATTTAAAGTGGTACGCGAGCTGGGTTTAGAACGTCGTGAGACAGTTCGGTCCCTATCTGCCGTGGGCGTTGGATGTTTGAGAAGGGCTGCTCCTAGTACGAGAGGACCGGAGTGGACGCACCTCTGGTGTTCCGGTTGTCACGCCAGTGGCATTGCCGGGTAGCTATGTGCGGACGGGATAACCGCTGAAAGCATCTAAGCGGGAAGCCCCCTTCAAGATGAGACATCCCCGAGGCCTCGAGCCTCCTGAAGGGCCCAGCGAGACCAGCTGGTTGATAGGCACGGTGTGGACGCACTGCAAGGTGTTGAGCTAACGTGTACTAATGGCCCGTGAGGCTTGACCCTATAACACCCAAGGGGTCTGGTCCTGCAGTGACAACGACGCTCGATAGAGCACCGGATACGCAAGAAAGAACGATCACAAGACCGTCAGCCGATATACATTGAAAGTTACGCCTGACGACCATAGCCTGCGTGAACCACCCGATCCCTTGCCGAACTCGGAAGTGAAACCGCAACGCGCCGATGGTAGTGTGGGGTCTCCCCATGCGAGAGTAGGTCATCGTCAGGCCCCTCTTCGAAAAAGCCCCGAGCACCCTGTGTTCGGGGCTTTTTTTATGCGCGCAACATCGGGAGAAGAGACGCGTGAAGCTTTTCTCCTTACCCTTCAAACCTCCCATGCCTTGCACTTCCTTCTTGCCGTATTACAATCGATATCTCTATTATCGCCTCACAGTGAGCGACCATCATGCGTTTAAACGCCAGCGAAAGCCTGCTGCTGATCATCGACTTTCAGACAGGTCTGATCCCGGTGATCGAACACGCTTCAGAAGGGGTGCAGGAAGCCACATGGCTTGCCGGCATCGCGCATGAAGTAGGGGTGCCGGTGTGGCTGACCGAACAGAACCCGGCACAACTAGGCGAAACGGCGACGGCGCTGACCCAGACACTTCAGAATTACCGAGTGTGGGAAAAGCAGCACTTCAGTATCGCAGAGGAGCCTGAGTTCATGCGCGCGCTGAACGCGCAGGGGCGTCGACAGATAGTGCTGTGCGGAACCGAAGCGCACATCTGCGTGTTGCAAAGCGCGTTGGGGCTTCTTGAAGCGGGCTTTGACGTTTACTGGCTCATGGATGCCACGCTGAGTCGGCGCCCCCTGGAGACCCAGCTTGCCCGCGAGCGGGCCGGCCAAAGCGGTGCCGTCACCGTGACCGCCGACATGGCGGCTTATGAATGGCTTCACCGCTGCGACAACGCGCTCTTCAAGCGCGTTCATCGCCAGTTTCTGAAGCCGCGGGCCGGTCGCGCGCTGACCTTTCTTATCGATCCGTTTCACCGCGGGTAAACACCAGCGTTCTATCATCGGAAGCCGCCTGGTCAAAACGGTAGCCGGCAACATCGAACGCCTTGAGCTGCTCGGGGGCATTGATCCGTTCCCGGATCATCCAGGCGCTCATCAACCCTCGGGCCTTCTTGGCATAGAAGCTGATGATCTTGAACGTGCCGTTCTTCTCATCCTTGAACACCGGAGTGATGATCTCGGCATCGAGCCGCTTGGCATCCACCGCCTTGAAGTATTCGTTGGAAGCCAGATTGACCAGCACCTTCGGGCCGCTATCGCTGATCGCCTGATCAAGCGCCTGGGTCAGCGTGGGTTGCCAGTAGGCATAAAGATCCTTCCCCGCCTCGTTGGGAAGCTTGGTTCCCATCTCCAGACGATACGCCTGAATCAAGTCCAGCGGGCGCAATAGCCCGTAAAGCCCGGAGAGAATGCGCAGATGCTTTTGCGCATAGCGGTTATCGGCCTGCGTAAAGGTATCGGCTTCAAGGCCGGTATATACATCGCCCTGAAACGCCTGGGCGGCGGGCTTGGCGTTCTCGAGTGTAAAGGGCGTTTGCCACTCGTCAAAACGCGCAGCATTAAGTCCTGCCAGCTTGTCGCTGACCCCCATCAGCTCGCTGATCTGTTGAGGCGAGTAGTCGCGCAGAAGGTCGATCAGCGTTTGGCTATGTGCCAGAAAATCCGGCTGGGTCACTTCCTGGGTGGTCGAAGGCGTTTCAAAATCGAGCGTCTTAGCGGGAGAGATAACGCTTAGCATCGCGTGCTCCTTGAGCGCAGCTTGAAGTCGACTGCATGGATCTAAAGGGGGCTATGATAGCAAGCCCCGG
This sequence comes from Vreelandella xerophytica, assembly GCF_968048975.1. The sequence goes on along the minus strand of NZ_OZ309106.1, from coordinate 3,250,520 downwards.
CGCGGGCCGGGGCTATCAGGCCGATAGCGATCGTCGACAATCGCCTCGCAAACGCCTAGGGGCAGGGATTGGAAATACGTTGATGAATCTCTTCGATACCTTCGAGCACCGCGTCATCCAGCTTCAAGGCTTCACTGGCCAGGTTGGATTCGAGCTGCTCCAGGGTGGTGGCCCCGATGATGTTACTGGTCAAGAACGGACGGGAATTGACGAAGGCCAGCGCCATCTGCGCAGGGTCCAGGCCATGCTTGTGCGCAAGGTCCACGTAAGCCTGGGTGGCCTGCTCTGCCTGAGGCGAGGTATAACGCTTGAAGCGCTCGTAAAGCGTCAGCCGGCCCTTGGGCGGCTGCGCACCGTTTAGGTACTTGCCGGAGAGTACCCCGAAGCCTAAAGGCGAGTAGGCCAAGAGCCCTGCCTCTTCGCGGTGGGCAATTTCGGCAAGCCCCACTTCAAAGGAGCGGTTCAGGAGGTTGTAGGGGTTCTGAACGGACGCTACACGAGGCAGACCGAACTCCTCGGAAAGCTGCAGCATGCGCATCACACCCCAGGGCGTCTCGTTGGACAGGCCGATCGCCCGGATCTTGCCCGCATCCATCAGCTCTTTCAGTGCCTCGAGAGTTTCCTTGAGGGGGGTAACGTCGCTGTCGTCGGCGACGCTATAGCCAAGCTGGCCGAAGAAGTTGGTCTTGCGCTCCGGCCAGTGGAGCTGGTAAAGGTCCACGTAATCGGTTTGCAGGCGCTCAAGGCTTGCATCGATTGCCTGGTGAAGGTGCTTGCGGTTCATCTGCGAGCCGCCGCGAATATGCTCGACGCCGGGGCCTACGGCCTTGGTGGCCAGAACCACATCGTCCCGGGCGCCACGCGCCTTCAACCAGCTGCCGACATAGCGCTCGGTCAGTCCTTGGGTCTCGGCCTTGGGCGGAACCGGATACATTTCGGCGGTGTCGATAAAGTTGATGCCAAAGGCCACGGCGCGGTCGAGCTGCTCGTGGGCTTCGGCTTCGCTGTTCTGTTCACCGAATGTCATGGTGCCCAGGCACAGACGACTGACATCAAGACCGGTTCTGCCGAGTGGACGGGTCTGCATATTCAACTCCTTCAAAGGCGGGATTGTCTTGTCGCAGGCTGGCAATGGCGCTTGCAACGCAACGGGGTAGAGGCATGTTAACGAGGCTGGCCTGAAGCAGCAAATGCACAGGGGTTGAGTCCAGGCGAAGGCAGGCGTATGCTTGCCAGCCCATTCACCGGCCACAGGTCGGTTTTACCGTAGGGTTAGCCATTTCAGGTAGTCCGGCTAGCTAAAGATCTCAACAGATAGGCAGGGTGGTTTGCCATGCCGCAGGCATCATCTTTGTTTATTCGGCTAGAGTTTCGCCTGGCCGAACAACTGTTACGTTCCCGGTGGTTACTACCGCACTCGCCCCGTACCCAGCGTTTGACCATGCGTCTTTACAAGCGCTGCGCTGAGGCCGGGCATCCGGACGCGCTTTCCACCTACGGGCAGATGCTGTTTCAGCGCAGCCTGTCGCCTCAGGACAAGGCGCGCGGGGCACGCTACGTACTGGAAGCCGCCCAGGCCGGGGATATCCAGTCCCAGTATCAGGCCGCCCAGATACACGAGCACGGCTGCGTGCAGTACCCGTGCCGGGAAGATTACGCGGTGACCTGGTATGCCCGCGCCGCTCAGGCAGGCCACAAGCTGGCTGCCGAGCGTCTCTCCAAGGCGTATCGGCTCGGCGAGCTGGGTCTTGCCGTCGATAGCGAACAGGCCGCCTACTGGCGACGTATGGCAGGCCCACCTCAGATGGCCGTAGCGTGACGGTGAGCGCATGACAATTCCCTTCGCCGATGCGCTGCCCACGGTCCTGGATATCGAAGCCTCGGGCTTTGGCCGGGGCAGCTATCCCATCGAGATCGGTCTGGCTCGGGCGGATGGGAGCTGCTGTGCGTTTCTGATTCAGCCTCTCGATGAGTGGACGCACTGGGACCCCAAGGCCGAGCTTCTGCACGGTATTTCCCGGGAGCGGCTTTTTCAGGAAGGGTACCCGGTCCATCAGATCGCCCACTGGCTCAATGACGAGCTGCGCGAACTGGGCAAGGCCTATAGCGATAGCTGGGGGTACGACAACACCTGGCTTTCACTGCTGTTTCACCACGCCGGTATGCTGCCGCGCTTTCGCCTCGAGGCGCTGCGCATCCTGCTGACCGAGTCACAGCAGGCGCTTTGGAGCCAGACCAAGGAGGCGATCATCGACGCCCAGCCCATTCAGCGCCACCGCGCCGGCGACGATGCGCGCCTGCTGCAGTTGACCTATCAGCGCACCCGTGCCGACCTTCAGGACGTAACCAGAAAAAGCCCCTAGAAACGGCTAGCCCTCACCGCTTACCGAAAGCAGCACCTTGCCGATACTGGCATCCGATTGAAGATAGGCGTGCGCCTGTTCGACGTCGCCGATCGGCCAGGTACGGTCGACAAGCGCGGAAATCTCGCCGTCTCCCAAAAGCGGCCAGACATGCGTATAGAGCGCGTCCAGAATGGCGCCCTTGGCCGCGGGCGGTTTAGCGCGCAGGGTAGAGCCGAGGATTCGCTGGCGTTTCATCAGCATTCGGCCCATATCCAGGGTCGCGCTCGCCCCGCCCATCACGCCAATCAGCACCAGGCGCCCATCGGTTTGAAGCACTTTCTGGTTATCGCCCAGATACTCGCCGCCTACCGGGTCGAGAATGACATCGGCGCCGCCCCATGCGTTCACCGCCTCGACAAAACTGCCATCGTGGCGATTCCAGCCGGCATCGGCGCCTAGTTCCAGGCAGCGCGCCAGTTTATCCTCGCTTCCCAGCGTCACGAAGCAGGGGCTGTTGAACGCACGGCACAGCTGGATGGCCGCGGTACCCACACCGCTTGCGCCGGCGTGAAGCAAGACGCGCTCGCCCTCGCGAAGCTGGCCCTCCATGAAAAGATTCAGCCACGCGGTAGCAAACACTTCGGGCAGGGCGGCAGCATCGCGAAGGGAGAAGCTTCTGGGTAACGGTAGAACCTGCCGGGCATCCACATTGACCGCTTCGGCATAGCCGCCCCCGGCGAGCAGTGCGCATACGCGATCACCTTCGCGAAAGCGCTCGACGTTCGGACCAACGGCGCTGATCACACCGCTCACTTCAAGCCCGGGGGTCTCGGTCACGCCTGGCGGCGGGGGGTAATGGCCCGCTTTCTGAACCAGATCCGCCCGATTGACACCGGCCCAGGCGATGCGAATGCTGACCTCGCCTGGGTTGAGCGGTGCAAGATCGGGAGCCTCGGCCCAAAGGGCGCTTCCCTGCTGATAGCTGATGGCGTGCATGATGGCGCTCCTTGCGTTTTGACAGAACGTATTCAGGTTAGCTGGCTTTCCAATATCTGAACAACGGCTTTGGGCGTATCGGCGTCCAGCAGCATGGTCCGGGTAGGGGCGCTTAGAAAGCCATGCTCCACGGTGTTATCCAGAAACGCCAGCAGCGGCGCGTAGAACCCTTGAGTATCCAGCAAGGCCAGGGGTTTTTCGTGCAGACCCAGATAACCCCAGGTCCAGATTTCGAACAGCTCCTCAAAGGTGCCGATACCGCCGGGCAGGGCGATGAAGGCATCGGCGTTGGCCGCCATGGTCGCTTTACGTTCGTGCATGTTGGCCACGCGAATCAGCTCGCTAAGGCCAAAATGGGCCTGCTCACGCTCCACCAGATGAGTGGGCATCACGCCGATCACCTCGCCCCCGGCTTCCAGGGCCGCGTTGGCAAGCGCCCCCATCAACCCGATGCGCGCGCCGCCGTATACCAGCGTATGACCGCGTTCGGCGAGTGTTTCGCCAAGCTGTCGGGCGGCTTGCATGAAGGCAGGGCTTTTGCCCTCACGAGAGCCGAGATAAACGCAGATGCGCGACATATCGATTCGATTCCTTGCTTGTTGGGTTACTTCACGTACTGGTCAATCTGGTAATGCTCATCCATCCACGCACCGATCACGTTATGACCGCCCAGGTGATGGGCATACTGCGTATGCAGGCAGCGTATCTGCTGCCAGTTGCTGATACCGCCGATACCGCGCTCGGTGAGTACATCCGTGTAGCCCAGGCGCGCCACCTCCTCGCGCTGGGCATCGCTCATGAACGACCAGCGGGCGTGGACGTAATCGCGGTGGCTTTGCTGGTAACGCTGTAGAAACTCGGGCTCATCCTGAAGGCGCTGCTCCAGGGATTTGATGACGCCCACCGCCTCGATCCGGGAAATCTCGACTTTCAGCACGTCAGAGCAGAGCCAGTAAAGCGTGGGAAAGGGTTTTCCATCCACGATCGGTGCCATGCGCAGCGCCAGGGGGGTGCCGTGTCGGTCGGTGGCGGCGACGGCTTCGATACCGCGAGGCGCCCGGCCAAGCTGCTGGGTAATAATGGCCAATTGGCGCTCATCGGGGGCGTGGTCGGTACGCATTACCATCGGAAAATCTCTTAGTGTTGCTCATCTTGAACAAATTTATTGGAACGGCCCACGGCACGGAAAAAACAGCGATTGAGCTGCTCGGGGGAAGCCACGTAACACCAGGTGCGCTCGCAGTAGTCGGCGGCGCGGGTCATCAGCGCGTCGTACAGGCGATTGAACGGGGCATCATAATCGTAGGGGTCTGCGCCAAACAAGCGGATATGGGGGTAGTCGGCGAAGCGCTCCATGAAGTAGCGCTCCAGATCGTTTTCAACGGCCCGGTGCTGGGCCGTATTGTCAGGATCTAGCCAGAGGTTGTAGCGGATAGCCATGGAGTGCTCCTGGTGGTGCCTCGCGCGGGCGGTGCATCAAGCGGGCGCATCCTGTAGATGGGTTGTCAGCGCCTCGCGCAGCTCGCCTTCAATAGGCACGGCGCGCTTTGTCTGATGGTCGTACTGCAGCATGACGGTGTGCCCGATATTGGTCAGCTTGTCGAACTGATGCGCCTCCTGGGTAACCGTGAACGAGCTGTTGCCTAGATGCGTCAAGTAAGTACGCAGTTCGATGTCATGACCGTAAAACAGTTCAGCACGGTAGTCGATCTCCATGCGCGCGATCATCAGCCGCCATTTCCGGGGGTCAAGATCCGGCGTGAAAAGCTTGAATAGATCGTTACGCGCCAGCTCGAACCAGGCGGGCAAGCGCGTGTTGTTGATGTGGCCCAATGCATCGGTATCGTAGAAAGCGGGTTCAATGGTACGGGTGAACATGGTCGAAGCCCTGTGGTTGGTCAATCGTTCAGCATCGACCCTGGCAAGCGCCTGGTCAACCGGTTTGCGGGTGAGCAGGACGCCGCCGGGCCCACCAGCGCTGAGCCTGCATCCAGCCGACGAGCCAAAGCGTTGCCACGCCAAAGCCGGCGAGCGTGCCCAGGGCCAGCCCGATGCTTTCGTAGGTGTAGGAAACACACAAGGCATAGCACAAAAGCGACCCAAGCCCCATGGGGTAGTGCTTGATGACCGTGGCGGTAGGCCCGGGCCCCTGGCTTGAATGCAGAATCAGCAAAAAGGGCAACATGGTGATGGGAAAGGCGGCAAGTGTGCCCGCCCAGGCCGAGGGCACCCAGTGGGCGAGGCTGGTAATGGCGAACACGATCAGCGTGGCCATCAGAGCGCGCAGGCATAGAGCCTTCCAGGAAAACGGCGGACGCGTAGTGGCCAGGCTTTCGGGAATGCGCCGAAAGAGCCAGCTGAAAAACACGATGGCGCCAAGCGTGACCAGCGTGCCGGACAGCCGTGTGAAGTCAAACTGGGCCAGTACCACACTGACGGCAAACCAGGCGCTGATGCCGCCTGCGATACCCGTGCATATGCCGATGAGCCCGGCCCTTTTACCACAGAGCCAGTAGCCCGCCCCCAGCGCCATGGTGGCGGTAAAACCCGCTAGCGTATGCACGGCGCTTTGTGCCGCGAACAGCGGCGAGATCTCCAGACCGATAAAGAAAAGCGCCAGCGCCGTGCCGAGCGGATAACCCGCCAAAAGCCCGGCAACTCGCGGGCTCACCCGCACCGCAATCATCCCCAGGCCCAGCACCATGCTCACGGACACCACTACCTTGGCAAGCTGCCAACTGATCGGAACTTCCAGCATCTATGACTATCCTTATAATTGATTAACCATTGTTGTCTACGTCTTTCAGCCATTCTGACCAGGAGCGCAGAGCACTCGTGGATGCCGCTTTTCGATCAAGTCATGCGCTTTCGCCACCTGCCAGGCCCACTCAGTGCGAGCTTTGCAAGCGAGGCGCTGCGCTGACCAGGCATCACCTGATCCCTCGCACCCTGCACAACAAGCCGCGCTATAAAAAGCGCTACAGCCGGGAAGAGCGTCTGACCGCAATCGTCTGGCTTTGCCATCCCTGTCATAAGCATATCCACAGACTTTATAGCGAGCGCGAGCTGGCCGATCATTTCCCGACTCTGGACGCGCTGGGCCGCGACCCGGCCATTGGCGCCTTCGTTAGCTGGCTGGCCACCAAGCCCGCCGGTTTCAAGCCTAAATCGCCCACGCACAAACGTTAGGCCATGAACACTCTCACACCAGGCGAAGGCCCTGCTGGTCGCGCCAGGCGGCTTGAAGTGCGTCTTCAAGAGGGGCCCTGAGATGAGCGGGCAGCGCCTCAACAGCGTCACTCAAGGAGTCGAATGCGCGGTTCTTGAGCCAGCAGTAGGCCCAGGCGCAGGCTTCCTCCTCGCTTTGCGGGACCGGGCGAGCGGGCATCTGGTTGAGCAGGAATACCGCGGTGCGCGGTGCCCAGAGCGGCATGTCGCCCTTGTCGTTTTCGCTCCACTGGGCCAGTTCCGCCCCGCTGGGGGTTGCCTGGGGCGCGCCCAGCTTGGCGACGCGGGCGGTCTCGGCCAGAATAAGCGCCAGCTGATCGGCATCCGCCTGACCAAGCGAGCGCCACTGGCGCAAGAGCGCTGCAAAGCCCGCGCGCACCTTGGTGTAAAAGTCGTTTTGCGCCATGCTCGTCATCAACCTTTTAGCAATAAGTGAGAAGTCTTATGGCCTTTGATTTTGCCACGCCTGTCGAGCGGCGCCACCCCGAAGGCGGCTACTCGTCGCAAAAATGGCATCGCTACGAAGGCGATATGCTGCCGCTCTGGGTCGCGGATATGGACTTTCGCTCGCCGCCAGCGGTCATCAAGGCGTTGAAGGCGCGCGTCGATCATGGCGTGTACGGTTACGGCGAAGTGCCCGCCTCGCTCAAACAAACGCTTTGCCAGTGGAGTATCGCCCACTACGATTGGCCCATCGAGCTCGAATGGCAGCACTGGCTGCCGGGCGTGGTGCCGGCGTTGCATTTTGCCACGCTGGCGCTGACCGAGCCTGGCGAGGGCGTATTGACCGTGGCCCCCATCTACCCACCGTTTCTGGCCGTGGCCGAGCGAACCGGGCGCGTGGCGCAGCAGGCAATGCTTGCAGAGCCCACCGGCCCCGGTGAGCCCTGGCGACTCGATACGGCGGCGCTGGAGGCCGCGATCACTCCACAGACGCGCATTCTGCTCTGGTGCCATCCCCACAACCCTACCGGCCGGGTATGGCGTCGTGAAGAGCTTGCACGCCTTGCCGAACTGGTGGAGCGCTTCGATCTCTGGGTGGTATCGGACGAGCTGCACTGCGATCTTTTACTCGAACAAGGCGCCCACCACCGGCCATTGGCGGCGATGTTTCCAGAACTCGCCCGGCGCATCATCACCCTGTGGGCGCCTTCCAAGACCTTCAATCTGGCGGGGCTGTCCAGCGCCTGCGCAATCATTTCTGACGCGGGCGTGCGAAAACGCTTCGCCACTGCCTGCAAGGGCCTTTTACCCGAGGTGAACGTGCTGGGGCTGGTAGCCGCCGAAGCCGCCTACCGCGAGGGTGAACCCTGGCGTCAGGCGCTGCTCGAGACGCTCAGACGTCATCGCGAAACGCTGGCGGCGTACGTGGCCCGCTGGCCGGGTGTAAAGATGAGCGAGCCGCAGGCCACCTACCTGGCCTGGCTCGACATGCGCAAGGCAGGTCTTGGAGATTCGCCCTATCAGGCGCTGAAAGAGCGGGCGGGCGTGGCGCTTTCCGACGGGGCGGCGTTTGGCCGCCCCGGCTTTGTGCGGCTCAACTTCGGCACCACCGCTTCCCAGCTGGAGGCGGCACTATCAAGGATGGACGCAGTGCTTGGCGCGGGCTGATCAGTAGAGCAGGGCAAAAAGCTTGCGGCGGTAGGCGACGGTCAAGGGATGATCGGCGCCTAGCGCATCGAATACCTGCAAAAGCGTCTTGCGGGCGGCGTCGTCGTTGAAGGCACGGTCGCTTTTCATCAGCGCCAGAAGCCCCTCAAGACCCGTGTCGTAGTCGCCGTCGGCTACCTGGCGAAGGGCGCGCTGGTAGCGGGCTTCGCTGTCGTCACGATCCCCCAGGGCGGCGATCTCCTGGGCACTGAGAGCCTGCTCGCTGAATTCGATGCTGGCGCGCACGCCCCGGGCGGAAGCGGCGTCGCGCTCTTCCGGTGGCAGGTTGTCGAGCACGCCGCGTGCCTCACTCAGCTGGCCTTCCGTTACCAGTACCTGGGCAAAGGCGATCTGGTAGGCATGGTAGTCGGGGTACTGAGTGATCAGCGTTTGATAGATTTCCTTGGCGGTGGCCGTATCGCCGTCGGCCAGCGCGGCTTCGGCCTGCTCCTCCGGGCTTGCCGGGGCATCTTCCGGAGCCGGGATATAGCGCCCGAGCCACTCGCGCACCTCTTTTTCGGGTAACGCACCCTGGAAGTTGTCGACCAGGCCCCCTTGGCTGACAAGTTTCACATCCGGTACCGAACGCACCCCCAGCTGTGCTGCGATCTCAGGGTTCGCCTGGGCATCCAGCGTGGCCAGAAGGAAAGCGCCGGCGTACTCGAGTGCCAGTTTCTCGAGCACCGTTATCAGCTGGCGGCAGGACTCATCGCTCGGGGAGACGCTGCTCAGCAGTACCGGTACCTGGCTCGAGGCTTCCAGTACCTGTTGAATATTGGCCGGGCTCAGCGCGATGATCACATCGTCGCGGGACACGGCGGTTGAGCCGTGGCGAGCTTCTGATGTCTCGGGGGTGGGCTCGGCGGTGAGCGTGTTTCCGGTGCGGGGGTCAATGATCGACATGTAGAATTCTGCGCTCTGCTAAAGAAATGATAAGACAAGCATGGCACATGATATGTAGGCAAGGCAGGGGATATTCAAGCGGCGCCAGGGCATTCAACGACGCCGCCTGAAAAGGAAAGAGCGCTTACTGACGTGCGTCGAGCTCGGCCTGCATCTGATCCAGCATGGTGTACATGTCGTCGCAAAGCGCCTGGGACGGCTGGTGGTCGGAGCCGGGCGCCATCATCTCGAGTTCGGCCTGATGACGGCTTAGCACCTGTTCGGCATCGCCCGCCTCGGTGATCTGTTCCATGGAAGTGGTCACTTCTTCAATGCTTTGCCCCTGCTCCATCTGAGTGGCCGTGTAGGCTTCAAACTGGTCGTACATATTCTGATTGGCGGCCATCAGGGCCTCGGTGGAGCACGCCTGCTCCTGGGCGAAGGCACTCTGCGCCGCCAGGGCGCCTACCAGGCTCAGCAAAATAGCGCTCTTTTTCATTCGATCATATCCTTTAAAGATGAAGGGCGTAGCGGTTAAAAGACCCGAGCGTGCTCGAGTCGTTCCCTCGTTTTTAACAACCGTCTGGGAAGGGCAGGCAGCACCGCCTGTGAAAGTGTGCGCCCTTCGCGAGAGACAAGCGTCAGCGGTGTGTCGACGGGGTTGTCTTCCACCACCTTTCCGCGCTCCATTACCAGCACGCGGGAGCAGAAGCGCTCGACCAGACGAAGGTCGTGAGTGACGAACAGGAACGCCACGTCATGTTCGCGTCTGAGGGTGCTGAATAGTTCGAGCATCTGAAGCTGCAGGTGCAGGTCCAGGTTGGAAACTGCCTCGTCGAGTATCATCAGCGACGGCCGGGGTGCCAGGGCGCGGGCGATGCACACGCGCTGAAGCTGGCCGCCGCTGAGCTCGAAAGGTCGGCGCCTGGCCATTCGTCGCTCAAGGCCGGTGGCGTCAAGAAGCTCGGCCACCCGAGCAGGGTACGCTTGCCTGGGCAATCCGCTTAGATGTATCAAGGGCTCGCAGAGGATCTCATGAACCGTCAGGCGCGGGTTCACGGCGCCATGGGGATCCTGGAAAACCATCTGGACCCGGCGACGAAACGAGAGCCAATCGGTTTTTTCGAAATCCGAGAGGGGGTTGCCCTGAAAGGACACCGCACCGCGGGTGGGCGTTTCAAGCCCGGTCAAAAGGCGCGCCAGGGTGCTCTTGCCGCAGCCACTGCGCCCCAGCAGCCCCACCGTTTCGCCCTTGGCTATCGCAAGTGATACGTCGTCAAGTACTGGGGGCGTCGGGCGCTTTCTGAAAAGCGAGAAGCGCGGGTAGGTGTGGCCAAGGTTCCGGGTCGATAAAAAGCTCATCATAAGGTGTCTCTGGCCGGATAAAGGGAGAGGTGCGCCTCGACCAGGCGGCGGGTGACGTCATGGCGAGGGGCGTCGAAAATCGCCTCCACCGGGGCGCTCTCCTTGACGCTGCCTTTGTCCATGACCACCACCCGGTCGGCCAGGTGCGCCACCACGCCCATATCGTGGGTGACCAGCAGCACGCCCAGTTCAAAGCGCTCGCGAAGCTTTGCCAGCAAGTCGAGGATATCCCGCTGATGGACCACGTCGAGATCCGTGGTCGGCTCGTCGGCAAACAGAAACGGCGCCTCGCTGGCCAGCGCCAGAGCGATCATCATGCGCTGAAGCATGCCGCCGCTCATCTCGAAAGGGTAAAGCTTCAGCATGCGCCTGGGGTCTTCAAGGCCCGCATCGAGCATCGCTTGATGGATGCGCAGCCTCCGTGTCTTTCTGGGAACCCCCAGCGCTTTCAGGCTCTCGAAGGCGTGATCATGAAGCGTGCGCACCGGGTTGAATGCGCTGCGTGGATTCTGCATGACGGAGGCCACCACCCGCCCGCGTAAAAGCGAAGCCGCGATCGGGGCGCCGTCGAGGGTGACGTCGCCGGCGCTTTTGCAGGTGCCCGGGGGCAGGGTATCCAGCGCCGCCGCGCAGGTCAGCGATTTACCCGAGCCGCTGGCGCCCACCAGCGCGACCACTTCGCCGCGGCCAAGGCTGATCGAGACGCCGTCCACCAGGCGCTCGCCTGGTGTGTCGACGGTCATGCCTACAAGGTCCAGGGTGCGATGGGGGCGTGGAGAATTCAATTCAAAGGCTCCCGGCGAAGGTGAGGGTCGAGACGATCGCGCAAGGCATCGCCCAGAAGGTTGAAGGCCATGACGCTGACAAACAGCGCAAGCCCCGGCCAGAGCATCAACAGCGGCTCGGTCCAGACGAACTGACGGGCATCCGAGAGCATCACACCCCACTCCGGCGTTGGTGGCGCCACCCCCAGACCCAGAAAGGAGAGCCCCGAGACGTGCAACATGATATGGCCGATATCCAGTGAGGCGAGCACCGCCAGCTGCGAGAGGGTGCCCGGCAGCAGATGGCGAGTAAAGATACGCAAGCGGCCGGCCCCCGCCATGGTGGCGGCGCTGATGAAATCGCGGTGCTTGAGCGACAGCACGACGGCGCGAGTGATGCGCGCATACCAGGCCCAGTGGGAAAGCGCGATGGCGATGATCACGTTGACAAGCCCGGTGCCCAGCATGCCGATCATGAAAAGTGACAGCACGAAGGTGGGAAACGTCAGAAAGATATCGGTCACGCGCATGAGGGCCTGATCCGTGCGCCCGCCGATGACCCCGGCCGCGCCGCCCACCAGAATACCCAGCGCCAGCATCAGAAAGAGCGTAATGGCCACCACCCCGAGCGATACCCGCGTGCCCGCCACCAACCGGGTGAGAATGTCGCGCCCCAGATGATCCGTGCCCAGCCAGTGCTCAGGACTTGGCGGCTGAAGCCGATGGGCCAGCATTATCGCGTCAGGATCGTAGGGTGAAAACCCCGTACCGAACAGCGCCGCGACCACCAGCGCCGCCACCAGCAGCAGGGCCACTTTCGTGGTCAGGCGCGCCTGGTGCCAGAGCGCCCAGGCAGGCTTTATCGAAGCGGCGGCCAGCGCGCTCATTCGACGCCCTCCCGTGAGAGGCGAATGCGCGGGTCAGCCCAGGCGTAGACGATATCGACCACCAGGTTGCACACCACGAAAATCGTCACCATCAGCAGGGTGAAGCACTGAATGACCGGGTAGTCGCGGTTGAAAATGGCCGAGATCGCATAGCGGCCCACCCCGGGCCAGCCGAAGATGCTCTCGATGATCAGGGTACCGCCGATCAGCTCGCCGATATGCATGCCGGTAGCGGTGATGATCGGCAAGAGCGCATTGCGAAAGACGTGGCTGCGCTCCACGTCGCGCTCTCCAAGGCCACGCAGGCGGGCGTAGTTGACGTGACGCTGGCCGGCAACGTCCAGCATGCTGGCGCGCAGAAGCCGCGCATTGATGGAAAGCGACATCAGCGAGATCGCCACCGCCGGCATGATCAGGTGCGCCGCATTTCCACGGCCCATGGGCGGCAGCCACCCCAGATAAACCGAAAACAGCAGCACCAGCAGAAAGCCCAGCCAGAAGTTGGGCATGGAGACGCCGAAAAAGGCGATCACCCGCACCAGGTAGTCCGGCCCGCGATGAGGATGCCGCGCCGCCCAGCGCCCCAGCGGGATCGACACGACAAGGGTGAGCACAAACGCCACGCCAGCAAGCTCGAGGGTGGCCGGCAGAAAGTGCATCAAGTCATCGAACACCGGGCGTCGGGTCGCGTAGGAAAGGCCGAAATCCAGCCGCAAGGCGCTTGTGAGCCACTGAAGGTACTGGGTGATCAAGGGCTGGTCGAGCCCGAGCGCGGCCCGGGCGTGTTCGAGCGCCAGCGATGTAGGCGGTACGTTGGAAAGGCGCAGATAGTCCATGGCCGGGTCCGACGGGCCCAGGCGCAGCAGAAGGAAGATCACCGCGGAGGCCGCCAGCAACAAGAGTGGCAGCAACAAAAGCCGTCTGAGGATGAACCCCGCCATCAGCGGCTTGCCTCGGGGGTGAAGCGCTCGAAGGGAATTTCGCCGGTCATGGCGCCGAAGTGAATCTCGCCGATCGAGGGCGCGGCCACAGCGAGCACGTTGGCGTAGGTCAGCGGCAGATAGACGGCGGCCTCGTGCAGGCGGGTCAGAAGCGATTCATAGAGGGCCTGGCGGCGCGCTTCATCGCTTGAAACCAGAATCTCTCCGATCAAGGCGTCGATTTCCGGCTTGTCGGGCAGGCCCAGCTGCGCCTGGTAATCGGCGTGGGCGGGCACCCGCATGGCACTGATGAAGGCGTGAGGGTCGAAGGGCGCCCCCCAGGTGCGGTTGAAGATCATCCCGAAACGACCGTCGCGCTGGCGGGCGTAGACGCTGCTCTCCTCCTCGCCGACCAGGCGAACCATCATGCCGATGTCCGCCAGCTCCGCCTGGATGATTTCCGCGGTGGATTTCGACACGGCATCGTTGCCCACGAACACCAGGTCGATCTGTAGCGGCTCGCCGTTGCGCACGCGAACGCCGCGGTCCAGTGTCCAGCCCGCCTCGTCAAGAAGCGCTTCGGCCCGGGCTGGGTCGAACGCATAGGGGGGCAAGCCCACATCGGCGTAAGGCACGCCGGGGGCGAAGAGCGTGTCGGCGACGCGCTGGGTATCGTAGAAGACGCTCTGTGCGATGCTGGCCTTGTCCACCGCGTGATTGATCGCCCGGCGCACGGCCAGATCCGCTGTGGCGCCCCGCTGGGTGTTGATCGCCAGCATCAGCGTTTCCATCGGCTCGGAAAGCGCGGTGCTATGGCGCCCGCTGTTGGCCAGACGCTCGAAGGTATCCGGCGAGATAGGGCCTTCCGAGCCGTAGATCAGGTCGATATCGCCGGTCTGCAGCGCGATGGCCCGGGTATTGGGGTCGCCGATGACGTTGACGTTGATTTCATCGAAAGCGGGCGCCTCGCCCCAGTAACGCTCGTTGCGCGTGAAGCGATCGAACTCGCCTAGGCGTGTTTCATCGAGTACCCAGGCGCCGGTGCCGATCGGCGCTTGAATGCCGTCGCCGGAGGTTTCCCCGATCAGCTGCGAAGGTGCCACGAAGCGAAAGGGGCGGGGCAGCGTGAGATCCTGCAGCAGCGGGTAATAGGGCGCCTCGAGGGCCAGCTCGACAGTGTATGCGTCCAGCGCGTGCACGTAATCGATCTGATGGATCAACTCGAGCCAGGCGTGGGGGGCGGGGGCGGCCAGAATCGCCTCGAAGTTGGCGACGACCGCTGCTGCATCGAAGACCTCGCCGTTGGAGAAGCGCACGCCCTCGCGCAAATGGAAGGTGTAGGTGCGCTGATCATCGGATACCTCCCAGCTTTCGGCAAGCCAGGGCGCCACCGTGCCATCCGTCTGATACTTCACCAGGGGTTCGTATACCATCGCCTGGGCGAACATCTGATTGGGTGTGTAAAGGTGCGGGTTCAACGGCCCCACGTTGGTTGGCCAGGAAAATTCAAGTCGCGTCTGGGCGGGCGCCTGACAGGCAAGCCCCAGGGTCAAGAAGAGTGCCAACAGGGCACCAGGAGCTGCGCGCACGGCCACCTCGGTAATCGTCAGGAGTATGATGAATTGATAAAATTATCATACTTGTACCGCGAGGCGTAGAGCGGCGCCCGCTCTCACTACCGTCGTATAGCGGGTGCGGCGGCGGTCAAAAGGCTTCGCCGCAGCGCTTGATCTCCCCGGCAATCTGTTCGAGCAGGGTAAAATAGAGCGTCTCGCCGACCGGCAAGCCGACGCCCAACGGGTCGAGCACGCCAATAGTCGCCGCGGTGTCGCCGAAGACGTTATCGACGAGCTGGACGTTGAACTGGGGCTCGCTGAAGACGCACTGGATGTTCTCCTCACTCACCAGATTCTGCAGCTCTTCGATGCGCGCCGGGCTGGGCGAGGAGGCGTCGCCCAGCGAGATCGCCCCGGCGGCGGGCACATCGAAGGCCTCCTCGAAGTACTGATAGGCGTCGTGGAAGACGATGTAGCGAGTATCGTGGCTATCAATAAGCTGAGTTTGCAGACGTGCTTTCAGGGCGTCCAGCTCGGCCTGACCCTGGGCGGCGTTGGCGCGATAAGACGTGGCGTTGTCCGGGTCGAGCTCGCCAAGCTGCTCGGCGATGACCGCAAGCCAGCGACTGGCGTTGTCCGGCGAGAGCCAGGCGTGGGGGTTCGTGCCCTCGTGGCTGTGTTCGTGTTCATGAGAGTGATCATGATCGTCATGACCATGGTGATGCGCGTGACCGTCGTTATCGTTCAGATCAAACGTGGCGCCGTCGCGGTACTCGAGCGTGTTGGTGCCGGGCGCATTCAAGAGTTCAAGGTGACGGGCGTCGCCGGCGAGGTTCGTGATCGGCGTGGTGAGCCAGGGCGTCAGGTCATTGCTCACCCAGACCACCAGGTCGGCATCGTTCAGGATTTGCGCCTCCGAAGGGCGCAGGGAGTAGCCGTGGGGCGAGGCGCCGGGCTGGATGAAAAGCGTTGGTGCACCGTGTTCGCCCATGACCGTGGCGACCAGTGAATGAACCGGGGGGATATCCACCGCAACCCGCGGCGGGTTCGCGAGGGCGACGGCCGGAAAAGCCACCAGCAAGGGCCATGATAAACGCGTCAACTGCATGCTGTACTCCCGAAGGGTGGTAGGGCGAGGTCGCCCGGGCGGGCGGCTCGACACGTCGAACGAGATGGTCGTCATTCGCCGAAAAATATGTTATAACATAACAAATATCGAGTAAGCGATGGTTATTCATGGGATTGGCTCAATACGCACAGAGCGATGCGCTCGTTACCGTTTCCCGCCTGAACGTCCGATTCGGCGGCGAGCGGGTGCTTCAGGATATCGACCTGACGCTTTACCGCCATCAGGTGCTCACGCTGATCGGGCCCAACGGGTCGGGAAAGTCGACCCTGGTCAAGACTCTGGTGGGCGCGATAACGCCTACCTCAGGCAGTGTCTGCGTGCGCGCGGGGCAGCGCATCGGCTACGTGCCCCAGCGGCTTCATCTCGACCCGACGCTGCCCATGACGGTCAAGCGCTTCATCGATCTGCCGCGCCGTCATGACCCGCGCGACGTGGATCGTGTGCTCGAGGAGGCCGGCGCCCGACATCTTCTGACGGCGACGATGAGCCATCTTTCCGGCGGGCAGTTTCAGCGCGTGCTGCTGGCGCGGGCGCTGCTCGCTCGGCCGGACATCCTGATTCTCGATGAGGCCACCCAGGGGCTCGACCAGCGCGGCACGGCCGAGTTCTACCAACGCATCGAAGCCGTGCGGGAGCGCTATTGGTGTGCCGTGCTGATGGTCAGCCATGACCTGAACGTGGTGATGCGTACCGCCGACCACGTCGTGTGCCTGAACCGCACGCTGTGCTGCGAAGGCAAGCCCGAGCGTGTGGCCTCCTCGCCGGATTATCAGGCCCTGTTCGGCGAGGCGCTTTTTGATGAAAAGAGCGCCAACACCCTGGCACTTTATCGTCATCAGCACGAGGGGCGCGCCGATGCTGGATGATTTCATGATGCGCGCGATGTTGGCCGGGGTGCTGGTGGCGCTGGCGAGTGCCCCGCTTGGTTGCTTCGTTGTCTGGCGACGCATGGCCTATTTCGGCGACGCCACCGCCCACGCGGCGATCCTCGGCGTGGCGCTGGCGCTTTTGATGAACATCTCGATCTTTGCCGGGGTGCTGGTGGTGGCGCTGCTCATGGCCAGCGGTGTCTCGCTGCTCAGCGGCCGGGGCTACGCCATGGACACGCTGCTCGGAGTTGCCGCCCACGCCGCGCTGGCGGTGGGGCTGGTAGCGGTGTCGTTTCTCTCCGGCGTGCGTATCGATCTGAGCGCTTATCTCTTCGGCGACATTCTGGCCGTGGGAAAGGCCAATCTGTGGGTCATTGGCGGCGGCGCCGCGCTGGTACTGGCGCTTTTATTCTGGCGCTGGCCTTACCTCTTGATGGCCACGTTGAGCGACGAGCTGGCCTACGCAAGCGGCATTGACCCGCGCCGTGAGCAGCTCGTGCTGACCCTGGCGCTGGCCGTGGTGGTGGCTGTGGCGCTGAAGGTGGTGGGCGTTTTGCTGATCACCGCACTTCTGATCATTCCGGCGGCGGCGGCACGCCCATTTTGCCGCACGCCGGAGGCCATGGCGGTCGGCGCCACCGCCGTGGCGCTCATCGCGGTGACCGGCGGGCTCAAGGCGGCCTACGTGGCTGACACGCCCACCGGCCCGACGATGGTGACGCTGGCCGCGGTGCTTTTCCTTTTGGCCACCCTGGCTAGCCAGGGGGCCCGGCTGGCTCATCGCGTGAAGGCGCGAACGTAACGCACCCTGAATTACCCATCACTTTGCTGGAGAACGCCATGACGTCACGACTTGCCTCTCGCCCGCTCATGCCCGCCCACGTCGCGGCGGGTGACGACATCAGCGTGCTGCCACGCATCTTCGAGGAGGCGATCAACATCGCCATTCTCGAGCGGCCGCTGCCGGCGGATATTGCCTTGAGCGCCCAGGCGCAGTGTCAGACCGAGCGCGCCTGGCAGTTTGGCTGGCTGGGCGAAGTCAATGACGCCTTCATTGCTGATCTGCGCCGCCACCTGCCGGCGCCCGAGGCGCTCATCGAGGACATCACCACCATCACCTCCGTCATCGCTTTTCTGTTCGAGACTGAAACGCTCGGCATTCGACTGCGGCTTTTGAATAGTGCGATGTGCCCGCGCTTTCACTGCGACAACCTGCCCGTGCGCCTGGTGAGTACTTACGTGGGCCCGGGCAGCGAGTGGCTGCCGGAGCACGCCATCAACCGAGCAGGGCTCGGTGCGCCGCGCCCGGAGCGCCCGGAGATCGTCACCGATCCAGGTGCTGTTCAGCGGCTGTCGAGCGGAGATATCGCGCTGGTCAAGGGCAGCGGCTGGATAGGGTGCGAAGAGCGCGGCCTGGTGCACCGAAGTCCGGCGCTCGATGGCCACGAAAAGCGGCTATTGATGACCATCGACCCGGCGTGATGGATACTCCTGTCGTGACCTCACCAGCGCTCATCCCCATCAACGTGCTCACCGGCTTTCTAGGCAGCGGCAAGACCACGCTGCTCAACCGCTGGGTGCGCCAGTCCTCCATGCGCAATACCCTGGTGGTCATCAACGAGTTCGGCGATATCGGTCTCGACCATCAGCTCATTACCCAGAGCGACGAGCAGGCCATCATCGAAATGAGCAGCGGCTGTCTGTGCTGTACGCTGCGCGGTGACTTGAGTCGCACTCTGCGCGAGGCGCTCGATGACCTCGAGGCTCAGGGAAAACCTGCACCTTGTCGCGTGGTGATCGAAACCACGGGCCTGGCGGTACCCACTTCCATTTTGCAACTGCTGATGACAGATCACTGGCTGGTGCAGCGCTTCAAGCTCGATAGCGTGGTGTGCTGCGTGGATGCGGTGAACGGCGCGGCGACACTCGCCGCCCACGATGAATCGCAGCAGCAGGTCGCCGTGGCCGATAAATTGCTGATTACCAAGACCGATCTGGCCGAGCACACGGAGGTATCGCAACTGGCCAACCAGTTGGCGCGGCTCAACCCGACCGCCGAGCAGTGGCGGGTGGTGGACGGCAAGCTCTGTGCAAGCCTTCTGGTGAATGCCGGGCTTCACTCAAACGATGGCTACCGGATCGAGCGCTCGAAGCGCTCGGGCGTTTCCCAACGGCCAGGATCGTGGTTGGTCCCGTAGATATCGAGAACCACCCGCCAGCCACGTTTGAAGTGGTGACCCTGCCAGGTAACGTCCTTCTTGATCAAGGCCGTCAGTAAGGGAAAAAACGGGTAGTAACGCCTGTCCTCCTGTATGAAGTGGCGTCTGTAGAGGTTCGAGTCGGAGCGTTTCAGCTTTTCATGACACTCAGGGTTTTCATGAGCCGCCATGACGGCGAACACCATGTACCGCGCCACGGCTACGAGGAGGCGAATGATATTGAGTAGCTCCACGGCGACCACACGATTTGCCAGTCGCTGGCCTTCAGCGTCACGAAAGTCGGCGAACAGGGCAAACGGCGTTGTAGAGCCCATCTTTTGAGCCCCGTCACGATACCTGCCGATCAATTCGATCAGCGTATCTTCAGTCTGGTGGCGTGCACGACGGCTGGACCAATGCTTGGGGCCTACAGCACCGCGGCCCTCGATCATCAACACCCGTTTCTGAGTAAGCCTTGGAACCTCCATATTCTGTAAAGGAATGCCGCACCAGTCACAAGCGGCCTGGCAAAGCACGTAATGAAGCTCGGTGAGTAGGCGAAGCGGTTGCGCTTTCAGGTGATTTAAACGCGTATGCCAGCGCCGCTGAACCAGCTGTACGAGCATATCGATACGTGCCTGCGTCATTACTGAAAGAAACAGGGCCTTACGCTCTCTATGAATCTTGCCATCGAGACCCTGAATGCCGCCTTCCCCAAATGGCATCTTTTGAATCCGTTCAGGCGCGGCATGCTCACAAGTGAAGGTTGTATGATCGTAAAAGAGTCTGGAGCTTCCTCGCCCTTCATGAATACGGTCTTTTTCAGCATCAAGCGTGAAACAAAGACGTTCTTTTCCACTCGGTCGCATTGAGACGAAATATAGGGATATCCATGGCGCAATAGAGATCCAGGCCTGCTGTGGGAGTGGCGCTGGCAGACATTAGATCTCTCCTTGATATGCCGGACAGGCAATAATATAAATTATAAAAACTAATACTCTTCATTGCTGGAGAATACTAGATGTAGCATCAATCTTTTCCGAGAAAGAGAGCCGTTTTAGAGTTTATAAAGATGACCGTACGGTGTTTCTGTCGCACTTTTTGATATTTGTATTTTGTTTTCTTTAAGCTATTGGTAAGAATAGGCTTTGCAAGTTTAAGGAGATGGCATGTATTGATAAATATTAAAGTGGTCAAGTTTGAGTATTGAGCTCTTGAAGTGTCTTGAGCGACGATTAATCTCAATAATGTTCACTCATGCAACAACGGCCGAGTGAATAAACGAATCGAATGTAAATGAAGGAGTAATCGCCATGACCAATAAGAATCAGGATCAAAAAATGTCGCGTGAGGAAGCTGGCCGTAAAGGCGGTGAACAGAGTGGTGGAAATTTTGCCAACGATCCTCAGCGCGCGGCGCAGGCGGGTAAAAAAGGCGGGGATGCTACCTCAGCTTCTCATGATAAGGAGTTTTATGAGGATAACGGCCAAAAGGGTGGTCAAGAAAGCGGTGGCAACTTCGCAAACGATCCTGAGCGCGCCTCCGAAGCTGGCAAGAAAGGCGGCCAGAATAGCCATGGCGGTAATGGCTGAGAATAGCGTGTTTTCAAGCTATTGACATAAGCCGTGCTCTACACGGGAGGTTAGTATGATCAAGCCGGTTGAAGATAAGGATTTTGATCTGGTAAGTGCTCTCTATCATGCCTCACAAGGCGCGAATCAGTGTTCTCAGTACTGCAGCGATGTGCAAGAGAACGCCGATCAGGGAGCCAGCGCGTTTTTTGAAGGCGCGGCTAACCAGTACAATGACATTGCGTAACAGGTCAAAAGGATGCTGAAAAGCAGACTTTAAGCATCTCAACCATGGTTATACCCCTGTAGGTAATTAACTTTGTTGAGAATGATCACCAGTTTCTTGTCCGGTAGTAACTTTTATTATCCTGTGAAAACCACAGGAATGGACGATTTAAGCAACCCGTCAAGGTCATATTGAGGGTTGTTTTTTATTTTCTAAATATTAATTCAATTAAAATAGGTTATTGATAGTGTTTATATATACTATCAATCTTTATTACATTGATTTTAGTTGTTTGGTTCTGCCAAAAACATGTACACGGATTCGTGCTTGTACAACTTTAAAAGATGAAAGGAGTAGACGCATGATGACCCATTACAATGGTTTTCATACTGATGAAGCTGCTGTGAATAATGGCTTCACTGTCTTGTCTGACTTTGCATTGACCCATGATGCTGATTTTTCTTTCGCAAAATCATTGAGCTTGCATGATAGCTTGACTGAAGAATCGCTACATGCCTTGGAGAACATGCGAACCAGTACCCTGGCTTTAAGGAAAAATCAAACAGTCCATTCGTTGTGCAAAGGGCGTGCTAAACTCTTTTTGGTTAAAAAAGGGTGGGTGAGTGTTTCTCATCCTTTTAAAAACAAGAGTAGTGATATTTGTAATGTTTTCATGCCCGGGGATATCGTGGGGTTAAGGGAAATATTTTTTGACAATCATGATATCACTTTGATGGCGCTCAAGAACTGCCATATCGAAGAAGTATCAGTCAACAGGTTGCATCATCTTTACAAGACCCGCCCGGATATTAAAAAAGCTGTCATTTCGTATATCATGGTTAATGATAATGTTGCACTTGAACGATTGAGAAGCTGCACCCATCACAGAGCCGAGGAGCGCGTTGCACATTATCTGCTCGAAATCTATTCAAGGTGCAAGCTCAAGGGATTGGCTTCTTCAAACGAATTCCCTTTCCTGGTGACGCAAGAGACAATAGGTGAGCTGCTGGGCATTACCAGTGTCCACGTGAGCCGATGCATGACTGCATTGGAACAAAAGAAGATGATCAGGAAAAGCAGGAACAAGATCAAGTTGCTCGAGCTGGACGCACTAGTGGAGTGTGCTGGATTTGATTACGATTCGTTTTTCAATCGTGTCAGCCTGACGAACGTTTGAAGGCTTCACGTTATCGTATCTACGTGAATTCCTGCATGATCGTACGTAACCCCACTTCTGGAATGGGTCGCGTAAAGGTTTACGATCAGATGGCAACGGCGTGGACGTCCGGAATTGAAAAGCCTGACCCTTATCGCGGACACAAAAAAGCCGCTACCTTTCGGTAGCGGCTTTTTTATCGAAGATGGTAGCGGGGACCGGATTTGAACCGATGACCTTCGGGTTATGAGCCCGACGAGCTACCAGACTGCTCCACCCCGCATCAACGTGAGGCGTATTCTACCTAAGTCTGAGCCTGCGTCAACTCTTAATTGACGAAAAATGCGTCAAAAGGCGTTTGTGTTATCAAGCTGCAACATTAATGGAGTAACGCTATGCTTTCCTTACGCCTTGGAAAAAGCTTACTGTCTGTAGGTGGTAGATAACAATACTGTGCGCGGTAGGTGAGGATGGGACTTACGCGCCAATTCTGGATGGCTTGCGACGCCATTTGAGCGTGCTTGAGTCCAAGCCATTTGTCATATCAGGGAGGTAGTCAATGGCTAATCAACCCCAGGTTGCTTGGGTAACAGGTGGAACGGGTGGCATCGGTACGGCGATTTGTCGGTCGCTGGCCGAGGCGGGGTACTTTGTCGTGGCCGGATATCGAAACCCGGAAAAGGCCAAGACCTGGCTGGAAAGCCAGAAGGCGGACGGCTTCGACAACATGGCGCTTTCCGGCGTCGATCTATCGGATCATCAGGCGTGTCTGGACGGCGCACGCGAGATCGTCGATGCTCACGGTCCCATCAGCGTTCTGGTCAACTGCGCCGGCATCACCCGCGATGGCACGATGAAGAAGATGGCCTATGAACAGTGGGAAGAGGTCATCGATACCAACCTGAACAGCGTCTTCAATACGTGTCGCAGTGTCATCAACACGATGCTCGAGCAGGAGTACGGACGCATCATCAATATTTCCTCCATCAACGGGCGCAAGGGACAGTTCGGACAGGTGAACTACGCCGCGGCCAAGGCGGGCATGCACGGGTTGACCATGTCGCTGGCCCAGGAGACCGCCACGAAAGGAATTACGGTCAATACCGTATCGCCTGGCTATATCGCCACCGACATGATCATGAATATTCCCGAGAAGGTACGCGAAGCGATTCGGGAAACCATCCCCGTGAAACGCTACGGTACGCCGGAAGAGATTGGCCGGCTGGTCGCGTTTCTGGCCGACAAGGACTCAGGGTTCATCACCGGCGCCAATATCGATATCAACGGTGGCCAGTTCATGGGCTAGCCATTGGCGCACCGCCAATTCGTACACTGCCATGCAGACGTCAGCGCAGAAAAAAGGGAGGCCAAAAGCCTCCCTTTTTCTATGGAGTGATCCCGCAAGGCTAGGGGGTCGGTATTTGCGCCAGGCGCCCCATCAGGGTGTCCAGTTCGCCCACCTCCTGTTCCCAGAGCTCGCGCGGCAAGGGGCCTAATGCCAGCAGCGAGGCGAGTATGCCTTGCGCCTCCTCGGCCTGGGTGCGCTCGCCATTCAGCCCTTCATTCAGGCGCTCGACCTGAATGGCCAGCCGCAGTGGCTCGTCCTGAGGCTTGACGCTGCCTACCGCCAGCAGGGAAAGATGAACGCGTAGCCGTGCCAGCGCTTCGTGCATCTCTAGGCGCGCCTGCTCGGTAAGTATTTGCGCCGCGCTCTGGCGGACGGCATTCCGGCGCTGATGGGCGGCTAGAAAGGCCCCGTAAAGCGGTTGGTTCAGGATTTCGGCGGCGTCGACGGCGTGAGATGTCTGCTGCTCGAGGGCCTGCTGGTCGGCGGCCAGGTGCGCCTTGACCAGAGGCAGCAGTGCGTGCCACTGGGCCACGGTATCCGCCACCGCCAGGCGGTTCAGCCGGTCGCGTCGGGCGCGAACGATACCGCTCAGCCGGCGCTGCATACCCTCGCTTCGCCGATTGCGCGGCAGCGGTTCGAGCCGGCCGGCGCGTTGCATAAACTCGTCAAGTACTGCAGCGTCAGCGGCCTGGGCAGGCTGCCAGCTATCCATCTGGTCGATGAGGGTCTGCATGTCGTCGAGTTTTTGCTGTTGACGGGCCGCCTGCTCGTTTTTGTGCGCGTCGCGCTGGGCGAACAGTTGATCGCAGGCGCCTCGAAAGTGCTTCCAGAGCGTCTGCTCCTCCCCTTTGGGCGCCCGTCCCAGGGCACGCCACTGCTGCTGAAGCGCCTTGGCGCGCTCGATACGCTCGTCAAGCGGGCTGGTGGCGTGTAAAAGTGCCTGGACGTCTTCGATCAGCGCGCGCTTTTGACCGGCGATCTGCTCGGCGCGCTGGTCGATCAAGGCTTGAAGCCGGTGACGAATTCTGCCAAAACGCCGGCCGATGGCCTCGGCGTGCTCCCGGGGAACGGGCGAGTAGTCACGCCATTGGTGGCGTGCCTTGTCGCGGATCTCGCGCAATATATCCGGGTCGGCGCTTTCGGAAGGCTGCTCCAGAAGCGTTTCGAGCTGTTCGCAAAGCGTTTCGCGGCGGTGAAGGTTGGTCTTTCGCTCTTCGTCCAGCGTTTCACGCCAGGGGGCCAGGCGTTCATGAATCCGGTCCGAGGCGGCGCGAAACCGCGCCGAGAGTTCGCGGTTGGCGGCTGCATCGCCCAACGACTTCCACTCTTTCACCAGTTGGCGGTGGTGGCGGTCCAGCGCCGACTCGGCCATGTGATGATCCTGGGCCAGCGCTTCGATGCCTTGGCTCAACTGTTCGCGCTTGGGGCCGGCCACAAAGCCGCGCCAATCGCGAAGCTCGGCCAGCTGGGCCCCTAGATGCTTGAGTCGCGCCTTCAATGCTTTGGCCTCTGCGGTGCTCAACGACTCGATGGCGGGTTTCAAACGCTGATGCAGCTGGCTGGCACTCTTGAACGCGCCGCGCTCGAGCATATGCTCGAAGTTATCCAGCTCGGCTTCGAGCGCACCCGGCGAGGGCGTCGCTTGCTCGCTTGGGTTTTGAGCAAGTTCCAGGAGTTTGGCGCCGCGCTGCAAAAGCGAGGGCCTGGCCAGCCCTTCGGGCCAGTCGCATTGCGGGATGAGGACGGCCAGCGCCTGGTGGTCGTGGTTGGCCACGGCGTGCTCGAATGCCGTCTGATGCATCTGCCAGCGCTGCCAGGCCTCCATGACACGCTCAGACGCCAGAAGTGCCTGGGTATAGCGCGTCTGGATTGCCTCCGGCGGGGCGTGGATGTCGGAAAGCGACTGCCAACGCTGGCCCAGCAGCTGGCGCTGGGCGCGCAGGCTATCGAGATCCTGCTCGGTGATGGCCTTGGCGTGGTGAAGCCCGGCGAGCGTTTCCTCGAGCCCTTCCAGAAGCTGGGTACGGGTGCTGTCCACCTCGGCTCGGCGCACCAGGCTTTGCTGGCGGGCCTGCTCCTGGGTTTCATGATCGTTCAAGGTCTTGCGGGCGCCGAGCAAGGCCTGGTGAAAACGCTGCTCTTCGTCAGGGTCGGGCGAATGATCCAGCTGGCGCCATTCGCGCTCCAGGTGGCGAAGACGCCCGCCGTAAAGCGGCTCCCAGGGAGCCCTTGCGTGCTGTTCGAGTTTGCCCAGAAGTTCTTCACGACGCGCCTTTTGCTGCTCGAACCACTCGGCGTCATGCCGAAGCTTGGTCAGCTTCTCTCGAGCCAGACGCATTACCTGGCGGTCACGGCGCGCTTCCTTCAGCAGACGCTTCAAGCTCTCTTCGCTTTCGATGCGCTGTGCAGCCTGATGACGAACACTTGCCACACCGTTGTGGCAGGCCTGGTAAATCAGGTCGTTATCCGCCTCGAGCTGCGCCAGGGCCGTCAAGCGCAGATCCAGATTATCGCCGTGCAGCGCCGTCTCGTTTAAAAGCGGCGTGTGGGCGAGCGTGGCCACAAGCTGGCTGCGAGTATGAAGGTCTGCCTGGCCTGCCTTGCCGGTCAGGCGCTCGAGTGTAGCGTTGAACCAGTCGGTGTCTTCGCAATGGTCGGGGAAACGGCTCACGAGCGTGTGAATATCATCCAGCGCTAAAAGCGCGGCAAGCGCAATGTCGCTTCGCGGGTCGTCGGCAAGCGCTTTCAGGGCATCGCGCTGGTCGGGTTGTTGTGGGTCCAGCTGGTCGAGTGCCTTGAGACGGACCTCGGGGTCGGGGTGTCGCCACCGAGGCGCGAACAGGCGTCTTAACAGTCCGTGCATGAATCATCCTGCAAGAGGTGCGTCGCGTGAAAAAAATCAGCCGTCGGTGCTTTGGTAGTTGCAGTCACCGGCGCTGTCGCTTAGCTTTGCCAGTAGCATGTAAGGCCGCCCTGAGAATCCGGCGGGCTTTCACATCCCCGGCGCGAGATTGCGCTACGTTTATCTTACCTGAACATGACATGGAGTTCGGCCATGAGCCTCAATGCCGATAGTGCCGATAACGCCTTTACCTTCAAAGGCGGCATGCTGCCAATGACCGTCATGGAGTTAAGCAGTGCCGACCCCGAGCAGATCAGACGCCAACTGGCCGGCAAACTCTCACAATCCCCCGCATTCTTTCAGCATACACCGGTTGTGCTGAGCGTGGAAAAACTCGATGAGCCTCATCTGGCGCTGGAGCGCATCTGCGCGGTATGTCGTGATCACAAGCTTTTGCCGGTCGCGGTGCGCGGCGGCCCGGAGCCGGTTCGCCAATCCGCCTGGGCACTGGGCCTTGGCTGGTTCGCTCCCGTGGAAGAGGGGCGCGCCCGCACGCTTGAAAGCGTGGAGCGCACCTCAGTGCAGCCCGAACCTGCTCATTCCACCGAGCTGGCAAGCGACCCCGCAGCGGTGGCGACAAGGCTTTTTCGCGGCACTGTGCGTTCTGGTCAGCAAGTGAGCGCAGCGGAAGGGGATCTGGTGGTGATCGGGGCGGTCAATGCCGGCGCCGAGGTACTGGCGGCGGGCAGTATCCATGTCTATGGCGCACTTCGCGGGCGTGCCCTGGCGGGGATTCACGGCAATACCCAGGCGGGTATCTATTGTCGCGAACTCGAGGCGGAGCTTTTGTCGGTGGCGGGCAACTACAAGCGCCTTGAAGACATCGATTCCAAGCTTCTGGGGTGTGCAGCCCAGGTTCATTTTTCTCAGGAACAGCTTGA
Source organism: Vreelandella xerophytica (assembly GCF_968048975.1). The sequence continues at coordinate 3,223,647 of NZ_OZ309106.1, read as the reverse complement.
AATTAAATCGTTGGCATAACATATATCAACGGTACTGCTACTTCAGGCTTAGCGACGTGGCGGCCACTTTTCGTTACAGTAGGCTCAACACGTCATATCAATGACATCGATGTTCTCGTCACGCACGATGACGGCCAAAACCGCCGGGTGACGTGCGATCTCAGAAAGGAAGCGACTCTTGGCCAAGATTATTGTAGTGACCTCAGGTAAAGGAGGGGTCGGTAAAACCACCAGCGCTGCCGCTATAGCGACCGGGCTTGCGTTACGCGGAAAGAAGACCGTCGTGATCGATTTCGACGTGGGCCTGCGTAACCTGGATTTGATCATGGGCTGCGAGCGCCGCGTGGTCTACGACCTGGTCAATGTCATTCAAGGCGAGGCGGCCCTCAATCAAGCATTGATCCGCGACAAGCGGGTGGAAAATCTGTTTATTCTGCCGGCATCGCAGACCCGGGATAAAGACGCCCTTACCCAGGAAGGTGTGGCCGGAATTCTGGAGCAGCTGCGAAACGATTTCGATTTTATCCTGTGTGACTCACCTGCGGGGATCGAGCGCGGCGCCCAGCTGGCAATGTACTTCGCCGACGAAGCGGTCGTGGTGACCAACCCTGAGGTCTCGTCGGTGCGCGACTCGGACCGGATTCTGGGGCTTCTGGGCTCCAAGACCCAGCGGGCGGAACAAAGCCTCGACCCGGTAAAGGAGCATCTGTTGATTACCCGCTACAACCCGTCCCGGGTGACGTCGGGGGACATGCTCACCCTTGAGGACATCCGAGAGATTCTTGCGATCAATCTTCTGGGGCTGATCCCGGAATCCGAGGCGGTTCTGCGCGCGTCCAACCAGGGCGTACCCGTTACCCACGACGCTTCAAGCGATGCCGGCCAGGCCTACGCCGATACCGTATCGCGCCTGCTGGGTGAAGAAATTCCGCTGCGTTTTCACGAAGTTCAGCGCAGAAGCCTGCTGGGCCGCATGTTCGGGGGAGGTCGTCGATGAAATTACTGGAGTTCTTGAAGCGCGAGCGCAAGAAATCCGCCTCGGTGGCCAAAGAGCGCTTGCAGATCATCGTGGCTCACCAGCGCAGTCAGCGCGGCCAGCCCGACTATATGCCCATGCTCGAACGCGAGCTGCTGGAGGTGGTGCGTCGCTACGTTCATGTGGCCGACGACGCCATTCAGGTGTCGCTGGATAGCGAGGATAACTGCTCGGTGCTCGAGCTCAACGTTACTCTGCCCAAAGACTAGGCGCCAAGAGGCGCCGAGGCTGGCGCGGGTTGTGCTAGGCTAGAACTTTTATGCCCGTCAGTGCTTTAAGGGCAAGAACATGTTCACGGGAGTACTAGCCCATGGCGCCAGCCAACGCCGCCCCTGCCAGTTTTCTCTGGCACGATTACGAGACCTTCGGTGCCGACCCGCGCCGTGACCGCCCCGCCCAGTTCGCCGCGATTCGCACCGATAGCGAACTCAATGAAATGGGGGAGCCGGTGGAGATCTACTGCCGGCCCGGCGACGACGCCCTGCCTCATCCTGTTGCTTGCCTGATTACCGGCATCACCCCGCAAAAAGCCCAGCGCCACGGTTTGCCGGAGGCCGAGTTCGCCGGCCGGATCCAGACGCTGATGGGCGAACCCGGCACCTGCGTGGTGGGCTATAACAGCCTGCGTTTTGACGACGAGGTCTCGCGGCATCTCTTCTATCGTAACTTCCTGGACCCCTACGCCCGGGAGTGGCAAAACGGTAACTCCCGCTGGGATCTGATCGACGTGGTACGCGCGTTCTACGCGCTGCGCCCGACGGGGATCACCTGGCCCAGACGCGAAGACGGCGCGCCGAGTTTCAAGCTGGAAGACTTGACCGCGGCCAACGGTATCGCCCATGAGGGGGCTCACGACGCTGTGGCCGATGTGCGTGCCACCATTGCCCTGGCGCGCCTTTTGAAGGCTAGAAATCCCAAGCTTTTCGATTACCTGCTGGGCCTTCGCGGCAAACGCGCCGTGGCCGCTCAGCTGGATGTGGCCAGTGCCAAGCCCGTGCTGCACATATCTCGGCGCTACCCGGCCAGCCGCGCCTGCAGCGCGCTGGTCATGCCGCTGGCCGAGCACCCCACCAACCCCAATGGCGTCATTGTTTATGACCTGAGTGTCGACCCGGGCGAACTCAAGTCGCTGAGTGCCGAGCAGATTCGCGAGCGTGTATTCGTCAGTCAGCAGGATCTCGCCGAAGGGGAATCGCGTATCCCGCTGAAGGTGATTCATATCAACCGCTGCCCGGTGGTGTTTCCCGCCTCGGCGTTGAAGGACGTGGAAGGGCCGAAAAAAGGCGAGTACGGCGACATCCAGGCGCGCGTGGGGGTGGATGTGGCTCAGTGTCGCCAGCACTGGAAAGCGCTGCGCGAAGATGCTCCGGCCATCGCCCAGAAAGTGGCCGAGGTCTTCAAGGCAGGCTTTGACGATACCCCTCAGGATCCGGACTTGATGCTCTATTCGGGCAGCTTTTTCTCTCAGGCGGACCGCCAGCAGATGGAGCGCGTACGGGAGATGCCTTCCTGGGATCTGGTGGGCCGGCGCTTCCCCTTTCAGGACCCGCGGCTGGAGGAGATGCTGTTTCGCTTCAGGGCGCGCAACTACCCCGAGACCCTGGAAGGCGAGGAGCGCGAGCAGTGGGAGGCGTTTCGCTGGATGCGGCTGAACGACCCGGCCCTCTCCGGGTTTACGCTCAAGGCGTTCGCCCGGGAAATCGAGCGCTATAACCAGCAGACGCTCACCGACTATCAGCGCCAGATTCTTGAAGAGGTGGTGATGTACGTCGAGGCGATGCTGCCCGCCCAGGCGTTCGACGCCTGAGCGGGGCTTTGGGGTGACGCCTGATGCCTAGGGCGCTTCGGCGGTGTTGGCGAAAGGCTCAAGCGTGGCGCGGTAGGCACCCGGGTCACTGGGTGCGTCGCCCGGGTCAAAGCGCACATCCAGAGTATGGGCCATCAAGGCCGGCCACGCTGCCTGGATATCCTGGACGCTCACCGTCGACACCTTTTCGATCAACCTTTCCTGGCGATCAAACCGCACCGGGGTGTAGGCGGTGGCCTGCCAGTAGCGGTTGGCCATCTCGCCCAGGCTGGTGTCGCGCTGTCTGAGCCGCTCCGCCACTGCCTGACGGTGCGGCGCCAGCGCCGCGTCATCCAGGCTTTCCAGCTCCTGAGTCGCATCGTCCAGAAAGGCGCCGATGCGCTGGGCGATCTCATCGCTTTGGACTTCGGCAGATTGCACGATAAAGGCCACCCCCGGCGCTTCTAGAAGCGAGGAGTAGCTGGCGTTGACAATGTAGCCAAGCTGCTGCTCGGTGCGCAGAGTCTGATAGAACGGCGTACTCAGCCACTGAGCGATCACGCCAAGTGTGGCCTGCTCCTGTTCGCTCTGATCGCGCCCTTGAACATAGCGAAGCACCAGCGACTCATCGCGTGCGCTGTCCGGGTGCAACACTTCGCCGCCATGCTCGATGGCAAGCGGGGTAAGATTCGCGATATCGGCACTGCTCAGGCGGGGCGTCAAGGCGTCGCGGACCCGCCGTGCCTGCTCACGGGCAAGCTCGGGGCTTGAGTTGCCCACCGCCATGGCGTCCACGTAGAGCTCGCTCAGAAACCGCCGACGGAAGTCTTCCAGGTGATGGCGCTTCAGGCGCCGACTCGCGTCCAGAAGCTCGCGGCTGTTCCACTGGGGCGTCAATAATGCCTCGCCCACGACGCGTCCTGCCTGACCATACAGCGACGACTGCGGGGCGTTTCGCCACTCGCGCTGAAGCTGATAGCTGACCCGCTCGAAGATCTCGTCGGTGATCCTGGCGGTTTTCAACTGCTCGATCGCCTGCTCGATGAAGGGGGTCTGGCCGTCGCGCCAGCCCGAGAACGCAAGCGTCATTCCGCGGGCGTGGGGATAGGCGTTGAAGGAGTGGCCGGCGAGCCAGGCCGGATACAGCGAGGTGCTCAGGCTGTCGTTGAGCCAGCCGGAAAGCAGGCGTGTCAGCACGGCCTCCTCGGCGGAATAGCTCGAGTTTGGGTGCTGAAGACTTATGCGCCACTCGACGCTTGGCGTGTTGAAGCGGCTGTCCTGCATATGCCAGGCGGTAAAGGACGGCGTATCGATCAAAAGGCTCGGCTGCTCGTCCTGGCCCTCTTCCAGGGCCAGGTCGCCGGCAATGAAAGGGTTGGAGCTGGCAAGCGTCAGCCCGCCCAGGGCCTGGCCGGGTTGTTCGGGGACGAGAAGTTCACGCCATTGGGTGTCGAACCAGGGGGAGGCGGTGTCGCTTTCGACCTCCCCGGCCGAGTAGACGCGAATCATGTTCTCTGGGGTCAGTGCATCCAGATAGACCTGCTGGCCCTCGCGGTCCATGCCGTCCATGCGGTAGGGGGCGTACTGCACATCCTCCACCGGGTAGCGTGAAAGACTCATGGCCAGACGGGTCGCCTCCTGCTGCGGGGCGCCGTGCTGCTGAAAGCGAAATGCCTGCTCGCTAAGTCTGGCCTGCTCGTCATAGCGCCACGGATCGATACCTTCACTGCGAATCTCGTCCACCGCGGCGAACAGCGTCGCCTGGATATCCTCGATTCGCTCGGCGCCGCTGGGCGTCAGGCTGACCGATACGATGAACAGCGCATGCTCACCGTCGCCTCGGCCGACTCCGGCCGAGAGCCCGTCCGCCAGTCCCGCCCCGCGCAGCGCGGCTAGAAGGCTGCCTTCGCTTTCATCGCCCAGCAGATGGGCCGCCATCTGCGAGGGCTTGCTGCGGTAGTCATTGGTCGGGTCCGGCACCGGGAAATAGAAGTTGAGCTGGCGACGGTCCTGAAGCGACTGGCGCTCGAGATAGATCGGCAGGTTATCGCTCAAAGCAAGCGGGGCCTCGATGGTGGGGGCTGTCAGGCCATTATCCGGAATGTCGGCAAAACGCTCGACCACCCACTCTTCCAGGGTATCCAATGGCTGAGGGGCGACCACGGCCAGGTTCATGACATTGGCATCGTAGTGGTGACGATAAAAGTCGATGATCCGTTCGCGAAGACTGGTCTCGCCTTCCGGCGGACTTGCCAGCGTTTCGCGGCTGCCGACGGCAAAGCCGGTGGTGGCGTTGTCCGGGTTCAGTACCTGGTTGAGCACGTCATTTTCACGGCGGGACTCGTCGCGAATGCGGGCCATGTATTCGGAGTGGACGATATTGCGCTCGCTCTCGAGCTGGTCGGCGTTGAACAGCGGGGAGAGGAAAAAGGCGCTGAAGCGGTCAAGGGCCCCGGGAAGCGCGTCGGGGGCGACATCGAAGAAGTAGTTGGTGTCCTGCTGGGAGGTAAAGGCATTATGCGAGCCGGCGTTGTTGGCTATGTAGCTTTGATAGGCATCGGGCTCCGGGTAAGGCGTGGTGCCGAGGAAGAGCATATGTTCCAGAAGGTGCGCCAGCCCTTCTAGATCACTCGGGTCCTGGGCGCTGCCCACGCGCACGTTCATCGAGGCAGCAGCCTTGTCGGCCTCCGGGTCACTTACCAAAAGCGCGTGCAGGCCGTTTTCCAGGGTCAGTACCCGGTAGTCTCGCGCATCATGAGGGCTGATGATGGGGGTGATCGCCTCGGCCACCGGTGTCGGCTCGGCCCAGAGGGCGGGAGCATACAAGGTCAGGCCAAGCACCGCGCCGGTCAGGGCGTAGCGCATTGCAAAGGCAGGGACAATATCGCTTGGGCGTAACATCAAGACTCCTGTGGCACGGTCCACCGCAGCATGGGGCCTTGCGGATGAGCGCAGGACGCCGACTGATTGGCGGGATTATTGACATGCTTTGATACCGGAAAAGCGCCCAACAGTTCCAGGGGCGCCGGCGTTAACAGCTCATGAAGAGGCGAGGGGGGGCTTTGCGGGTCAAGCCAGGTCGCCAACGCCTGAGGCGGTATGACCAACGGCAAGCGGTCGGTCAGCGAGGAAAGGCAGACGTTGGCCGGTACCGTGATCAGTGCGGTGGAATCGGTGAACTGGGTAAGCGTGGTGTGGTAACGACACCAGAGCGCGCCCAGCAGAAACGGGGCGCGGTTGGTGGTGGTGACCAGGTAGGGCTGCTTGCCGCCGGGCCTTTGTTGCCATACATAGAAACCGGTGACCGGAATCACGCAGCGTCGGGCACTGAAGGCCTCTTCGAACATCGCCCGCGTGCCGAGACTTTCCGCCCGGGCGCAGTGCGGGGCGTGGTCGAGCACCTTGAGCCAGGGGGGCGTCAACCCCCAGAAGAGGGGCTGGTGACGGTACTCGCCCTGCTCCATGCGGATGGCCGATACCGGCTGTCGGGGGGCCAGGTTGGGTGATGAAATGAAGGCTTCGTCCTGACTCAGTTCGGGCACCAGGCGGGAAAGCGATAAGCGCTGCACGTGGAGGCGTCCCGTCATGCCAGTCTCCTTTTGCCCGTATGAACAGTTACCCGGGTAAAAACCTGCGGGACCTCGAGAGGACAAGAATACGCTAAATGTAGCGTTTGAGTATCGAAAACAGTGTTCGATGTGAGGTATCCTATCCTGCATTACCCCTTGCTCACGCTTAAGCGCGTTGAGGCATTTGTCCTTTTTGCCTGACCTGAAGAGATCGCCATGGCCCGTCCCCGACAGCATGCGCCCGATGCCCTCCATGCGCAGGTCATGCACGCCTGCGATGAGTGGCTGGCCTCTCGGCCTGTCCACGGTTTATCGCTGCGTGCCCTGGCAAGGGAGGTAGGCTGCGCGCCGAGTACGCTGCTCAAGCTTTACGGCAGCTTCAACAATCTCCTCCAGCACGTCAATGTGGAAACGCTGGCGCGTCTGCAGCAGACCATTGAAAGCCTGGTGGAGGACGAGCCCGAGCCGTGGCTGCGTGCGCTGGCGCACGCTTACTGGCGCTTCGCCGAGCGCGGCTGCTATCGCTGGCAGCTGTTGTTCGACTATCCGCTGGCCCAGGAGGGCGAGCTGGACCAGCGCCAGAGCGATCTGATCGAGGCGCTGTTCACGCAGGTGGAAACATCGCTCACTCGCTACCAGCCCGTCCTGGATGACCTGGAAGCGCGTCGCCTGGGCCGCACCCTGTGGGGCAGCGTGCACGGTCTGGTGCAGCTTGGCCTGAACGAGCGTCTGGGCTACTGGCAAGGCCAGCAACTCAAGGTCGACGAGCTTTTGGATCAGTTGATGAGCACGGTGCTGGCGGGGCTTCGGGCCCAGGAAGCGCAGACGTGAAGAGGGTGATCAAGCCGATACGTTACGTACTGCGCTACGCCATCTACCTTGCCATGCGTTCAACCTATCGGCTGCGTATCCACGGCCGCGAATACGTGCCGGCCCAGGGGGCGGCCCTGGTCGTGTGCAATCACGTAAGCTTCATGGATGCGCTGGTACTGGGCGGGGGCAGCCCTCGGCCGCTGCGTTTCGTGATGGATCAGCCGATCTTCGACTCCCCCTGGCTCAAATGGTGGTTCTTGCTGGTCGGGGCGATACCGGTCGAGTCCGAGCGGCGAACCCCGGCGGGCCTGCGGCGCACGCTGGAAAAGGTAAGCGAGGCGCTTCGCCAGGGCGATGTGGTAATGGTCTTTCCGGAAGGGCGTCTGACCCCGGATGGCGAAATTCAAGCTTTTCGCCGTGGTCTCGAGACCATGCTGGCACGCGATAACGTTCCCGTGATTCCTGCTGGATTGTCAGGGCTTTGGGGGTCGTGGACCTCCCATTGCAATGGCAAGGCGCTCAAGAAGTGGCCTTCGCGCTTTCGCGCCCCGGTCACGCTCAACTTCGGGCCGCCCGTCATGATTCAGGAGGCCGAAGGAACAACGCTACGCCATCATCTGGAAGCTCGGGTGCGGGCGCTTAAAACCGCCGGCGATCAGGATGTCGCCCGGCGCCGAAAAACGCCCCATGGCAAGGCTTGAACGAACGTCAATCTAACGCCTTGGCAGGCGTATCATCGGCCAGCAGCGCGCGGAAGTGATCAGGTTATCGCGAATTTCCAGAATCTCCATTCGCGTAGTGCCGATCTGCAACGACGCAGGTCCTTCGGGAAATGCCTCCAGATGCTCCAGAATCAGCCCGTTCAGGGTCTTGGGGCCATCGGTGGGCAGCTGCCAGCCCAGCATCTTGTTGATCTCGCGAATGTTGGCGGTGCCCTCGATCACGTGACTGCCATCATCCTGCTGATGAATCTCTTCGTCTTCGGACACGTCGGTGGTGAACTCGCCGACGATCTCTTCGAGAATATCTTCGAGGGTGACCAGCCCCTCTACATCACCGTACTCGTCGACCACAATGCCGATGCGGCGCTTCTGCTTCTGGAAATTCAAGAGCTGGGTGTGTAGCGGGGTCGATTCGGGAATGAAGTAAGGCTCGCGCGCCTCTTGCACCACCGCCGCCTTGGTCACCTCGTCCCGGGAGAGAAAACGCGCCGCGTTGCGCAGGTGAAGCATGCCGATGATGTTGTTGATGTCGCCCTTGTAGACCGGAAGCCGAGTGTGCTGGCTGGTACGAATCTGCGCCAGAATCTCCTCCAGCGGGTCGTCAAGATCGATGCCCAGCACCTCGTGGCGGGGGACCATGATGTCGTTGACCGTCACGTTCTCTAGATCCAGGATCGACAGCAGCATGGCGCGGTGACGATAAGGGATCAGCGTGCCCGCTTCGTGCACCACGGTGCGCAGCTCGTCACGGGTCAGGCTGTCACCGCCGTTCTCCACGCTCTTGACTCCGATCAAGCGCAAGAGCCCGTTGGACACCGCGTTGACCAGCCATACCAGCGGGTAGAGCAGCTTCAATAAAGGCTCGAGGGCAACAGACGTGGGATAGGCGATACGCTCGGGCTTGATCGCCGCATAGGTTTTCGGCGTGACCTCGGCAAACACCAGAATGGTAATGGTCAAGAGCGCCGTCGAGATCGCAGGTCCCGAGACATCGCCGAAAAAGTGAATGGCGATGATGGTGGCAATCGACGCCGCCAGGTTGTTGACGAAGTTGTTGCCGATCAGGATGACGCCGATCAGGCGGTCAGGACGGGCGAGAAGGCGCATGACGCGTTTGGCCCGGCGGTCGCCACTGTTGGCCTGGTGACTGAGCCGGTAGCGGTTGATCGACATCATGCCCGTTTCAGAGCTAGAGAAGAAGGCAGATAGCAGTATCAACAGGGCTAAAAGGCCAAACAGTAATCCCAACGGGAAGTCGTCACTCAAGTCGAAAGTTCCTTAATGGCGTATCAAGCTCGTTTGTAGAAGTATGAGGAGGGTCTGTCAAGGACGCTCCCTCAAGGCGCGGCTAACGGTTGAGGACTATTTCCAGTACGAATTTACTGCCGAAATAGGCCAGTACCAGCAAGAGACCGCCCCCCAGCGTCCAGCGCACGGCGCGCATGCCCCGCCAGCCGAAACGGTAGCGGCCGATCAACAGGGTGGTAAAGATCACCCAGGCGGCGATGGAGAGCACCGTCTTGTGCACCAGGTGCTGGGCGAAGAAGTTGTCCAGAAAGATCAGCCCGCTGGCGATCGAGACGGTCAGCAGCAGCACGCCCGCCCAGACCAGCTCGAACAGCACCCGTTCCATGGTGGTCAAGGGGGGCAGCGACTGAACGATGCCCCGAATATGGTGATGACGAAGCGCCTGATTCTGAAGACCCAGCAGTACGGCTTGAGCCGCCGCGATGGCCAGCACTGCAAAGGCCAGCGCCGAACTCGCCGCGTGAATCAGAATGCCGGGTGTCATCCCCGTATGGCTGCCCTGGCTTGGCAGCCAGGTGGCGAAGATCAGCGCCACACCCGCCAGCGGAAACAGCGCGATACAGGCGTTCAGCACCGGCTTGAAGAGACTTGCCACCAGCACCACGTTCACCGCCACCGCCATCAGGAGCGTGGCGCTGGTGGTAAAGCCCGGCAGCAGCCCCGGCGATTCCCCCATCAGGTGCACCACTACCGGGATGTGCAGCAAAAGCCCCAGCGCGCCCAGAATACGTACCATGGTACGGCGTGGCGGCACCCGGCGAAACAACGTCATGCCCTGCCAGATGGCTGCGGCGATGTAGAGTACAAAAGCGATGGTGGCGAAAGGGAGCGCCTGCATGATGCTATCCGTGCGCTTCTCGCGCGTTAAGAAAAATCAGTGAGATTAGAGCCTAGCGCCTACTATAACCAATCGTAAAGCGTCGCACAGCACCGTGTGGCACTGCAGCCATAGAGACTCGCGCCTTGAGCGCGTATAATTGATCTCACACACGTCCGGCGGCGTATACGCCCGGCGGCAGCGACAAAGGCAGAGGCCCCATGTTCCAGAATCTGAGCGAGCGTCTTTCCCAGACGCTGAAGTCGATCAAAGGCCAGGCGCGCCTGACCGATGACAATATCAAAGACACGCTTCGCGAGGTGCGCAAGGCGCTACTCGAAGCCGATGTGGCGCTGCCGGTCGTCAAGGCCTTCATCGAGCGTGTGCGTGAACGCGCCGTCGGTCAGGAAGTGTCCAAGAGCCTCTCGCCGGGCCAGCAGTTCGTCAAGATCGTCCAGCAGGAACTCGAGGCGATCATGGGCGAGGCCAACGAAGGGCTCTCTCTCAAGGGCTCTCCTGCGGTTGTCCTGATGGCGGGCCTTCAGGGGGCGGGCAAGACCACCTCGGTGGCCAAGCTTGCCCGTTACCTGCGCGAGCGCGAGAAGAAAAAGGTCTTGGTCGTTTCGGCGGATGTCTACCGCCCGGCGGCCATCGACCAGCTGGAAACCCTGGCCAGGGAAGTCGAGGTCGACTTCTTCCCCTCGCGCTCCGATCAGAAGCCGGTGGATATCGCCGAGGCGGCGATCAAGCACGCCAAGATCCAGTTCCATGACGTGGTGCTGGTGGACACCGCCGGTCGCCTGGCGATCGACGAAGCGATGATGGCCGAGATTCAGGCGCTGCATAAGGCGATCTCGCCCCAGGAGACGCTGTTCGTCGTCGACGCCATGACCGGCCAGGACGCCGTCAATACCGCCAAGGCGTTTCACGAAGCGCTGCCGCTGACCGGGGTGATCCTGACCAAGGCCGACGGTGATGCGCGCGGGGGCGCGGCGTTGTCGGTGCGCCATATTACCGGCAAGCCCATCAAGTTCATGGGCGTGGGCGAGAAGGTCGATGCGCTCGAACCCTTCCATCCGGACCGCGTCGCCTCACGCATCCTCGGCATGGGCGACATGCTTTCGCTGATCGAGGAAGCCGAGCGCACGGTGGACAAGGACAAGGCCGCCAAGCTTGCCAAGAAGGTGAAAAAAGGCGACGGCTTCGATCTCGAGGATTTCCGCGAGCAGCTCCAGCAGCTCAAGAAGATGGGCGGCATGGGCGGCTTGCTCGGCAAGCTGCCCGGCATGGGACAGATGGCCGAAATGGCCCAGGGGCCCGGCCCGGAAAAGGAGATGGGCAAGCTCGAGGCCCTGATCAATTCGATGACCCCCAAGGAGCGTCGCAAGCCCGAAATCATCAACGGCTCGCGCAAGCGCCGCATCGCCGCCGGTGCAGGCCTTCAGGTGCCGGATCTCAACCGCCTGCTCAAGCAGCACAAGCAGATGCAGAAGATGATGAAAAAGGCCGGGCAGAAAGGGGGGATGCAGAAGATGATGCGGGGCATGTCCGGCATGATGGGTGGTGGCGGCCCGGGAGGTCCCGGCGGTCCCGGTGGGATGGGCGGCATGGGCGGGCCTGGAGGCTTGCCCTGGCGCTAGGTCCCAGCGCAGACACAAGAACGCCCGCCGGGGCCTGCCCGGCGGGCGTTCTTGTGTCGGGTCTACAGAAAGACGTGGCGGCGATACACGCTCACGGTCTGATCCGGGCCCAGGTAGTGCAAGGGGTAGCTGAAAGGCACCGGGCTGTGGCGGGGCGGGGCATCGCTTCCCGGGCTCAGGTGGTACTCAAACGCGGGGCTGCCCGCGACGCCGACGTAGTGCGGCCCCCACTGGGCATGAAACGGCTGGTGGATGTGTCCGCATAACAGGCGCTTGGGCGAGTCGGCCAGCAGCTCGGTAAAGCGCTCCTTGCCCTCGATCAGACTATACGGGTCCCAGTACGGGTTGCCGGTCACCACCGGCGGGTGGTGCATGACGATGACCGTCTGCGCCTGGGCATCCTGAATCGCCGCTTCAAGCCACGCCAGCCGCTCGGCGCAGAGCGCTCCCTGGGGCCTGCCCGGTACCACGGAATCCAGCCCCAGCAGCGTTACGCCGGGAAACTCCACCCGGGCGTTCAGAAACCCACCAGTACAAAGGCCGGCAAGTCGTGCGCCCAGGCCTTCGCGCATCGCGTCTCGGCGGTCGTGGTTGCCCGGCACGGCCAGAACCGGCATGGGAAGCGGGGCGAGCAGACGGTCAAGAACCCGGTAATCCTCCTGAGTGCCGCCGTCGGCCAGATCGCCGCTGATCACGACGATATCGGGCGGCGGGTTCAGCGCAAGGATATCCGCCACCAGGACGTCGAGGATCTGAAGGATGTCACCGCGAGCCTCGCCGGTTTCAGAGCGCTGCGTAAAAAGGTGAAAATCGGATAGATGGGCAATCAGCATGACGGGTGAGCTCGGGTAAACACCGGCCTAGCGGCCGATGCGGGATAGAACGTCGGCTTTGAGAAAACGCTCGATCACCAACATGAAGCCGATGGAGGGAATCAGAAGAATCAGCGCGGTAATGGCGGCGACCTGGTAATTCCCGCCCATGGAGGCGTTGAACATCAAAAGCGGCAGCGTGGTGATTTCCGGCGCGCCGACGAAAAACGTGCCGGTGAACTCATCGATACTGTCCAGAAACACGAAGATGGACGCGGCGAGCAGCCCCGGCAGCGCCTGAGGCAGCGTCACATCGAAAAAGGCGCGCAAGGGTGAGGCCCCCAGATTGCGGGCAGATTCTTCGAGCGAGCGGTCCACGGCGGCGAACGCGGCAGTGGCGATCCATACCGCATAGACGAGCCCCGGCAGCGTGTGCACCAGCACCACACCGACCAGCGTGCCGTTGAGCCCCAGTTGATAAAAGATGGCCGCGATATTGACGAAGATGGGCAGGTTGGGAAACGCCTGGGGCAACAGGAACAGCAGCATGATGGCGTGGCGGCCGGGCAGCGCCAGACGCGCCAGGGCATAGCCCGCTGGCACCGCCAGCGCCATGGCCAGCGCTACCGCCGAAAGAGCAACCGTAAGCGTGTTGAAAAGTGACGCCCAGGCCCCGGCGCGTGGACGAAAGACCCGCTCCCAGAAGCTGAATCCCCACTGGGTGGGCAGCGTGTTCGGATAGAACCACTGTTCGGCAAAGGCCCAGAGCGCCAGGTTCAAGAGCGGGCCGAAGATGATGAAGGCCAGAAGCCCTAGCAACAGGCCAAGGCCTAGGTGGGAGGCCCATCGCGTAGCGTTCATTGGCGAGCCTCCTGGCTGAGCGTCAGACGCAGATAGACCCAGGCGGTCACGGCGGTCAAGGCGTAGGAGAAGAGTCCCAGGGCGTTGGCGATGCCGTAATCGCCGTAATAGGTGATCCGGTGCGCCATCATGGTCGTCATCATGTTCGGGTTGCCCGACACCAGCATCATTGGCACAGAAAGCACCGAGAGCATGGCCACCAGCGATAGGATGAGCCCGACCCAGAGCGTCGGAGCGGCCTGGGGCAGCACGATGGTGAAAAGACAGCGCAGTCGCCCGGCGCCGAGGTTTCTCGCCGCCTCACTGTGGCTTTGTTCGACCGAGGCCATGGCCCCGGCCAGCAGCAGCGTGACAAAGGGGGTCTGCTTCCAGGCAAAGGTGAGGATTAGCCCCCGCCAGTCCAGAAAGCTCTGTGCGTCTTGCGCCGTCAACAGCCCCGTCTCGATCAGCGCGGTGTTCATCATGCCGTTGGTGGAGAGAAACGAACGCGAAAGCTGGCCGGCCACGACAAAAGGTATGAACAGCGGCCAGCGGTAGAGCCAGCGCAGCACGCGTACCGCCCAGGGCGTGGCGCCCAGCGTCAGATAGCCTGCAATGGCAATCGATAGGCCGGCAATGAGCAAGAGCGCCCCTGCGCTGACGCCGATGGAGAACACCACGTCGCGACCGTAAAGGGTGAAGGCGCGTGCAAGGTTGTCGAGGGTGAAACCGTCGCCGTCGTGAAAGGCGCTGACCAGCGAGCGCACCAGCGGCACCGCGTACAGCAGTACGATAGCCGTCATGGCCGGCAGAATCAGCAGTGGTCCGAGGCTTACCTTGAAACGCTGGCGGCGCGGGGTCAGCGCCACGGCATGAGAGGAAGAGGGGGTCATGATCGCTTTTTCCCAGTGAAGGGGGCGGTGTCGCCCCCGGGGATGAATCGCGCGAAGTTAACGGCTTACCTGGCGCTCGTAGGCTTCCAGAATGGCGCGAAAGTAGTCGGCCTGAGGCATGGAAAGGCCACGGCTGGCGAGCGTGTCGGGCGAGACGTCGGCGTAGAGTGCCTCCCACTGCGCCTCGCTCAACTCGTCGCGGACATGCTCGGCGTCGATGCCGGGAAACCAGTTGAACTGACCCACTATGCCTTCGGCCTGCACCTCGGGGCTGGTGGCCAGCGCAATGAACGCGGCGGCAAGATCGGCGTGTTCGGCACGCTCGGGGATGACGTAGTACATGGGTTGGCCGGGCATGCCGGGCTCGGGCAGCAGCAGGCGGAAGTCGGGGTTCAGACGCCCGTCGGCTTTCCAGGTGTAGTACATGTCCATCCACACCGGGCCCATGCTGATCTCGCCGCGGTTCATGGCGTCCATGGTGCCGGCGTTGCCCGGCGTCATGGTGACGTGTTCATTGAAATCACGAAGACCTTCCAGCGCCTCGGCCCAGTGCTCCTCCGCGTTCTCCTCCCAGGGGCCGTTTTGCAGCGTTTCCATCATGTCGGTAAAGGCGTACATCCAGCCGAAGACAAAGCCGACACCGGCCATGCCGCCCGTAATGCCGTTATAGCCGAATTCACCCGGATGCTCTTTCACCCACTCGGCAAGCTCGGCGTAGCTTTGGGGCGGTGCTTTTAGAAGTGCCGGGTTGTAGGCCAGGGCAATCTGGCTTTGAAACATCGGCATCACATAGCCCTGTACGTCCACGCCCAGCGCGTTGCGGGCGTTTTCGCTGCTGGCAAGCTCAGCGGTTTCCAGTTCGTCGGTGTAGGCGCTTAAAAGCCCCTCTTCCACCATCTGCCCGGCCATGCGCTGATGCACCACCGCCACGTCCACTCCCCAGGTTTCCTTGTTGCGCTGGGCATTCAGGGTCTCGTAGATCGACTGGCTGCCTGCATCGCCCGGGCCGGTGCCCAATGCCCTGACGGTGACCTCCGGGTGGGCCGCCTCAAAGCGGGGGGCGAGAAATTCGTTCACGTAGGTCACCATGTTGTCGTCACCGGCGGTGAAGACGTTCAGAGTCGTGGCGGCCGCCGCCTGGCCTGACAGGGCCGAAAGACCCAGAGAAAGACCCAGAGTAAGGGCGAAGACTTTCATGCGATATGCTCCTGTACGTTGAGTGATGGCAAATATCGGTGATCCGGCCCAAAGGGCATCAAGGCCTTCTGGGGTACCTGCAAGGTCACCAGGTGGCCAGGCTCGATCGGCGCGGGCGAGGATGCGCAGAGCGTCTGGCCTTGAGTTTCCAGGGTGACCTGATAGCCCTCCCCGGTGTAGATGCACTCGCTTACCCGCCCCTGGCGGCGCAGGGCGCCCCCCAAGGGGGCTTCGAGAATGCGCGCTTCGCGGGTGCGAAAGCCCAGCGTGGTGGCGTGTTGAAGGGCGGCGGGGTCCTCGGCGGTGCGCTCGATGGTGTTATCCACCCCCAGAAAGCGTGCGGCGTCCAGGTCGGCCGGGGTCTGGTAGAGCGTCGGGGGCGAGGCGACCTGCACCACGTGCCCGGCACGCATCAGCACGATCTGATCGGCCATCTGCAGCGCCTCTTCCTGATCGTGGGTAACCATGATGGTGGTCAGCCCCAGGGATTTCTGCAGACGACGAAGCTCGCCTCGCAGGCTACGGCGAATGGCGGCGTCCAGGTTGGAGAGCGGCTCGTCAAGCAGCAAAAGCGGTGGGTCGATGATCAGCGCCCGGCCCAGGGCGATACGCTGGCGCTGCCCGCCTGAGAGCTGGGTCACCGAACGGCTCTCGAAACCGCCAAGTTCCAGGCGCTCGAGCATGGCGCCGACGCGTCGGACGCGCTCAGGCTTTGGCACCCCGCGAAGTTTCAGCGGATAGGCCAGGTTGTCGCTCACGCTCATGTGCGGCCAGAGCGCATAGGACTGAAATACCATGGCGGTCTGGCGCTTTTCGGGTGGCAGGTGGGCAATCGAGCGCGCGCCCAGACGAATATCACCACCGCTCAACGGGGTGAAACCGGCAATGGCGCGCAGCAGTGTGGTCTTCCCGCAGCCGGAAGGCCCCAGCAGGCAGGTAAAGCTGCCCGGCGACACCTCAAGGCTTACGCGCTCCAGAATGCGCCGCTGTTTAAGGTCGACCGTTACATCGCTAAGGCTCAGTGCGTTCATCGTCACTGGCAGACTCCTCATAAAACACGTATTTTGAAAGCGCGTGCAAATAGTCAGTACGCCGATCTTAAAAGCGCTCCATGACGCTTTAATGTCGTTTTCAAAACAGCTTTTTAGAACAGCTTTTTAGAACGGTTTTCCCGAAAGACCTTTCAAGACGACCTGTTCAAGACGAACTTTCATCACGGCATCGATATCGCGCCTGGCGCTGGCCCGTATCGGCATACGCTGGAGGCAAACGATAGAGGGGATGTATGAAGCATCAGGTAAACCGTGTGACGGCCGACGACGTGGCGGCGGCGGCGGGCGTATCCAGAGCCATGGTTTCCCGGGCGTTCACGCCCGGGGCGTCGGTCTCGGTGAAAAAGCGCGAGCACGTATTGGCCGTTGCCCGCTCGCTCGGCTATCGTCCCAACCTGATCGCTCGAGGGCTGACCGGGCAGCGAACCGGGCTGATCGCGGTAGTGGTGGGGGATGTCTCGAAGCCTTATGAAGCCTGGCTTCTGGAGCATCTGCTTCAGGTGCTGACCCAGCGCGGCTACCAGCCGCTGCTGCTGCCTGCGGCCCGGGGCGGCAATATGCTGGACATGATCCACCACGCACTTGCCTACCAGGTGGACGGCGCGATCGTGGCAGCGGGGTCGGTGAGTCCTGAAGTGGCCGATCTCTGTCGGGCTTCCGGCGCGCCGTTGGTACTTGTCGGTCGCGTGCTGGAAAACGCTGGTGTGGACGCGGTGTGCTGTAACAATCAAGCGGGCATGGCGCAGCTCGTGGCGCGACTGGTGGGTCAAGAGCGCCGACGGTTTGCCTGGCTTGGCGGACGTGAAGACGCCTTTTCTGACCAGGAGCGCCAGCGCGGCAGCGAACGGGCGCTGGCGCAGGCGGGGCTTGAGTTTGTCGTCACGGCGCGGGGCGATTTCTCGTGGCCAAGCGGCGTCGACGCTGCGCGCACACTTTTAAGCGTGACCCCGCGCATCGACGCCGTTGTCTGCGCCAACGATGCCATGGCGCTTGGCGTGCTGGAAACCGCCCGACGCCTGGGTATTCGTGTTCCGGTCGAGCTGGCCGTTACCGGCTTTGACGACGTGCCGGCAGCGGCCTGGGGGCCTTGTCCGCTGACCACTATCGTCAACCCTGTGGAAAAGACCGCTCTTGAAGCACTGCGTCTTCTAGAGCAGCGTATTCTTGCGCCCGCTTTAAAGGCCGAGGTAGTACGCGTAGAGGGGGCGATGGTGGTGCGCGAAAGCGCATGATGTCTTTTGGGTATTGCACAGCAAAAAAAGCATGCTGGTAAAGGCGGGTGTGCGGTTGACGCGTTATGAGTTTTCTGGCTGTCAGGCTTTCCAAGTCGGGCGCACTTGCGTAGAATGCGGCCTCTTCATGCGTGGGTGTTGGCAAACGATGCGTCAAGCGCGCCGTTTTACCCTGCCCATGAAGCGATAAAAGGGTACAAAGCAAGCACTTGGATAAAGCAGTGACATCCAGGCAGGCAATGTACCGGAAAACTGCATGATGAGTGTTCTGATGGCGATCTACGCCATGCCCCACTCTCGTAACCTCAACCGAAGGATAGTTATCGTATGGTTACCATTCGTTTGGCACGTGGTGGCGCCAAGAAGCGTCCCTTTTACCACCTGACTGTTACCGACTCGCGTAACGCCCGTGATGGCCGTTTCATCGAGCGTATCGGCTTTTTCAACCCGGTTGCCCGTGGTCAGGAAGAGCGTCTGCGCGTCGATCTGGACCGCGTTGTTCATTGGCAGAGCCAGGGCGCCCAGCTCTCTGGTCGCGTTGCCGAGCTGGTTAAAGAAGCACGCAAGCAGGCCTGAGTCTGTTTGACGTTCGCAGGCAATACGAGCGGACAGCAATACGGTTCATAGGATGGCAGTTTCGTGGTAATGCACTGTAGGAGCGTTGGTCAATGACGCGGTTAGACGCCGACCAGACAGATGAGCACGTAGTGCTCGGCAAGCTGACCAGCCCCCACGGGGTGAAGGGTTGGCTCAAGGTCTACTCCTACACAAATCCTGTCGACAGTATTTTGAGCTACCCCGAGTGGTGGGTGCGCCAGGGGGAGACCCTTACACGCATGCCGGTCATTCAGGGGCGTCAGCAGGGCAAGGCGCTGGTAGTGCAGTTAAAGGACATCAACGACCGAACGGCCGCCGAAGCGCTGGCCCAGGCCGAGATTCTACTGCCCAAGGACGTGCTTCCCGAACTTGCTGACGACGAGTACTACTGGCACGAGCTTGAAGGTCTTGCGGTCTTTACTGTGTCAGGCGAGCGGTTGGGACAGATAAGCTATCTGTTTGAAACCGGCGCGAATGATGTCATGGTGGTGCGCGGCGATAGCGAGGCGATCGACAGGCGCGAGCGGCTGGTGCCCTTTCTGCCCGATGACGTGGTGCTCAAGGTCGATCTTGACGAAGGCAGGATGATCGTCGAGTGGGATCCTGAGTTTTGAGTACGGATTTGAGTACCGACACGTCCGGCAGCAATGGCGCGCAGGGTGCTCCTGCGATGTGGATCGGCGTGGTATCGCTTTTTCCCGAGATGTTCGAAGCCATTACCCGGCAAGGGGTGGTGGGCCGGGCAATCGAGCGACGCCAGATCGAGCTCAAGTTCTGGAATCCGCGGGATTACGCCACGGACAAGCATCGCAGTGTGGATGATCGGCCTTACGGCGGCGGCCCTGGCATGTTGATGAAAGTCGACACGCTCCGCGGCGCGATCCACGATGCGAAGGCTCAAGGCCAGGCGCTGACCGGTCAGGTTCCCAGAGTGATCTATCTGTCACCTCAGGGGCGCAAGCTTGACCAGAAAGGCGTCGAGACCCTGGCAAGTGCCGGCCCCCTGGTGGTGGTGGCCGGACGCTACGAGGGAGTCGACGAGCGTGTGGTGGAAAGTGACATCGATGAGGAATGGTCGATTGGCGACTATGTGTTGAGCGGCGGCGAGCTGCCGGCCATGGTGTTGATCGACGCGGCGGCAAGGCTGATACCCGGCGTGCTGGGGCATCAGGACTCCGCCATCGAAGACTCGTTCAACGACGGTCTGCTGGACTGCCCGCACTACACCCGTCCGGAAATGATCGACGGCAAGAGCGTGCCCGATGTGCTGCTGAGCGGCCATCACGGTGCCATCAAGCGCTGGCGGTTGAAGCAGTCGTTGGGCAGAACCTGGCAGCGCCGGCCCGATTTGCTGGAAGGGCGCGAGCTTGACGGTGAGCAGCAGCGTCTGCTTGACGAGTTTATCGAAGAACACGCCCAGGCTGACGGGTAGCCCGGGGCGGCGGTGCAGGGCAGCAACAGGCACCTGCGTCACCCATAACGACTCCCGCGTGGCTCGTTTCGAGCGCCGGGATCACGGTTTGCCCCTTCCACAACTGCGTGGCAAGCCATTACGTTATTTAGGAGTATGAAGATGAGCAGCAAGAACAAGGTGATCCAGGCGATCGAAAACGAGCAGATGGGTAAAGAGATCCCTTCTTTTGCTCCCGGCGACACCATCGTCGTTCAGGTTAAGGTCAAGGAAGGCACCCGCGAGCGTCTGCAGGCCTTCGAAGGCGTGGTTATCGGCAAGCGTAACCGTGGCCTGAACTCCGCGTTCACCGTGCGCAAGATCTCTCACGGTGTGGGCGTTGAGCGGACCTTCCAGACCTACAGCCCGCTGGTGGACTCGCTTGAAGTCAAGCGTCGCGGTGACGTTCGTCAGGCCAAGCTTTACTATCTGCGTGAGCGTAGCGGCAAGTCGGCACGTATCAAGGAAAAGCTGGCTTAATCGCCGCTTTCTGCAGGCGCCGTCCGGGCGCCTGGATACACGAACCCCGTCTCCGCTTTGCGGGGCGGGGTTTTTCATTGACGCCGTTCAAATCAGAGCAGAAGCGTTAACCTATGAACGATATTGAAGCTTTTTTAGACGCCCTGTGGCTCGAACAAGGCGCAAGCGATCATACGTTAGCGGCTTACCGACGCGATCTGATCGCCTGGCAGCACTATCTGGCCCGCTTTGATGAAAACGTGCTGGCCCCCCACGCTACGCGCTGTCCCGAGTGGCTCGAGGAGCGCCAGGCGGCGGGCTATCAGCTTAGAAGCAACGCCCGGCTGCTCTCGTCGCTGCGAAGTTTCTATCGCTGGGCGCAGCTGGTAGGTCAGGTCGAGCGCGACCCGCTGGCCGAGGTGGCGCTGCCCCGGGTGCGTGCAAGCCTGCCCGGCACGCTGGACGAGGATGAAGTGGAAAGGCTTTTGCTGGCCCCGGATATCGCCACGGCACTTGGCGTGCGCGACCGCGCCATGCTGGAGCTTCTTTACGCCTGCGGCCTTCGCGTATCGGAACTAGTCGGGCTTTCAAGCGACGCGGTCAATCTTCGCCAGGGAGTAGTACGCGTACGTGGCAAGGGCGACAAGGACCGGCTGGTGCCCATGGGCGACGAGGCGGCCCAGTGGCTTGAAACCTACATGACCGACGCAAGGCCCGTGCTGATGAAGGATGTTACCCGGCCTGCGCTGTTTCCCGGTCGGGCCGACAAGGCCATGACGCGACAGACCTTCTGGCACCGCATCAAGATTCACGCCGTGACCGCGAACATCACGCGTCCGCTGTCGCCGCATACGCTGCGCCACGCCTTTGCGACCCATTTATTGAATCATGGGGCCAATTTGCGGGTCGTACAGCTGCTGCTTGGACATAGCGACCTGTCCACGACGCAAATTTATACGCACGTTGCCCAGGCGCGCCTGGAGCAGCTGCACGCAGATCATCATCCTAGAGGTTGAATACCATGCGTCAACGCACGACGTCTCTCCAGCGAGGCTCCTTGATCGGCAAGCGGCTTGCGCCGCTTTGTCTGCTGGGTGCGGGTTTTCTGTCGGCAGGTGTATACGCCGCCCCTCCGGCGCTGACCGAGCGTCTGGAAGTGAATGGCCAGCCCATGCCGGTTGAACAAGTGACCGAGACCCCCATGGAGGGGATCTACCAGGTGCGTCTGGAAAGCGGCGAGTCCTTCTATGCCAACGCCGACGGCAGCTACTTTCTGGTGGGCGATCTGTATCAGAACGCCGATCAGGGGCTGGTCAATCTGACCGAGCAGGCGAAGAACCAGCAGCGCATGGACGCCCTGGCCGCCGTGCCGGAGTCCGAACGCTTCGTGTATCGGGGCGTGGACGAGCCCCAGGCCACCGTGGTGGTCTTCACCGACCCGACCTGCCCTTACTGCGAGCGCCTTCACGAAACCGTGCCGGAGCTCAACGAGCGGGGGATTGCGGTACATTACCTGGCCTTTCCCAGAGCCGGCATGGAGAGCGATGCGGCCGCCACGCTGGAGAAGGCCTGGTGTTCGGACAATCGCAGTGAAGCCATGACGCGTGCCCAGCAGCGCCAGTCGCTCTCGGGCAGCGTCGACTGCGACAACCCGGTCGCCGAGCAGTATGAACTGGGCATGGCGCTGGGGGTGCAGGGCACGCCAGCGATTATTTTACCCGATGGCCAGATGGTGCCGGGATTTGTTCCCCCGGACAGGCTGGTGGGCATGTTAGGCTTAGACGATTAAACGCCACCCAAGGTGGCGCACGCCAAACTTAGACGTCAAGACGCCGCACCCTGGGTGCGCATCAAGAGGGGAAGTATTTTGAAACCGGTAAGAGTAGGCCTTTGTGGATTGGGAACCGTCGGTGGCGGCACGTTCAACGTATTGACGCGTAATGCGGACGATATTGCACGTCGTGCGGGCCGGCCCATTGTGATCGAGCAGGTCGCTCACCGCAGTATTCATCCCGACTGCGACATTACCGGTATCAATGCCACCACCGACGTGTTCGAAGTGGCCACCAACCCCGACGTGGACGTGCTGGTCGAGCTGATCGGCGGCTATGACATGGCCCGCGAGCTGGTACTCACCGCAATTGCCAACGGCAAGCACGTGGTTACCGCCAACAAGGCGTTGATTGCGGTACACGGCAACGAGATCTTCAAGGCCGCCCATGAGAAGGGCGTGATCGTCGCGTTCGAAGCGGCCGTGGCCGGCGGCATTCCGGTCATCAAGTCGCTGCGTGAGGGCCTGGGGGCCAACCGTATCGAGTGGGTGGCGGGTATCATCAACGGCACCGGCAACTTCATCCTGACCCATATGCGTGATGAAGGTCGCGCCTTTGAAGACGTGCTGGCCGAGGCGCAGGCACTCGGCTACGCCGAAGCCGACCCCACCTTCGATGTCGAAGGGATCGACGCTGCCCACAAGCTGACCATTCTCGCCTCGATTGCCTACGGTGTACCGCTGCAGTTCGAGAAAGCCTTTACCGAAGGCATTTCGCGGATTACCGCCGAAGACGTCGAACAGGCCGATAACCTGGGCTACGTCATCAAGCACCTGGGGATTTCCAAGCGTACCGATCAGGGCCTTGAGTTGCGCGTTCACCCCACCTTGATTCCCAAGGAACGTCTGCTGGCCAACGTGCACGGTGTAAAGAATGCCATCGCCGTGATGGGCGATGCGGTCGGCCCGACGCTCTACTACGGTGCCGGCGCCGGTGCCGAGCCCACCGCGTCTGCCGTGGTGGCGGATCTGCTCGATGTCGCCCGGGATATCTCCACCGATCATCACTACCGCGTGCCTTATCTGGCGTTCAGCGGTATCGATGAAGATGTCAGCCAACTGCCCATCATGCCGATGGAAGACATCACCACGGCCTACTACCTGCGCCTTCTGGCGGTGGACCGCCCAGGTGTATTGGCGCGCGTGGCGACCATCCTGGCTGAACAGAGCATCTCCATCGAAGCGCTGATTCAAAAAGAGGCGACCGAGGGCGAACTGGTGCCGATCATCCTGCTGACTCACCGCACCAAGGAGAAGCAGATGAACGAAGCCATTCGCGAAATCGAAGCCATGGCCGATATCGCCGGGCACGTCACGCGCATTCGCGTGGAAAGCCTGGATGAAGGGGAGTAACCCGAATGCGCTATATCAGCACGCGTGGGCAGGCGCCCGCGCTCTCCTTTGAGGAAGTCGTGCTTACCGGCATGGCAAGCGACGGCGGCCTCTATGTACCCGAAGAGATTCCCGCGCTTTCCAGGGACGACCTGGCCGAGATGGCCGGGCTCTCCTACGCCGAGATCGCCTTTCGGGTGATGAAGCCGTTCGTGAACGGTGAAATCGACGACGATACCTTCCGCACTATCGTGACCGAGGCCTACGCCACCTTCAGCCACGATGCGGTGGTGCCGCTCAAGCAGCTAAGCGCCAATCATTTCCTGCTCGAGCAGTTTCACGGCCCGACGCTTGCGTTCAAGGACGTGGCGCTGCAGTTGCTCGGCCGCCTGCTGGATCATTTCCTGAAAAAGCGCGGTGAGCGCGCGGTGATCATGGGCGCGACCTCGGGAGATACCGGCTCGGCCGCGATCGAGGGCTGTCGCCACTGCGACAACCTGGATATCTTCATCCTCCATCCGCACAAACGGGTATCCGAGGTACAGCGGCGCCAGATGACCTCGGTGCTGGCCGACAACGTCTTCAACATCGCCATCGAAGGCAACTTCGACGACGCCCAGGCGATGGTCAAGGCAAGTTTCGCCGACCAGAACTTCCTCCAGGGCACGCGCCTGGTCGCGGTCAATTCGATCAACTGGGCGCGCATCATGGCGCAGATCGTCTACTACGTGGCCTCTGGCGTGGCACTCGGCGCGCCGCACCGTGAGGTCAGCTTCTGCGTGCCCTCGGCCAACTTCGGTAATGTCTTTGCCGGCTACATGGCGTACAGGATGGGCCTGCCGGTGAAGCAGTTCGTCATCGCCACCAACGCCAACGACATCCTGCATCGCACGCTTGCCGCCAACGACTTCTCGAAGAAGGAGCTCGAGGCCACACTCGCGCCGTCCATGGATATCGTGGTGTCGTCGAACTTCGAACGGCTCTTGTTCGACGCTTACGAGCGCGACGGTGCTGCCGTGGCCGCACTTCTGGAGCGCTTCCAGAAAGAGCCCACTGCCCTTGCCGAGGCGCCGCTTGAAAGGCTGCGCGAGAAGTTCGCAAGCTACAGCGTGGATGATGCGACCATTCTGGAAGTCATTCGTGAGGCACACCACCGCACCGGCGAGATGCTCGACCCGCATACCGCCACCGGCTACCGGGCCGCCGAGCGCGCCCGTATTGATCAATCCACGCCGATGATCACGCTTGCCACCGCGCACCCGGCCAAGTTTGCCGAAGCCGTGGTGAAGGCAGGCTTTCAGGGCGTGCCGCTGCCCACCCACATGGATGATCTGCTGGAGCGTGAAGAGCGCTACACGGTACTGCCCGCCGAGCTTGGCGCCGTTCAGCAGTTCGTTGTGGATAACCGGCGTTAGGGTGCGATGACCGATTTGAGCGCCGCCCCGACAACGCTTGCCAATGCCAGTCGCCCCCGTATGGAGCCTCGTCCGGTGGACGAGGCGGTTTATGTCCGGGCGCAGGCAGAGGGCCTTTCCGAGCTGCAGGCGCGGCTTCTTGCCTCGCGCCTGCCTGGCTATCAAGAGCCGCTGGGCCCGCTGGTATCGCCCAGCCTGCGCTATCTGACTCACCCCGAAAGACTCGCTCACGGCCGACGCGGGGCCGAGCGTATTGCCCAGGCGGTGGCCGAGGGCGAGTCGATCGGTATTCTGACCGACTACGACGTGGACGGCATCACCTCCCACGTGGTGATACGGCGCACGCTGGTGGAGCTTTTTGGCGTGCCCGAGCACAAGCTGCACAGCTTGATCGGGCACCGCATCAACGACGGCTACGGCATCAGCCTGCCGCTGGTCGAGCGCACGCTCGCGCTCAAGCCAAGGCCCAGCGTGGTGATTACCGCCGACTGCGGCAGTAGTGACGAGCCGCGTATCGCGCGTCTCAAGGAAGCAGGGATCGACGTGGTGGTGAGCGATCACCACGCGCTGCCCCTGGAGGGGCCACCGCTATCCGCCTACGCCTGCGTGAACCCCACGCGAAGCGACTGCGATTACCCGGACAAGACCATTGCCGGGTGCATGGTGGCGTGGCTTTTGATGTCGCTGGCCCGAAGCGTGCTGATCGAGTGGGGCGTCTTGAGTGACGCCACCCCCAAGCTTTCCCCCTGGCTCTCCTATGTGGCGCTGGGAACCGTGGCCGACTGCGTCTCGCTCGGGGCGAGCCCGGCCAATCGCGCGGTGGTCAGTCATGGGCTTACCCTGATCAATCGTATGGACGCCGCCTGCTGGCGGGCCATGGCAACACGACTGGGCGCAGACAGTGTACCGTTCAATGCCGAAACGCTGGCGTTTCAGATGGGACCCAGGATCAACGCCCGCTCGCGACTCGATGATCCTTACGCGGCGCTGCACTACATGCTGGCCACAAGCGATGGAGTCGCCAACCGTCAGCTTGAAGTGCTCGACCAGGATAACCAGTCGCGCAAGGCGATCGAGGCCGAGATGGCAGAAGAGGCGCGCCGACTTGCGCTGGGCGCGATCGAGGCTGAAGAGCCTGCGGTAGTGGTGCTGCTGGAAGACGGCCACCCGGGCGTCCAGGGCATTGTCGCCTCGCGTCTGGTCCAGGCTTATGGCCGCCCGGCAGTGGTTCTGACGCGCGCCGTCGCGCCCGATATGCTCACCGGTTCTGGACGCTCGGTGGAAGGGCTTCACCTGCGCGACGCTCTGCAGCGCACCTTCGAGCTGGCCCCCGAGGCGCTGCCCCGGTTTGGTGGACACAGCGGCGCGGCAGGGGTGGGCGTACCCGTCGAGCAGTTGGACGCGTTCAAGACAGCGTTTTTGAAAGCCGTCGCCGAACAGTTGGGC
Organism: Vreelandella xerophytica; assembly: GCF_968048975.1. Next base: position 3,197,400 of record NZ_OZ309106.1, on the reverse strand, counting down.
AGTGAACCTCTCTACCCGCGACTATTGACCGACGGCGAGCTCTCCCCGGCGCAGTTGAACCTTCTCACGCTAGGTGAGATCGACGCGCTCGGCCCTTACGGGCGCGAGTTCGAGTCGCCGCTGTTCGAGGGCGAGTTTATCGTCGAGGCGCTGCGCCCGGTGGGGGGCGAGGGTACTCATCTGATGATGGAACTCTCGAGCGGTCCTGTCACCTGCAAGGCGATCTGGTTTCGCGCCCTGACCCCGGGCGAGCTGCCCGCCTTCAGCGTCGGCGATACGCTGCGCTGTGCCTACAAGCTCAACCGCAACCGCTGGCGCGGGCGGGAGTCGCTTCAACTGATGATCGAGTACGCCGACGCCGTCTAGAACGGCGCGACAGACAAGAGGACACTCCATGCGCGTGGACGAGCTTCCCCAGGACCCGCACCGCCTTTACGAAGACGTGATGGCCATGCTGCTGGGCACGCTGTTCGTGGCACTCGGCGTTACCTTCTATACCCAGGCAGTACTGCTGACCGGCAGCACGGCGGGTCTGGCGCTGCTGCTCAACTACGTCACCCAGTGGGGGTTCGGAGTCTGGTTCTTTGCCATCAACCTGCCGTTTTACTACCTGGCGATCAAGCGCATGGGGTGGAGCTTCACGCTGCGCACCTTTGTTGCCATCGGCCTGGTGTCGCTGTTCTCCGAGCTGACCCAGGGCTGGGTGGTCTTCGAGTACGTGCCGTCGCTGTATGCAGCGCTGATGGGCGGGGCGCTGATGGGAATCGGCATGCTGATGCTCTTTCGCCACCGCACAAGCCTTGGCGGCATCAACATCCTGGCGCTTTACCTGCAGGCGCGCTACGGCCTGCGCGCAGGTTACGTGCAACTGGGCATCGATGGGCTGATTCTGCTGCTCGCACTCACCCAGCTGCCGCTCGACCGGGTGGGCTACTCGGTGCTGGGGGCCGTGACGCTCAACTTGATCATCGCCCTCAACCACAAGCCGGGGCGTTATATCGGGGTGAGCTGATTTGGGCGGCTTCAATGGCCAGCGCGGTCTTCACGGCTGGTCTCTCAGCGATTTGCTTCATGTAGCGAATAAGCGATGGCCATTGAACCAGCTCGAGGTGAAAGCGACTGCACCAGCGTAAAACCGTGAAAAGGTAGGCATCGGCCGAGCTAAACGTATCTCCCATCAAGTACTCTCTTTGCTCCAGGGCGCTTTCAAGATAGTCGATTCGACGCGCGGTTTTATCCCGAAACATCCGTTGGGCAGCCTCGGGTAAATCGGCGTTGAACAGAGGTGCCAGCCCTGCATGTAATTCGCTGTTGATAAAAGCAAGCCACTCCTGGAGGCGATAGCGTGTCAGGTGAGTGGCCGGTGAGCGTTGAAGAGCGGCCGTATCGACGAGATACGTCAGTATGACCGGCGCTTCAGTGAGCACTGTGCCATCGTCAAGTTCTAGAGCTGCGACATACCCCTTGGGATTGATCAACCAGAAGTTGCGCTGATCCTCCGTCAACTTGGTTATATTGTCGACACGCACGAGTTCAAAGTCAGTTTCTAGTTCACGGCACATGATATGCGGCGCCAGTGAACAAGCATCTGGGGCGTAGTACAGTTTCATGTCAATTCCTGAATGGCGGTAAAATTATCTAACTAGCGTATTGGCAAGTGTGCTGAAGGTGCTCGTGGCTGTTAAATTAATATCTCATTAATGAGGTATTAGTTGAGCTAATGGCATGATGAACTTATCTCACTGGCGTTTAGTGATCGCCATTGGTAGAACAGGCACGATTTCCAATGCGGCCGAGCGTGTAGGCATGACGCAGTCAGGAGCCAGTCAGGCGCTGGCTCAGCTCGAAAAAACACTCGGTGGCAAACTGTTCACTCGTAATCGTCAGGATGTGACGCCCACTGCATTTGGTGAACAGATCCTCAAACACGCGTATGACATGCTGGAGAGCTTCAATGCCATCCGTACTCTTGCGGATGATCGCCAGGGATTGGAGGGGGCAAGCGTGCGTATCGGCTGCTTTCCCTCCATCATTACGACACGTTTAGTCAGTCACTTGGCGAGATTTCGCCAACGTTATCCAGGGATCGATATCACTCTCTTGGAGGGAAGTGATAGTGAAGTGGATGCTTGGCTGGAGAGTGGCACGATTGACCTGGGCGTTACGCTAAATCCGTCTTCTGATCGACATGCACTCATGCTGGGTAGCGATGCCTGGGTAGTTCTGGTCCCTAACGTACATCCGCTGGCGCGCCGATCAAGCGAGCTCGGAATCGACTTCGCATCGTTAACGCAGCAGCCCTATATCCATGCAACGGGTGGCTGTCATATCAATGGTGTGCGTTTGGCTGAAGATGCCGGGCACCAGTTCGCCGATATTCGCGTGGAGGTACAAGATTGGGCAAGTGCCTGCGTGCTGGTAAGAGAAGGCATGGGGGTTGCCATAGTGCCCGAGTCAGTTCTACCAAAGGATACCAGCGGTCTTCGCTATTACCCTTTGTCCCCTCACGTTTATCGATACTTTGGATTAGTTGCTAGAAGTTTTCCCGATGTTAGTAAGTCAGTTGAAGCATTCTGGCAGCATATGGTCCATTCCCTTGATCCAGGGAGGCTCAAGTAAGGTCATGAGTCTTCAACTTAACCAGAACCACCAGATGATCAGCCCGATCACGGCAAGGCCTGCCAGATTGACCGCTATGTTCATGACGCCTCCGGTTTGCTGGGTCGCCAGAACCTCAGGCGATTGGCGTTGCTCACTACGGTGATGGAGGAGAGCGCCATGGCCGCCCCGGCGATGATCGGCGACAGCAGCATCCCGGTGAAGGGATAGAGAATGCCGGCCGCCACGGGAATGCACAGCAGATTGTAGCCAAAGGCGCCCGCCAGGTTCTGCCTGATGTTGGCAAGGGTGGCCCGGCTGAGTTCGATGGCGGTGGCCACCCCGTGAAGCGAGCCGTGCATCAGGGTGACGCCGGCGCTCTCCATGGCGATATCCGTTCCGCTGCCAATGGCAAAACCGACATCCGCCTGAGCCAGCGCCGGGGCGTCGTTGATCCCGTCGCCGGCCATGCCGACGATCTCGCCACCGGCCTGGCGGCGTTCGATCTCGGCAAACTTGTCCTGGGGTGAGAGCCCGGCGCTGAACTCGCTGATACCCGTTTCCCGGGCCACCGCCGCCGCGGTATGCCGGTTGTCACCGGTGAGCATCACCACGCGAAGGCCGCTTTGCTTGAGCCGGGCAACGCTTGCTCCAGCGTCCGGGCGCACCGGGTCGCTGATGCCGATCACTCCGGCAAGTTCCTGATTGATCGCGATGAATACGATCGAGCGGGCCTTCGCTTCAAGCTCCGCGATGTGCGCGTTTGCCTGCTCCAGGTCGATGCCGGCCTGCTCGAGAAGTCGCGCGCTTCCCAGCAGCAGGGTATCGCCGCGCAAGGTCTTTCCGCTCACGCCGGCGCCGGTTTCGCTGTCGAATTCGTCAAGGGCGACGCAGCTTGCCTGCTGGGCGCTTGCGTAGGCGCACAGCGCCTTGGCCAGCGGGTGCTGCGAGCGCTGCTCCAGAGCGTCAATGGCGCCCAGCACCCAGGCCCTTTCAGGATGCACAATGAAGGCCTCGGTGACCCGTGGCTTGCCTTCAGTGAGTGTGCCGGTCTTGTCCACTACCAGCGTGGTCAGTTGGCTTGCCTTTTGCAGCGCCTCGCCGTCTCTGATCAGCACACCCTGCTCGGCGGCCTTGCCGATACCCACCATGGTGGAAAGCGGCGTGGCCAGGCCCAGCGCACAGGGACAGGCGATGATCAGTACCGTGGTGGCGGTGATCAGCATATGCAGCGCGCGCGGCTCGGGGCCCAGGTTGAACCAGACAAGCGCGGTCGCCACGGCGAGTATCATCACCGCCGGCACGAAAATGGCAGAGATGCGATCGGCCAGCCTGCCGATCGGCGGGCGCGAGCTTTGCGCATGGGCGACCTGCTCGGTAATGTGGCCCAGACGCGTATCCCGGCCAACGTGGGTGGCGCGGTACAAGAGGCTGCCGTCGCCGTTGACCGTGCCGGCGCTAAGTGCTGCCTCTGCACGCTTGTAAACCGGTAACGGCTCCCCGGTCAGCATCGACTCATCCACGTAGCTTTGCCCCTCGAGCACGATACCATCCACCGCCAGACGCTCGCCGGGGCGCACGCGAAGCCTGTCGCCGGGCACCACTTCGTCCACGTCGACGTCAAGAGTTTCGCCGTTGCGCTCCACTCGTGCGGTTCTGCCCTGCAGTTCCAGAAGCTGCTTCAAGGCCTGGCTGGTACGCCCACGGGCGCGAAGTTCCATGGCGTTGCCCAGCAGAATAAGCCCTACCACCATGGCCGAGGCTTCGAAATAGATGCCTCGGGCCACCTCGGGCAGCCAGGGGGCAAACAGCACCACCACCATCGAATAAAGCCAGGCGGCGCCGGTGCCCATGGCCACCAGCGTATCCATATTGGCCTGGCGGTGGATCAACTGCTTCCAGGCGTTGGTATAGAAGTGCCGCCCTGGAAAGGCCAGAACCAGAAGCGTCACCAGGCCCACCGCCAGCCAGTACACCCGGCCCGCGCCGATGGGGGCCGGGTGATGGATCAGCATGCCAAGCATCAGCGGCAGCGCCACGGCCAGCGACAGCAGGCCGCCGCGAAGACGCGCCTGATAGGTCGCCGCTTCCCGGGCCTGGCGGCGCTGCTCGGCCTTTCTGAAGTCGATGATCGGCTCGGCGCCGTAGCCGCTGGCAGCCACTGCATCGCATACCACGCGCGGCTCGACATCGCCGACCACCTCGGCGGTCTGGGTGGCGAAATTGACCGTGGCCCGGGTGACGCCCGGGGTCTGGTTCAGCGCGCGGTCCACGCTCTTGACGCAGCCGGCGCAGTTCATCCCGCGAATTAGAAAGCGCTGCGGGCTCTTATCCAATGATGTTTCAACGGGTGCATGTGATTTCATGTGGGCGTTTCGGGAAAGCTTTCGATAAGCCGACAGATGCTGTGGCCGGTGGGGGTGGCGTCGGGCATGGTCTGCCAGCTGGCGAGCGCCTGCTCCATGCGTTTTGCGAGCGCTTCGAGTTCCTCTATGCGTGCGCGTACCTGGGGCAGGCGGCTGGCCAGCAGGTCGCGCACCAGCGGACAGGGCGAGTCACCCTGGTCGGCATGGGCGAGGATGTCGCGAATTTCCGCCAGGCTGAAGCCAAGGGTTCGCGAGCGCTGAATGAAACCAAGGCGCTCAAGATCTTGCTCGTTGAAAAGCTGATAGCCGTTGTCAGGATGGCGAGCCGGGCGAAGAAGTCCTTCCCGGCTATAGTGGCGAACCGTCTCGGCGGTCACGCCGCCGAGCCTGGCAAGCTCGCTGACTTTCATCGTGCTGGCGTTCGCGGTACTGGACTGCATGGTCGCTTCACCATTGTCGGCGTTGAGGGTTCAGTGTAAAACCTGTGGGCTACCCATAGGTCAAGGGGCGAGTGATGCTTGGTGCAATGCGTCAAGGCACCGGTTTAAAACGCTCGTACGACTAATGGATGGGCTCGAAACGAAATAAAACGACCGTTTGCCCCTTGAACCTGCGTCCACATTGGGCGAAAACTGAAACCTGGGGCGCAATAATAACGCAGACGGGTATACGTCCCCGTCGGATCATCGGGAAAGAGGCACACTATGTACAACAACGTTAAAAAGCTGGCGCTGGTATCGGCAGTGGCAGCGGCTGCCTGGGCAAGTCAGGCCCAGGCCGGTGGCTATCAGATCAACGAGCAAAGCGTCAGTGGTCAGGGCTATGGTCACGCCGGACGCAGTTCCAACGTTCACGATGCCACGATCGTCTTCGGTAACCCGGCGGGCATGTCGTTTCTGGATCGCGCGCAATTTACCGCCGGCGGTACCTACCTGACCCCCAAGACCAAGATCCGCAACGTTCAGGCCAGCCGCACGCTGGACGCCGGGGTGGCCACGGGGGGAGCGCCTGTGGGTGTGCAGGTTCCCGTAGGCAGCATTTCAGGCACCAACGAAGGCGATATGGTACCCGGTACCCTCGTACCCTTCGCTTTCTACGCGCATCCGGTGAACGAGCAGCTGGCATTCGGTTTCGGCGTCTATGCACCGTTTGGCTCCAAGACCGACTACGAGGGCAGCTTCCAGGGGCGCTATTTCGGCGACTATACCGAAGTCACCGTGATGTCGGCGCAGCCGACGGTCTCCTACCGCTTTAACGACCAGTGGTCGGTGGGGGTCGGGGCTACCTACAACAAGGTCGATGGGGAACTTCGCCGTCAACTGCCTTCCGGCCCTGCGTTCAGCGCCGCCACCGATGTCGACTCCCGTGTGGAGGGCGACGACGAAGCCTGGGGCTACAACCTGGGGATCATCTATCAGCCGGTACCCGAAACCACGTTTGGCTTGACCTATCGCTCCAAGGTGGATTACACCCTGGATGGCAGCTTCGTGGCCGCCGATCCGCTGGGCAACGTGGTGCGCGCAGACAGCAACGCATCGCTTGATCTGACCACGCCGGAGACGGTCAACTTCTCGGTCACCCAGCAGATGAGCGACCGGCTCAAGCTGATGTTCGGTACCTCCTGGGTGCGCTGGAGCCAGTTCGACGAGATCCGCGTGCTGGGCGGTGCCGGTGATACCATCACCCAGGAAACCCAGGACTACTCCAACGCCTGGGCATTCGCCACCGGCGGTGAGTACCAGCTGACCCCCGAGCTTGCGCTTCGCGCGGGCCTGACGCTTGACTACACCCCGACCAGCGACGAGTTTCGCAGTGTGCGAATCCCCTCCGACGATCGGCGCATTTTCTCCATCGGGGCGGGCTGGTCGCCCACGCCGGACCTGACTCTGGACGTCGCCTACTCCTACCTGACCGAACGCAGTACCTCGGTCGAGCAGGAGCGCAACGACCTGCTGGCAAGCCCGGCGACCCGCAATGTACCGGTGGGCGGCGCCACCTACGCGGCGGACTACAAAAACGAAGCGCACGGCGTCGGCGCCCAGCTGACCTACCGCTTCTAGAGAGCACGCCTGGATAGAGGCGCTCGAACAGACAGGCGCACTTGAAGATACAGCGCTTTGAAAACCCGGCCCCGGCCGGGTTTTTGCGTAGCGCCCGTCAGGCGATGGATGCACCTGCCGCCCGGTTTCCGTTACACTAGATGCCCATAAGTGCACTTGCTCGAAAGTACGGCCGCTTCACAGGCAGCGTTCTATCGCCGTTGCCGGCGACCTTTCTTTTGAGCTCCGTGCAATATTGACCAAACCAAGGCGCGACCATGTTGGAAACCAACCCGATTCACAACCAGATCAAGGACCTGTCTGAGCGGACAGACGTTCTTAGGGGGTATCTTTGACTATGCCGAGAAGAAAGACCGGCTAGAAGAAGTTTCCCGCGAGCTTGAAGACCCCAACGTCTGGAACGACCCGGACTACGCCCAGAAGCTGGGCAAGGAGCGCGCCTCTCTCGAGGCGATCGTGGCCACTATCGACGAGCTGGACCAGGGCCTGGGGGACAGCCGTGACCTTCTGGAACTCGCCGAAATGGAAGAGGACGAGGGTACGGTCGATGAAGTGAAGCGCGAGCTCGACGGCATGCAGGCCGCCCTCGAAAAACTCGAATTTCGCCGCATGTTCGCCGGTGAAATGGACGAAAACAACGCCTATCTGGATATCCAGTCCGGCTCCGGCGGCACCGAGGCCCAGGACTGGGCCAATATCCTGCTGCGCATGTACCTGCGCTGGGCGGAAAGCCACGGCTTCAAGGCCGAGATCATCGAGATTTCCGCCGGCGAAGTGGCGGGCATCAAGTCGGCCTCGCTCCACGTTCAGGGCGACCATGCCTTTGGCTGGCTGCGCACCGAAACCGGCGTTCACCGTCTGGTGCGCAAGAGCCCGTTCGATTCCGGCGGACGCCGTCATACCTCGTTTGCCTCGGTGTTTCTGTCCCCGGAAATCGATGACAGCTTTGAAGTCGAACTGAATCCGTCCGACCTGCGCGTGGATACCTACCGCTCCAGCGGCGCGGGTGGCCAGCACGTCAACACTACCGACTCGGCGGTGCGGATCACCCACGAGCCCACCGGCATCGTCGTGGCCTGCCAGAACCAGCGCAGCCAGCATGCCAACCGGGATTTCGCCATGAAGCAGTTGAAGGCGAAGCTCTGGGAGCACGAGATGCAAAAACGCAACGCGGCCAAGCAGGAGGCGGAAGACTCCAAGGCCGATATCGGCTGGGGCAGCCAGATTCGCTCTTACGTGCTTGACGACCAGCGCATCAAGGATCTGCGCACCGGTGTGCAGTCCAGCAACTGCGACAAGGTACTCGACGGCGATCTGGACCAGTTCATCGTCGCCAGTCTCAAGCAAGGTCTGTAATCTTTTTAGCGTTCGAACATCAATAGGGTGCCCCATGGCCAATCAAGACGCGTCTTCTCCGGACAACGAAAACCATCTTATCGCCGAGCGCCGCGCCAAGCTCACCGCGCGTCGTGAGCTGGCCGCAGAGCAAGGGAAGAGCGCTTTCCCGAACGATTTTCGCCGCGATAGCCTGACCGTCGAACTGCAGGAACAGCTGGGCGACAAGGACAAGGCCGAGCTCGAGGCGCTGGATCATCAGGCATCGGTCGCGGGCCGGATCATGCGCCAGCGAGGCCCGTTCATCGTGATTCAGGATGTGGCCGGGCAGATCCAGCTCTACGTGGACAAGAAAGGCCTGCCGGAGGACGTGCTCGAAGACGTCAAGGGCTGGGACATCGGCGATATCGTCGCCGCCCGCGGGCCGGTGCATAAATCCGGCAAGGGCGATCTGTACGTGATGATGGTCGATGCCCAGCTTCTCACCAAGAGCCTGCGCCCGCTCCCGGACAAGTTCCACGGCCTGACCGACCAGGAAGCGCGCTATCGCCAGCGCTATGTGGATCTGATCATGAACCCGCAGTCGCGCAAGGCCTTCGAGACCCGAGCCGCGGTAATCGCCTCCATGCGGCGCTTTTTCGAGAAGCGCGGCTTCATGGAAGTGGAAACGCCCATGCTCCAGCCGATCCCCGGTGGGGCCACGGCGCGCCCGTTCGTGACCCACCATAACGCGCTGGACATGGACATGTACCTGCGTATCGCCCCGGAGCTTTATCTCAAGCGCCTGGTGGTGGGGGGGTTCGAGAAGGTCTTCGAGATCAACCGCAACTTCCGTAACGAAGGGCTTTCCACGCGGCACAATCCTGAATTCACCATGGTCGAGTTCTATTGGGCATACGCCGATTACAATGATCTGATGGACATGACCGAGGCGATGCTGCGCACCGCCGCCGAAGAAGTGCTGGGTACCACGACCCTCGAGTATCAGGGGGCAAGCTACGACTTCGGCCAGCCGTTCAAGCGTCTGACGCTCAAGCAGTCGATTCTGGATCACGGCGACGGCATTGCTGATGCGGACCTGAATAGTCTCGAAGCGGCGCGTGCGACCGCCGAAAAGCTGGGTATCAAGGTCAAGGAGAGCTGGGGACTGGGCAAGATCCAGACGGAAATCTTCGAGGAAGTGGCCGAGCACAAGCTCGACCAGCCCACCTTCATCACCGAATACCCGGCGGAAGTCAGCCCGCTGGCGCGGCGCAACGATGCCAATCCGTTCGTCACCGACCGCTTCGAGTTCTTTGTCGGCGGGCGGGAAATCGCCAACGGCTTTTCGGAGCTCAACGACGCCGAAGACCAGGCCGAGCGCTTCCGCGCCCAGGCTGCCGAGAAGGACGCCGGCGACCTGGAGGCCATGTATTTTGATGCCGACTATGTGCGTGCGCTCGAGTACGGCATGCCGCCCACGGCGGGCGAGGGCATCGGGATCGACCGGCTGGTGATGCTGTTTACCGACAGCGCCTCGATTCGCGACGTACTGCTGTTCCCGGCGATGCGCCCCGAAGTCGAGTAAGAAGTCGCGTCAGAAATTAGATTGAAAGAGGTGGACTAAAAATTGGTAAGGGCGCGTTTTAGCGCCCATAATGGTCACGTTTCGACGGCGAGGAGAATCCCATGAAACTGCTTAACCGCTCCGCTCTGAGCGTCAGGCCGACCCAGCCCTTCGTGGACTGGATCAATGCGCTGGAACCCACCATGGGAGACGACGACCTGACACTGGACGACGTCGAACGTGAAAGTACCATTTACCTGATTCCCGAGATGGATACCCCGGAAGCGCTCGAAACCTTCGTGCGCGACCGCTATGCAGCAATTCTCGAAACCGAGCTACGCGCCTGGGAAGAGGACGAGCGCCAGTGGCCAGAGCCGCTGGACTGGTCGCTGTTTCAGCGGTTCCTGCGCGTCGAGCACAGCTATCTAGCCATCGACCTGGATGACGAGACAGCGCTGGAAATTTCCGATGTCGATGACGCCCTGTTGCTCGATGGCGACCAGGACTAGCCGTACCGCGTCGGAGTCTTTCTGTACGCATTGAAACCGGCTTCGGCCGGTTTTGCCGTTTAGCGGCGCCTAAAAGGAACATCCACCCGCATGCGACTGTTTGAAACCCGCCCCCATGACGATGGCCTGCCCGGGCCCGAACGCGCACTGGCCGTGCTGGCGCTGGTAGCCGGTACCCTGATGGCGGTGGTCGATACCACCATGATCAATCTGGCGCTGCCTACCATTGCCGCTGATCTGGGCGCGTCGGCTTCCCGCTCGGTATGGATCACCAATATCTTTCAGGTGGTATGCGCGGCGTTCTTGCTGGTCTTTGCCGGGCTCAGTGAGCTGATTACCCGTCGCCGGCTCTATCTGCTGGGGCTTTCCACGTTTGTGGTCGCCTCCTTCGGGGCGGCGCTTTCGCGTAACCTGGAAACGCTTTTAGTGTTTCGCGCCTTTCAAGGGTTGGGGGCGGCGGCCACACTTTCCATCGGGCCTTCGCTTTATCGGGCCATTTTTCCCTCGCGACTTCTGGGCAGCGCCCTGGGTCTGAGCGCGCTGGTGGTCGCCGGGGGCTATGCGGCCGGGCCCACTCTGAGCGGGGTGATTCTCTCCTTTGCCGACTGGCCCTGGCTTTTCGCACTGAACGTGCCATTGGGTCTTTGTTCGATCTGGTTTGCAGCCAAGGCGCTGCCTCGCGATGTTCCCCGCCAGGGCAGCTTCGATTTTCTCGGCGCGCTTTTCTCCATGGTGATGCTGGCGAGCTTTTTTCTCGCCATGGACGCCGTGGGCCATGCCGCCTCCGTGCAAACACTCGTGTGGAGCGGTCTGTGCCTGGCTGCCGGGGCGGGGTTCATTCGGCGCCAGCGCCGCGCGGCCTATCCGTTGCTGCCGCTTGATGTGTTTCGCGAGATGCGCTTCACGCTTGCGGTCTCGGCGTCGGGTCTGGCGTTCATCGGCCAGGGTCTCACCTTTGTGGCGCTGTCGTTTTTCTACCAGGACCAGATGGGTTTTTCACCGCTTCAAACCGCCTGGCTGTTCACGCCCTGGCCGCTGGCCATCATGGTGGTGGGGCCGCTGGCCGGGCGGCTGGCAGATAAACTCAATCCGAGTGTGCTATCCAGCACCGGGCTCTTGTTCTTGATGGCGGGCCTGGTGGCGCTGGCGCTGGTGGATGAGAACACGACGACGGCAGGCAGCTTGTGGCGTACGGCGCTTTGCGGTATCGGGTTCGGGCTTTTCCAGCCGCCCAACAACCGGGAAATGATGTCGAGCCTTCCGGCCGAGCGAAGCGCCAATGTCTCTGGCGTCATGAGCACCATGCGCACGGTGGGCCAGTCGCTTGGTGTGGCGGTGGTCGGGGCTGCGCTGGCACTCGGGCTGGCCGTGCAGCTGACACTCTGGTTCGGCGCGCTCACCACCTTTTTGGCTCTGCTGGCGAGTCTTTCCCGGGTATCGCTGGCCGGTCGCGCCCTGGTTGAACGACGGGCATCGTCGGGGCCTTAGTAAGGGCGTACAATGAAAGCGTTTGTGAACCGAGGAGACCCATCATGACGTTGCAGACACACATCGAGAAAAAATTAACGGCGCTTTCGCCTGACGTGCTGCGCGTAGAAAACGAAAGCCATATGCACAACGTGCCCGCCAATTCCGAAACCCATTTCAAGGTGACGCTGGTCAGCGAGAGCTTCGAGGGGATGATGCCGGTCAAGCGCCACCAGCAGATCTACGCGCTGCTGGCCGATGAGCTTTCCGGACCGGTCCACGCCCTGGCGCTACACCTTTATACGCCCGGTGAATGGCAGGCGCGCGGCGGCGAGCGGCCGAGTTCACCCAACTGTCGCGGCGGCGGAAAGTGACACCGGAAGTTACCCGGCGTCACTACCTGGACGCCATGGGCATAACCGCCTGGGCGTGTCGGTTTCAACTGCCCAATGCCGCGCCGACCCAGGCCTGCGAGTGGGAAGAGCCTGCCGCGGCTGTCGCCCCGCGCCAGCAGCTCCATGCACTGCTGGAAGAGCCCGCCCCACCCGCCAGGCCACAGCCGACGCCTGCCAGTACGCCGGAAGTGGGCCGTTCACCTGACGGCGCCCCGATCAAGTCCGCCCGGGCGCTGCTAGGCGATATTGCCCCGCCAGAGCGTATCGAGCAAGCACCCGCGCCTGAAGCGCCTGCGCGCGTGCCTGAGTCTCGCACGCAGCCTGTGGTGTTCACCTTGACCTGTGCGTGTATCAACGGACGCTGGCTAAGCGTGCATCCCGGTGAACCCAGCGCGCTTGAGCAGCGCCTGCTTGGCAATATGCTGATCGCCGCAGGCGCTCTCGATGAGCCCTCCTTGCACTTCACGACCTTCAACTGGCCCCCCGTGGCGGATGCTTTCGCCGCGGAAGACCCGCTTGAAGAGGCTCGGGAGGGTGTGGCCGCCTTTGTTGCAGGCTCGGCCCGTCGCCAGGGCTGGCAGCTTGAGCGGCTGCTCTGGTGGAGCGATGAGCCTGACGAAAGCGGCGCTCAAGGCCAGAGCGCCGATGCGCTGACCCAGGTGCTGGATCTGCGCCAGGATCAGAGCCATACGCTGGCTCTGCCGGTCTGGCGGGCGCCGAGTCTTCAAGGGCTTGTCCGCAGCGCGGCGGCCAAGCGCGCGCTATGGCCTGCGCTGATGGCTTTGACACAAGACGCCTCGACCAACGCCATGCCATGATTCAACCCCTTGCCCCGACACACGGAGCGGCGCTTGCCGCCCTGGAAACCCGGGCTCAGAGCGGTGCGGGCCTGCGCTTTCTTGAAGAGGCACTCCTGGATGCCGACGCGGTCGTGCTGGGCTATTGGGAGGCGCAGGCGCTGATCGGCTACGCGCTGCTCGCCCGGTTGCCCTTTGAAGCGGAACTCCAGGCCATTGGCGTTTTACAGGAGCATCGTGGTCAAGGCGTGGGGCGAGCGCTGTTGCAAGGCGTGATCGTCAAGGCCCGCGAGTGGCAAAGCGAGCGGGTGCTGCTGGAGGTGCGCGAACATAATACGGCGGCGATAGGACTCTACGTGCAGGCGGGGTTCAGCGTGGATGGGCGACGGCGTGGCTACTACCCGGCCGCAAGCGCGGCCGGGCGAGAGGATGCGCTGTTGATGTCCTGGACGCTCTAGGCGTTGTCGCCCGCGTCAAATTTTGACAGCACGCCCTGCAGACGACGCTCCCACTCTTCGTGTTCCTGCTTGTACTGGTCGTTCTCGCGGCGAAGCTCTTCGTTTTCAAGCTTCATGAGTTCCAGTGCCTCGACGGTATCGGTAACTTTCTGCTCTAGCTGATTAAACAGTTCAAGGCTCATGCCTACCTCCAAAAAGCGGGGCAGAAGGGCCTGCCCACGATAATTAACGCGTTGGGACAGCAGCGTAACGCCGCGCTGGGTATTGGGCAAGCCTACTGGCGCTTGTAAAGCCGGGCGATGCTTTCACCGGCGCTGGTTTCTCTATGAAGCTGCCAGTTGGCGGGCACGTCCGGGCTTAGCGCGCGTTCGGTTTCAAGGTAGATGAATGCCTCGATACCCAGCCAGCCGTTCGCCTCGAGCGCCTGACAGCAGGGCCCGCTCAGCCCTTTCTCAAAGGGTGGGTCGATGAACACCACGTCAAAGGGGGTGCCGTCACGGGCCAGAAAGCTCGCCGCATCCGTGGTGATGACGTCGGCGTTATGGGCGCCAAGCGTGGCCAGGTTGTCTTCAATCAACGTGGCGACGCGGGCATCCTGTTCGATAAAGGTCGTACTTTGCGCCCCGCGGGAGAGCGCCTCGATTCCCAGAGCGCCGGAGCCGGCGAAAAGGTCCAGCGTGCGCTTTTGAAAAAGCGTGGGGCCAAGCCAGTTGAACAGCGTCTCGCGGACGCGGTCCGGCGTGGGACGAAGGCCTGGGTGGTCGAGCACGGGAAGCTGGCGGCGACGGTAATCACCGCCGATAATACGTAGCTTGCCAAGCGCTTTGGGCGCGCCGCGTTGAGCGGTGGTTTTGCGTGAAGAACGTTGTCGTTTCATGTAGCTGATTGTAGCGGGCTGGTTATCCAAAGTCTTGGTTGGCGATGGTAGGATGGTCACAATGTTCCCCCTTTTTGTTGGATACTCCCATGTTCGGTTTCTTAAAACGTAAGAAAAAGCACGACTCGCAGAAACATCAGGCGCCCCAGGAGGAGCGCGCTTTCGACCCCGGTCTGAAAGAGGCGCCTGAAGGCGAGCCTGACCAGCCGGCCCCCGATACACCGGAAATAGCACCCGAGCCCAAGCGACCCGAGGTCGACCCCGAACCTGAAAAGCCCGAGGTAGATCCGGAGCCCGAAAAGCCCGAGGTAGATCCGGAGCCCGAAAAGCCCGAGGTAGATCCGGAGCCCGAAAAGCCCGAGGTAGATCCGGAGCCCGAAAAGCCTGAGGTAGACCCGGAGCCCGAAAAGCCCGAAATCGAGCCCGAGCCCCAGACAGACCCTGCGCCGACAAAGCCCGAAATCGAGCCTGCCCCTGCTCAGCCCGAGGTAGACCCCACGCCCACTCGGCCCGAAGTGGCGCCCACGCCCGCCGAGCCGGAAATCGATCCGGTTCAGCCGACCCCCCGGCCAACTCCTCAGGACAAGCCCGTGGCGGCGAAGGCGGAGAAGCAGGGGTGGTTTGCCCGCGTCAAGTCAGGCCTGGGGAAGACCCGGGCCAACCTGACCGACGGCCTGGCGGATCTGTTTCTCGGGAAAAAGCAGATCGACGACGAACTTCTGGAGGATCTGGAGACGCAGCTCTTGATGGCGGACGTGGGCATCGAGGCCACCACCGAGATTATCGAGCGGCTACAGGCGCGGGTTTCGCGTAAAGAACTGGCTGATCCCGCCGCGCTTTACAAGGGGCTTCAGGAAGAGCTTGGCCTGATGCTTGAGCCGGTGGCCAAGCCGCTGGATTTCCAGAAGCAAAGCGAAGGGCCTTTCGTGATCCTGGTGGTGGGCGTGAACGGTGTCGGCAAGACCACCACCATCGGCAAGCTCACCCAGCGCTTTCAGCGTGAAGGTAAAAGCGTCATGCTCGCCGCCGGCGACACCTTCCGGGCGGCGGCGGTCGAGCAGCTCAAGGTGTGGGGCGAGCGTAACAGTGTGCCGGTCATCGCCCAGCACACCGGCGCCGACAGTGCCTCGGTCATCTATGATGCGGTAGCGGCGGCCAAGGCCCGCGGGGCGGATGTGTTGATTGCCGATACCGCCGGGCGGCTTCACAACAAGAGCCACCTGATGGAGGAGCTTAAAAAGGTGCACCGCGTCATGCAGAAGCTCGATACGACGGCACCTCACGAAGTCATGCTGGTGCTGGACGCCGGCACCGGCCAGAACGCCATCTCCCAGGCCAGCACCTTCAACGAGGCCGTGCCGGTCAGCGGTATCACCCTCACCAAGCTCGACGGTACCGCCAAGGGCGGGATCATCTTTGCCCTGGCCAAGCAGCTCAATACCCCCATCCGCTTTATCGGCGTGGGGGAGGGCCTTGACGATTTGCGCCCCTTCAACGCCGACGATTTCGTCAATGCACTGTTTGACCGGGCCGAGGGCGACGGCCGCGCATGATTGCCTTTGAGCACGTGGGCAAACGCTACGGCGGGCGCTTCGAGGCGCTGGCGCACCTGAACTTTCGGGTTGGCCAGGGTGAAATGGTGTTTCTGACCGGTCACTCCGGGGCGGGCAAGAGTTCGCTGTTGCGCCTGATCATGCGCCTGGAAAAGCCCAGCCGGGGGCGGGTGGTCGTGGCCGGGCACGATATCGCCAGGCTTCACGCAAGCCAGGTGCCGTTTTACCGGCGCCAGATCGGCGTGGTGTTTCAGGACCATCAACTGCTTTTTGATCGCAGCGTGTTTCGCAATGTAGCCCTGCCGCTGGAAATACAGGGGCTCGAACCCCGGGAGTCGGCGCGCCGGGTGCGCGCCGCTCTCGACAAGGTGGGGCTCCTGCACCGGGAAAAGGCGCTGCCCGTGGAGCTTTCCGGCGGCGAGCAGCAGCGAGTGGGCATCGCGCGCGCCGTGGTCAACAAGCCGGCGCTGCTGCTTGCCGACGAGCCCACCGGTAATCTGGACCCGCACCTGTCCGCCGATATCATGGGGCTTTTCGAAGACTTCAACCGTATCGGCACCACGATCATGATTGCAAGCCACGACCTGGCGCTGATCGCAAGGCTCAGACACCGCATTCTACGTCTGCGCGACGGCCGCCTGATTGCCGATGAGGGGGCGGTATGAAGCGCCCCACCACGCCGCCCGGCGCGCCTGCCCGCCGCCAGGGCGCGGTCAGCCGGGACAAGCGCGCCAAACTCGCCCCGGCCCGGCAAAGCCTGCCGCGCCCGCCCCGCTCGCGCGCCACAGGACCAAGCCTTGGCAGCCGAGCGCGCGCCTGGGGGCGTCATCACCGCGCCATGCTGGGCGACAGTCTCTACCGGCTGGTGCGCCACCCGCTGGGCAACGTGCTCACCATGCTGGCCATTGCCATCGCCCTGGTGCTGCCGGCCGCGCTCTGGCTGACGCTGGATAGCGCAAGGCTTCTGGACGCCGAGCTTGACGAGAGCGCCACGCTCACCGTCTATCTGCAGACCGAGGTGGACCCGGCCCAGGCCGAGCGTATCGACGAGGCGGTCAGCGCCGAGGACGGCGTGATGCAGACCCGCCTGATCAGCGCCGAAGAGGGGATGGCCGCGTTTCAGCGCTCGCTGGGCCTCGAGGATGCTTTGATGGGCCTTGACGACAACCCGCTGCCCGCCAGTATCGTCATCCATCCGCAAAGCGTTGAACCGGTAGCCATGGAGCAACTGGCCGGGCGCCTGGAAGCGCTTGCCGGGGTGGACGAGGTGCGCGTGGATCTTGCCTGGGTGGAACGGCTTCGCCACCTGGCGGATCTGGGTCGGCGAGTGGCATTGGCGCTGGGCGTTCTGTTCGGCTTTGGCGTGCTGCTGGTGGTGGGCAATACCATTCGGCTCTCGGTGGAGAGTCGCCGTCGCGAGATCGAGGTGGTGATGCTCATTGGCGCCACCCACGCCTTCGTGCGCCGGCCTTTTTTGTACAGTGGTGCCTGGTACGGCTTCGGTGGCGGGCTGCTGGCGCTTTTGCTGCTTGCCTTGGGCAATCACTGGCTTTCCATGCCGGTGGCCGCGCTGGCGGCAAGCTACGGGGCAAGCTTTTCCTTGCCGCAATTGGACATGACAGGCTCTACAATTTTGCTATCTTGCAGTACACTATTAGGCTGGTTGGGGGCATGGCTTGCGGTTTCGCGCCATCTTTCCAGCATTCGCCCGCGTTGAGTGCTTGACGAGTCAAGGCGATCGGCACGTTGAAAAAAGATTCAGCGGGTGCGCCGCCCGGTCAAGGTTTGGCCTGGGTTATATGAACTTTATACATTCGTTACTGTCTTAGCAGCAACTCTGACACCGCTATGTCGTTCTTGAGCCATGTCATACCCGGCCAGATAGATGACGATAGCAGGTCAATCAAGATAGGTGACAAGGAGACCATCTGCATGAGCACTAGTCTTCTACCGGTAGGGCAGCTTTCTCCAGGTAATGATCTTGGCGGTTACATTCAAGCGGTCAACGGTATATCGGTACTCACTGTTGAAGAAGAGCGTGAGCTTGCGTTTCGCCTGCATGACGAGGGCGACCTTGAAGCGGCGCGGCGTCTGGTGCTGTCGCATCTGCGCTTTGTGGTTCACATTGCACGCAGCTACTCGGGTTACGGCCTGCCCCAGGCGGATCTGATCCAGGAGGGCAACGTCGGCCTGATGAAGGCGGTCAAGCGTTTCGACCCCAATCAGGGCGTGCGCCTGGTGTCGTTTGCGGTTCACTGGATCAAGGCCGAGATTCACGAGTTCGTGCTGCGCAACTGGCGGATCGTCAAGATTGCCACGACCAAGGCCCAGCGCAAGCTCTTTTTCAACCTGCGCAGCGCGAAAAAGCGCCTTGCCTGGTTGAACAACGATGAAGTTGCGGCCATCGCCAAGGATCTGGACGTCAAGCCCGAGATCGTGCGTGACATGGAAGGCCGGCTTTCCGCGTTTGACGCGGGTTTTGATGCCTCGCCCGGCGAGGACGAGGAGAGCCCGTACCAGGCGCCGGCACAGTTTCTGGATGATGCCACGCTGGACCCGGCCACCCAGCTCGAGGACAGCGATTTCGAAGAGGACTCCACACGGCGTCTGCAGCTGGCACTCAAGGAGCTCGACGAACGCTCGCGGGATATTCTTCAGCGCCGCTGGCTCACCGACAACAAGTCGACGCTGCACGATCTGGCCGATGTGTACGGCGTGAGTGCCGAACGGATTCGCCAGCTTGAAAAGAACGCCATGAAGAAGCTTCGCCAGAAGATGGGCGACACGCTGGCAGCCTAGAGAGAGCCAGGTCAGAAAGAGCCAGGCGAGTTGACGCAAAAAGCCCCGGACAGCCCGGGGCTTTTTTGTGCGCCCTGGGGCGGCTGGCCTAGGCGGGCTGGGTGATCTCTCTCAAAAGAGTGCGAGAGATAAGCGGCCACTGGTCGTCCCAGTGCTCGGTGGGCAAACGCTTGAAGTCGCTTCTTACGTATTGCGAAATTCGCCCCTCGACCTGAGCGATCAGCAAATTGGCTGCCGCCGAGACGGGAATCGTCGGGCGAAGGCCCTGGGTGATCTCCGCTTCGCGAAGGATCTGCTTGAGCTGGGTTTCCAGGCGCTCGAAAAGCTGATGGACCCGTTGCCTGAGCCGGGCGGTTTCGCCGGTCAGTACATCGCCGCCCAGCACCCGGGCAAGCCCCGGATTTTTCTCCGCAAAACCCAGAAGAAGTGAAAGGATCGTCGCACAGCGAGACTCGGCGTCGGGCATGTCCTCGAGAATACGCGTAATGCGTGCAAACACGTTCTCCTCGATATAGTCGATGAGCCCTTCGAACATGCGGGCCTTGCTGGGAAAGTGGCGATAGAGCGCGGCTTCCGAGACGCCTACCTGGCGGGCCAGCGCCGCGGTGGTGATCCGCTTGCCGCTATCCTCTTCCAGCATGATGGCGAGTGCTTGAAGGATCTGATCGCGGCGGCGAGGTTTGTTGTCATCGCTCATCGTGCTTGCCCCTTGCGGCTAACCTGCATCACTGATCAGGGTGCCGACACCGGCATTGGTGAAGATCTCCAGAAGCACGGCGTGGGGCACACGTCCGTCAATGATATGGGCGCTGTTGACCCCACCCTTGACAGCTTCCAGCGCGCAGCGGATTTTCGGCAGCATTCCGCCATAAATGGTGCCGTCGGCGATCAGGCCATCCACCTGTATAGTGGTCAGCCCCGTGAGCACCTGGCCTTCGCCGTTCATCAGGCCCGCCACGTTGGTCAAGAGCATCAGCTTTTCGGCGCCCAGCGCCTCGGCCAGCTTGCCGGCGACCAGATCGGCGTTGATGTTGTAGCTATGGCCTTCGCCGTCCACGCCGATCGGCGCGATCACCGGAATGAAATCCCGTGCGGCGAGCATCTCGATCAGGTCGGTCGAGATCGACTCCACCTCGCCCACGTGGCCGATGTCGATGATCTCGGGGACCGTCATTTCCGGACTCTGGTGCTCTACCTTGAGCTGGCGGGCGCGGATCTGGGCACCATCCTTGCCAGTCAGCCCGATTGCCTTGCCACCGCTTTGATTGATCAGATTGACGATGCTCTTGTTGACCAGCCCCCCCAGTACCATTTCGACGACATCCATGGTCTGGGCGTCGGTAACGCGCATGCCGTTGACAAAGCGCGACTCGATATTGAGCTTCTCCAGCAGGCTTCCGATCTGCGGGCCGCCGCCGTGAACCACCACCGGGTTGATGCCGACTTCCTTCATCAGCACGATGTCGCGGGCGAAGGAGTCGATCAGGGTGTCTTCGGTCATGGCGTTACCCCCGTACTTCACCACGACCGTCTTGCCGGAAAACTGCTGGATATAGGGAAGGGCTTCTGACAGCACCTCCACAACGACCTGAGGGTCGCGATTATCTGGTTTCATTGCTTTATCCCTTGGCTTTTATGTTTTAGCGGCACGTTGGCCTTTATGGCGCGCCTGTCTGCGCACTTTTCCTGACGAGGTATCAGCGGATCTTGGCGATATCGAGCATGGGGGCGGTCCTGGCAAGCGCGCGGGCAAAGCGTGCTTTGATATCGACAAGGGCCGCTTCGCTTTCCCCTTCAAAGCGAAGCACCAGCGCGGGCGTGGTGTTCGATGCTCGGCAAAGCCCCCAACCGTGCGGGTAGTCCACGCGAATACCGTCGATGGTGGTCTTGATACCTTCGCCGAAGTCGCCATCTCTGGCAAGCGCTTCCACCAGGCCGAATTTCTCCTCGTCCGGCACGTCGAGGTTGATCTCCGGCGTGCTGATTTCCTGGGGGAAACGCTCGAACAGGGTGTCCGCATCGTCCGGCGACTGGGCGACGATTTCCAGAAGCCTTGCCGCGGCGTAGAGGCCGTCGTCGAACCCGTACCAGCGTTCCTTGAAAAAGATGTGTCCGCTCATCTCGCCGGCAAGCTGTGCGTCGGTCTCGATCATGCGCGCCTTGATCAGCGAGTGGCCGGTGCGCCACATTTCCGGCTCGCCGCCGGCATCTGCAATGACGCGAGCGAGGTTGCGGCTGCACTTGATATCGAAAATCACCCCCGCTCCCGGGTGGCGGGCCAGCAGGTCGGTGGCGAATACCGCCAGAAGATGATCCGGGTAGATCATGCGCCCGCTCGGGGTCACCACACCGAGGCGGTCGCCGTCGCCATCGAAGGCCAGGCCGATATCCGCGCCGCAGCGCTTGACCTCATCGATCAGCGAGACGAGGTTTTCAGGCTTGCCCGGGTCCGGGTGGTGATTGGGAAAGCGCCCGTCGATCTCGTCGAAAAGCGCGGTAGTCTGAACGCCCAGGCGACGAATCAGTTCAGGGCCCAGCTCGCCGGCCACGCCGTTTCCGCAGTCCACCACGGCGTGAAGCGGTCGCGCCACCTTCACATCACCGAGAATACGTTCGAGATAGGCCGGGCGTACGTCGACCTGCGAATAGGCGCCGTCGCCCTCGTCGAGACGGTCTTCATCGATACGCCGGTAGAGCGCGGTGATGGTGTCGGCAGAGAGTGTTTCGCCGCCCAGCACGATCTTGAAGCCGTTGTATTCCGGCGGGTTGTGGCTGCCGGTGATCATCACCCCCGAGCGGCTTTCATCCAGTGTGTGAGTGGCGAAGTAAAGCACCGGCGTGGGGACCATGCCGATGTCGATCACGTCGACCCCGGCGCTTAAAAGCCCTTGAGTCAGCGCCTTTTGAAGCATCGGGCCGGAGAGGCGCCCATCCCGGGCGACAATGACCGCGCGCTCGCCCCGGGCGGCGGCCTCCGTGCCGATCGCTCGACCGATCAGCACGGTGGTGGCCTCGGTAAGCGTGTGGTCCACCACGCCGCGTATATCGTAGGCGCGAAATATCGAAGCGGGTACAGTCATGGTCAATCCCTCCATCAGCCGGTTACGTAAACGGATAGGCCTTAGTGGCGGCCGGTGCTGCCAAAACCGCCACTGCCGCGGGTGCTGTCCTCGAAGCTCTCGACGACCTCGAGGGTAGCCTGGACCACCGGTACCAGCACGTATTGAGCCAGCCGCTCGAAAGGCGCGAGGGTGAAGCTCGTCTGGCCGCGGTTCCACACCGAGATCATCAGCTCTCCCTGGTAGTCCGAGTCGATCAGACCCACCAGGTTGCCCAGCACGATGCCGTGCTTATGACCCAGCCCCGAGCGGGGCACAATCAAGCCGGCAAGGCTGGGATCTTCGATATGGATCGCAAGGCCGGTGCGGATCAGCTCGCACTGGCCAGGGGCGAGGGTGAGCGGTGCGTCGAGCAGGGCGCGTAGATCCATGCCCGCCGCGCCGTCGGAGCCGTAAGTGGGCAGGTAGTCGTGCATACGCTCGTCGAGCACCTTGCACTTCAGGGAGGGACGGCTCATGAGTTGGCTCCGGTGGTTGGGTGTGGGGCTGTATCGATCAAGGAACGCGCTTGCTGGATAATCAGTTTGGCAAGCGCGGTCTTGGATTGGGGTGGCGCGTCGAGCTGCTCGGTGCCCGTTGGCGTGCGCCACAGGAGCAGCGCGGCGTTGTCGTCGCTGCCAAAGCCCAGGCCGTCGCGTGCCACGTCATTGGCCACCACCATGTCGAGATTCTTGCGTGAAAGCTTCTCGTCGGCGTAATGAGCAACGTCGCGGGTTTCGGCGGCGAAGCCGACCACGAAGGGGCGCTCGCTGGCGCCAAGCGCGGCCACCTCGGCAATGATATCCGGGTTTTTCACCAGGGTAAGGGTCAGCGTGTCACGGTCCTGGGTTTTCTTGATCTTGTGCTCGGCGGTCTGTTCGGCGCGGTAGTCCGCCACCGCCGCACAGCCAATGAAGAGCGCTGCCTCGGGGGCGAGCCTCAGCGCCTCACGATGCATCTCCCGGGCGCTCTCGACATCGACGCGGGTCACATCCGGTGGGGTGGGCAGATCCACCGGGCCGCTGATCAGGGTGACCTGAAAACCTTCGGCAACGGCGGCGGCGGCCAGCGCATAGCCCATCTTCCCCGAGCTGTGATTGGAGAGGTAGCGCACCGGGTCCAGGGCTTCCCGGGTGGGGCCTGCGGTGATGACCACGTGCGGACGCGGCGCGGCTGTCACCGTTGGAACCATCGGTGGGGCCAGCCGCTTGGCCAGCGCCTCGACAATCAGCTCGGGCTCGCTCATGCGCCCGGGGCCGACATCACCGCAGGCCTGCTCGCCGGCGGCGGGCCCGATGACCTGCCACTGATCCGCCTCGAGCATCTGGGCGTTTCGCTGGCTGGCCGGGTGGCGCCACATTGCCTGGTTCATGGCCGGCGCAATCAGCCTTGGCGCTTCGCAGGCAAGGCTAAGGGTGGTCAGCAGATCATCGGCCAGGCCGTGCACCAGGCGGGCGATCAGATCCGCCGTGGCCGGGGCGACGAGCAGCGCATCTGCCCAGCGGGCAAGCTCGATATGGCCCATGCCGGCCTCGGCTTGCGGGTCAAGAAGCGAGGTGCGTACCGCCTCACCGGAAAGCGCCTGAAGCGTCAGCGGAGTGATGAACGCCTGGGCGCCGTCGGTCATCACCACCCGCACTTCGCCGCCGGCCTGCTTGATGAGCCGAGTGATCTGAGCGCTTTTATAGGCAGCGATACCGGCGCTGACGCCTAGAAGAATTCGTTTTCCCGCAAGCGCCGAACTCGGCGAGGGCTGTATCGAAGCCATGGAACGCTCCTTGTGAAAAACGGATCAGGCCCGGGGAAAAGGCCGCTCCAAAGGGGCTCACCATACCATTTGGCCGCTTGTTTTGGCAGGCTGGCCCAATGCCATCCAGGCTAGGTATACTGAGCTTGAGAGCAGGACAACAAGATATGCGCAGCGCATGACAAGGGGAAAGACGATGGGAATCAATCACTGGCCGGAAGGGGAGCGCCCACGGGAGAAGCTTTTGACGCTGGGCGCCCAGGCGCTGTCGGATGCCGAGCTTCTGGCAATCTTTTTGCGGGTGGGCGTCAAGGGCCGCTCGGCCGTGGACCTGGCCCGCGACCTGCTGACGCGCTTTGGAGGCTTGAGGCCCTTTCTGGAATCCGATCAGAGCGCGTTCTGTGAGGCCCACGGGCTGGGGGCGGCCAAGTTCGCCCAACTGCAGGCCACGCTCGAATTATCGCGTCGGCACCTGGCCAGCCAGCTGGCTCGAGGCAACGCTCTGACCTCGCCCTCGTTGGTGCGCCATTACCTGCGCTCGCAGCTCAGACACCTGGGGCACGAGGAGTTTGCGGTGCTTTTTTTGGATACACAGCACCGAATCATTCGCTATGAATCCCTGTTTCGCGGTACCCTAGACAGCGCATCGGTGTATCCCCGCGATGTAGCCAAGCGCGCCCTGGAGCTTAACGCGGGCGCGGTGATCCTGGCGCACAACCACCCCTCGGGCGTGGCCGAACCCAGCGACGCCGACCGACGCATCACCGAGCGCTTGACCCAAGCGCTGGGACTGTTTGATGTTCGCGTGCTTGATCACTTCGTGGTGGGGGATGCTGATGTGATCTCTTTTGCCGAGCGCGGCTGGCTTTAAAATGCCGGCTTTTTTCCGTTTAAAGGGCCTTTTTGACCCTTTTGGCAGGCTTTTGCTTGCCGCTGGCCGGATGCTCTGGTATAAAGTGCCACCTTTAAACTTGGGTTGAATAACGGATCTGGGTATAGCCAAGCCTTAACGGCGTCGACTCCCTCCCTTCCGGTTTGCCCGACAGTTTTGAACACTCAGGCTTATACCCTGGCCAAGCGGTTGGAGGCTCTCATGTCCAAAGTATGTCAGGTTACCGGCAAGCGTCCGGTAACTGGTAACAACGTTTCACACTCCCAGCGTAAGACACGTCGTCGTTTCTTGCCGAACCTGCACACTCATCGTTTCTGGGTTGAATCCGAGAACCGTTTTGTGAAGCTGCGCATCTCTTCCAAAGGCATGCGTATCATCGACAAGAAAGGTATCGAAACGGTGCTGGCGGATATCCGCAAGCGCGGCGATGCCATCTAAGACAGCTTTTTGATAAGCACTTTTGGGAGAGTAAACCATGCGCGATAAGATTCGTCTGGTGTCCAGTGCCGGTACAGGCCACTTCTACACCACCGACAAGAACAAGCGAAACACCCCGGACAAGTTCGAGTTCAAGAAGTACGACCCGGTGGTTCGCAAGCACGTTATCTACAAGGAAGCCAAGATCAAGTAATCCAGATTACGCTGATCGGCTTTCACCGCAGGCGAGTGCCTGTTGAAAACCCGGCCCACAAAGCCGGGTTTTTGCGTGCTTGGCTCAATCAAAGCTGACGCGCGCAGGGTAAAGGATTTTGCTGTCATCGGTTTTGCCAGGTTGATTGTTAATCATGTCAGGTGTCTATCATGCCCGAGCTGCCCGAGGTTGAAACCACCCGCCAAGGGATCGCCCCTTATATCGAAGGCCAGGAAATTACCGAAGTGCTGGTGCGCAACCGTCGCCTTCGCGTGCCGGTACCGAGCGATTTCGAAACGCGGCTGATCGGCGCGCGGGTGGGGTCTATCGTCCGGCGCGCCAAGTATCTGCGCATTCCCTTGGTGGGCGTATCGGGGGAGGCCACGCTCTTGTGGCACCTGGGCATGTCGGGCAGCCTGCGTATCGCCAGGGTGGGAGATCTGCCCAAAAAGCATGACCATGTGGATGTGGTCACCGCTGACGGCCATGTGCTTCGCTACCATGACCCGCGCCGCTTCGGTTTTGTCGATTGGCAGCACGGCGATGGCACCCATGACCCGCGCCTTTTGCATCTGGGCCCGGAGCCACTGAGTGACACTTTCAACGGGGAGTGGCTCTATACGCTTTCAAGGGGCAAGCGCGTGGCCGTGAAGCCGTTCTTGATGGATAACCGGGTGGTAGTCGGGGCGGGCAATATCTACGCGACTGAGGCGCTTTTTATCGCGGGGATCGACCCGCGCCGCGCTGCCGGGCGAATCTCCCGGGCGCGCTACGAGCGCCTTGCGGTGGCGGTCAAGGAGGTGCTGACCGCCGCGATCACCCAGGGTGGCACGACCCTTCGCGATTTCGTCAGCGGCCAGGGCGAGCCGGGCTACTTCGCCCAACAGCTCAACGTCTACGGGCGCCAGGGCCAGCCTTGCCGACGCTGCGAACAGATGCTCAGACGCATCACCCTGGGTCAGCGGGCCAGCGTTTTCTGCCCCGGATGCCAGCGCTAAACTAACTTTCACGCTTTGTCGATGCTTTTGGAGACACCTGTGACCCAACGCCTGCGCTTGAACAAGAACGCCGACCGCCGCCTGAAGGCGGGGCATCTATGGATCTACTCCAACGAGGTGGATACCAAGGAGACACCGCTCAAGGAGTTCGCCGCCGGCGAGGCCGCGCTGATCGAGGCCTCCAACGGCAAGGCCATTGGCGTGGCCTACGTGAACCCGCATTCGCTGATCTGCGCACGCATCATGTCCCGCGACCCGGAAATGCGTCTGGACCGGTCCTTGTTCGTCCACCGCTTCAACCAGGCGCTGGCGCTGCGTCAGCGCATGTTCGACAAGCCCTTCTACCGCTTGATTCACGGCGAGGGCGATCTGCTGCCGGGTCTTGTCATCGACCGCTTCGGCGATGTGCTGGTGGTTCAGCTCAACACCGCCGGCATGCAGGCATTGGCGGACGAAATCGTCGATGCCCTGGAAAAGGTCGTCAAGCCTGAGGTGATCGTGTTTCGTAACGACACCGGCGGGCGCCGCCAGGAAGGCCTGGAGGCCCAGGTCGAAGTGGTCAAGGGCGTGCTTCCCGATGAGGTGCTGATCGAGGAGAACGGCGCGCGTTTCGTGGTGCCGGTACTCAATGGCCAGAAAACCGGTTGGTTCTATGATCACCGGGTCAACCGTGCCTGGCTCAACGGCCAGGTAGCGGGCAAGCGGGTGCTGGATGTGTTCAGCTACGTGGGCGGCTGGGGCGTGCAGGCGGCGGCCAGCGGGGCGTCCGAAGTGCTGTGTATCGACAGCTCCGCCGCGGCCCTTGAACAGGTAGCGCGCAACGCCGAACTCAACGGCGTTCATGAGCAGGTAGCGATTGGCGAAGGCGACGCCTTCGAGGCGCTCGCCGCGCTCAAGGCCGATGGCGAGCAGTTCGACGTGGTGATTCTCGACCCGCCGGCGTTCATCAAAAAGCGCAAGGACATCCCCAACGGCGAGCGCGCCTATGCCCGCCTGAATCGTGAAGCGATGCGCCTTCTGGGCCGCGACGGGCTTTTGCTTTCGGCCTCGTGCTCGATGCACCTGGCCCAGGATCGGCTGGTCGACGTGGTGCGGGGCGCGGT
Organism: Vreelandella xerophytica; assembly: GCF_968048975.1. The sequence goes on along the minus strand of NZ_OZ309106.1, from coordinate 3,170,171 downwards.
GCGCCACCAGGACCGTCACGGCCAGGTGATCTTCCAGGGCCATCAGGGGCCGGATCACCCGGTACACCCGGCCATTCCCGAGACCTCGTATCTCAAGGCGCTGGGTGTGCGCGTTTACCGCGACTAAGCGATAGGCCACCATGGTGCCAGGTCGGCGGAGTAAGGAGCGATGATGGAGTGGGTACTGCCAAAGCCGTTCGTGCTGGATATCACCGTTGACGCGCGCGCCATCGATGCGTATCAGCACGTCAACAACAGCGAATATCTGCGCTGGGTCGAGCAAATCAGTTGGGCCCACTCCGAGGCTCTGGGGCTGACACTGGATCATTACCGGGCGCTTGACCGGGCAATGGTGGTCCACCGCCACGAGCTCGATTACCTCGCCCCGGCGTTCGAAGGCGATGCGCTCCAGCTGGCCACCTGGATCGTCGAGTGCGACGGGCGTTTCAGCCTGACCCGGCGGTTTCAGCTCAAGCGCAAGGCGGATGACAAAACCCTGCTCAACGCCCGCACCCGCTTTGTGTGCGCCGCCCTGTCGAACGGGCGGCCCAAGCGCCTGCCCGACGAGTATCAGCGCATCTACGGGGCGGCCATCATCGAAGAGTAGCGTGGAAGAGTAGCTTGGAAAAGTAGCGTGGATTTTGCTGTGAAAGCATCGTTTACGCGGTAATTTTCTGCTGGAAAACGCCTTTAACGGCGTTTTTCTTGTTTTGGGGCCAGATTCTGGCGGTACGGCCTGACTGTGCTGTAATGAAGAAAGATAACCCATTTCTTCACGAGGTCTGCCATGCATATCGCCGTTCCCAAAGAGATCAAAAACCACGAGTATCGCGTTGCCCTGACCCCCACCGGCGCCCGCGAGCTTGCCGGGCGCGGCCATACGGTCAGCGTTCAGCAGGGCGCCGGTGAAGGCGCCGGGTTTGCGGACGGCGATTTCGAGGCGGCGGGGGCGCGCATCGAAACCGACGTCGAGGCGCTTTGGCAAAACGCCGAGCTGATTCTGAAGGTGAAGGAGCCTCAACCCGAGGAGGTTGCGCGCTTGAAGCCCGGCCAGACGCTTTTCACCTACCTGCACCTGGCCGCCGAGAAGACGCTGACCCAAGGGTTGATCGAAAGCGGCGCGACCTGCATTGCGTATGAAACCATCGTCGATGGTAAAGGCGGGCTGCCCCTTTTAGCGCCCATGAGCACAGTAGCCGGGCGCATGGCGGTTCAGGCGGGCGCCCACAGCCTCGAGAAAGCCCAGGGCGGCGCCGGGGTACTGCTACCCGGCGTGCCCGGTGTCGCGCCGGGTAAGGTAACGGTGATCGGCGGCGGCGTGGTAGGCGAAAACGCCGCGCGCATGGCGCTTGGCCTCGGCGCGGACGTCACCATTCTGGACCGCTCCATTCCCCGGCTGGAGACCCTGGACGACCGCTACCAGGGGCGCATCAAAACGGTCTACTCCACCGCGGATGCGCTGGATGAAGCCGCCCGGACCTCGGACATGATCATCGGCGCGGTGCTGATCCCGGGGGCGGCGGCGCCCAAGCTGATCACCCGTAAGATGCTTGCAAGCATGAAACCCGGCAGCGTACTGGTGGATGTCGCCATCGACCAGGGCGGCTGTTTCGAGACCAGCCGGCCCACCACCCACGCCGAGCCGACCTATATCGTCGACGGCATCGTTCACTACTGCGTGGCGAACATGCCCGGGGCGGTAGCGCGCACCTCCACCCTTGGCCTGACCAACGCCACGCTACCCTTCGTACTGGCGCTGGCGGACAAGGGCTGGCAGCAGGCGCTCAGAGACGACGACCACTTCGCGACAGGGCTCAACGTGCACGCCGGCAAGCTTACCTACAAGGCGGTCGCCGAGGCGTTCGGCCTCGAGTACGTCGCCAGCGGGCCACTGCTCGGCGCCTAGCCCGGTGTTTGCTGGCAATACGATTTAAGGGCAGAGCCTAGTAGTGCGGGGGCACATCGTCTTCAGGGCGGTGTGCCTCTTCGTTCGATGAGTCGTTGAAAGTTTGGTGCTGCTCGCGCAGCCGGTCGCGCATTAACGTGCTTAGCTGCTCGAGCTTTTCCAGGCGGCGCTCCTGGCCGGCGACGGCCTGGTCGAGGGTGTCCAGCCAGTGCTCCTGGTAGGCAAGCTTGGTCTCCAGCGCCTCCAGCCGGAGGCTGAGCTCGGCAGGCGATAATTCATTTGGCATGATAAGATCGAACCCTTGTAGTGTATGCTCGGTACGGTTAGCCCCGCCTCCTTGCGCGACCATGGTCGACGTTGCTTCAGCATTTATCGCCAAAGAGGGGGATTGCTATAATCGTTACGCGTATTTTCCTTTGTTTGTTACTCATACAACAAGAGAGCTTTTACCATCTATGAACCCAAAAGTTGTTGTTCGCTGTTTATTGATCAGTGTATTGCTTGCAGCGCCCACGCCACTGCTGCTGGCTGGCCTTGTACATTTAACCGATGCGCCGCTGGCTGAACAGTGGCTTTCCGAGCTTGCCATTATCGGCACGACCGGCGTCTACATTGCGGTGGCGCTGGGAAGCTTTATCGTGTTGCTGGTCGGCACGCTGGCCGCGGCGGCGTTCGCGCCTCCTGTGGTAGTCAACGCTGAAGCGGCCCACGTCAAACCTGTTGCGCGTCAGGCAGAGCCGGTCGACGATGAGCCAGAAGATGTCATCGACCCCAACGACGGGCGTGAAGAGGGTGAGGTGAAGTGGTTTAACACTAATAAAGGCTACGGCTTCATCACCCGCGATAACGGCGAGGACGTGTTCGTGCACTTTCGCGCCATTCGCGGGCGTGGCCCGCGCATGCTCGCTGAAGGCCAGATCGTGCGTTACCACGTGATCCAGAACGACCGCGGCCTGCAGGCCGACGACGTGAGCATTATCGAGTCGTGACGCCTGTACGGGTCTGGCTCTCGGGCCTGGCCGTCGTGCAAGACTCATTGGCCCCGCTTCGGCGGGGCCAATGTCGTTTCAAGGCCGATGTCGTTTCAAGAGCCAATGTCTTTAGAACCTTAGCGTCCCGAATCCGGCCAGGCAATGGCCTTTTCCTGTCCATCCGGCAGCACCTGCCAGAACGCGTCCGGGTCGTCACCGGGATGCCATCCGCCCAGCGAGCAGCGCACCTTTACCCCAAGAGCCCGGGCCGCCGCCGCTGCACAGATCTGGTCGCTTGCCCAGGGCGTATGCGGGCTGTCAAACCAGAGGCTGGCAAAGCCGTCCGCGGCCTTTTCCACCAGCAGCACCGGAATGTCATGGCCATCCAGGTGGCCGCAACTTTTCCACTTGCCTTTACCCGCGGGGCTCAACGCGGGCGCGTTGATCGTGTCGGACAGCCAGGCGTCGATGGTTTCAAGGCGGGTCTGCGCCAGATACACCTCGATATCGGGAAAGTGCTCGCTCATGAATCATTCCCTTGGGGTTTGAACAGCGTGACAAGAACGTTCTCGTAGATACGGCTCAGCGTCTCGAGATCGCTTGCACGCACACGCTCGTTCACTTTGTGAATGGTATCGTTCAAGGGGCCAAGTTCTACTACCTGGGCGCCCAGAGTGGCAATGAAGCGCCCGTCCGACGTGCCGCCGCTGGTGGAAAGCGCGGGGCGCTGGCCGGTCACGTCCTCGACGCTTTGCGTCACCGCGTCCACCAGCGCCCCTTCGGCGGTGAGAAACGGCTCGCCGTTCAACGTCCACTCGATATGATAATCAAGCCCGAAGCGCGCCAGAATCGTTTCGGTGCGCGCTTTCAACACATCGCACGTGACTTCGGTGGAGTAGCGAAAGTTGAACACCACCTCGATTTCACCCGGAATCACGTTGGTGGCTCCGGTGCCCGCTCGGAAATTGGAAATCTGGAAGCTGGTGGCCGGAAAGAAGTCGTTACCCCCATCCCAGTGCTCGCGCGTCAGCGCATCGAGCGCGGGCATTGCCTGATGAATGGGGTTGCGCGCCAGATGCGGGTAGGCCACATGGCCCTGGACCCCCTTCACATGCAGCGTGCCGCCCAGCGAGCCGCGCCGACCGTTCTTGATCACATCGCCCAGACGCGCGGTGGAGGAGGGCTCGCCCACGATGCAGTAGTCCAGGCGTTCGTTGCGCTCGCGCAGGTGTTCGACCACCGCGCGGGTGCCATCCACTGCCGGGCCCTCTTCGTCGGCGGTGATCAGAAATGCGATGCGCCCGTCGTGATCCGGATGGCGCGCGACAAAACGCTCCACGGCGGTGACCATCGCCGCGAGACTCCCCTTCATGTCCGAGGCCCCCCGGCCGCAGAGCATGCCCTCGTCGTCGATGCAGGGGGCAAAGGGCGGGAACTCCCAGTTGGTATGGGGGCCGCTGGGTACCACGTCGGTGTGGCCGGCAAACGCCAGCACCGGGCCATGATGGCCGCGTACCGCCCAGAAGTTCTCTACATCGCCGTAGGCCAGACGCTCGATATGAAAACCGAGCGCCTCGAGACGCTCGATCATCAGGCCCTGGCAGCCCTCATCATCGGGGGTGATCGATGCCCGGCCCATCAGGTCGAAGGCGAGCGCGAGCGTGGGCGATAGCCCCTCGGGCTCAGTTATGGGCATGCAGCGCCTCGTTCAGCGCCACGGCGCTCTTGTTGGTCAGGCACTCCACGCGGCCGTTTTGCGAGTTTCGGCGTAACAGCAGATCGTTCTGCCCGGCCAGCTCGCGACCCGAAACGGTCTTGACCTCGTTTTTCTGGTCATCGAGCAGGGCGACCTTGGTGCCGGCGGTGATATAGAGGCCCGCCTCCACGGTGCAGCGATCCCCCAGTGGAATGCCGATACCGGCATTGGCACCGATCAGACAGCCCTCGCCGACCTTGATGACGATGTTGCCGCCACCGGACAACGTGCCCATGGTGGAGCAGCCCCCGCCCAGATCCGAGCCCTTGCCGACGAACACGCCCGCCGAAATACGCCCTTCGATCATGTTCGGGCCTTCGGCACCGGCGTTGAAATTGACAAACCCTTCGTGCATCACCGTGGTGCCTTCCCCCAGATAGGCCCCCAGACGAACCCGGGCGGTGTCGCCGATGCGCACGCCGCCGGGCACCACGTAGTCGGTCATCTTGGGGAATTTGTCCACGCAATCCACCGACAGCGGCCGGCCGGCCAGGCGCGCTTTCAAACGGCGTGCGGCCAGCTCCTCGATGTCGATGGCGCCTTCGCTGGTCCAGGCAATATTGCGCAAGAGCCCGAACATGCCGGTCAGGTCGAGCCCGTGAGGCTTCACCAGCCGGTGCGATAGTAGATGCAGCTTGAGATACACCTCCGGGGCGGTCTGGGGCGGCTGGTCGGTGTCGATGAACATGGCCACCAACGGGCGCTTGCTCTGGGCAAACGACTCGGCCAGAGCGGCCTGCTCGTCATGGCCGGCATCAGACAGTGCGCTTGCCAGATTTGCGCAGTCCTCGGGTAAGAAGCTGATCGCTTGCGTGCCGTCGGTGGCGTCCAGCACCTTGCGCGCGGCGGCCACCAGGCTCTCGGCGGGTTTGAAAAGCGGGGCCGGATAGTAGATCTCCAGCCAGTCGCCCTGGGTATTCTGCGTGCCGATTCCAAGCGCAAAGCTCAGCATAAAGCGTTTTCCTTTTCACGTGATCAGTAAAGGGGGAGGCGGTCAGTCATTGGGTGAGGTTGTCGTAGTCACCCGCTTGATAGCCCACCAGAAGGGTGTGGTCATCGAGTTCCAGCAGCGGACGCTTGAGCAGAGTCGGGTGCTCGAGCAGCAGCTTGCGCGCCGATGTGGCGTCGATGGTCTCTTTATCGTTCTCGGGAAGCTCGCGCCAGGTGGTGCTGCGCTTGTTGATCGCCTTCACAAGAGGCACCTGCTCCAGGAGATGCTCGAGAAGACTCGCCGACAGGCCATCCTTGCGAAGATCGTGGCTTGTATAGGCCAGGCCCTTTTCATCCAGTGCCTTGCGTGCCTTGCGGCAGGTATCGCAGGTATCGATCATGTAAAGCGTGAGCATAAAGCCTCCTGAGCATTGTGACGCCTGGGGTTTTTCAACGAGTGCCTTTCTGGCAGGGCGCTAGCCGCGCTCGATCATCCGGCGAAGACGACGAGCCGCCTCCAGCGTGGGTTCAAGCTCGGCCACCAGCGCCAGGCGAAGCCGACCCGCGCCGGGGTTCTGGCCATCCGGCCCTTCACGCCCCATCAGGCTGCCCGGCAGAACATTGACGTGTTCCTCGCTGAAAAGTCGCCGGGTAAAGGCGATGTCGTCGCCGCCGGGCACGGCGGGCCAGAGATAGAAGCTCGCCTCGGGGCTGGGAAAGTCCATGACCGGGGCAAGTACTTCGGTGACGGCCTGGAATTTCTCCCGGTAGGCGTCGCGGTTGTCGCGCACATGCGATTCATCCTGCCAGGCTTTGACCGAGGCGCGCTGAAGCGGCAGCGACATCGCGCAGCCGTGGTAGGTGCGGTAACGCTTGAACGGCGCCAGAAGGGCCGCGTCGCCGGCCACGAACCCGGAGCGAAGCCCGGGCAGGTTCGAGCGCTTGGAGAGCGAGTGAAATACCACGCAGCGGCGAAAGTCCGTGCGTCCCAGCTCGGTGCAGGCCTGTAAAAGCCCCGGCGGTGGGGCGTGCTCGTCAAGATAAAGTTCCGAGTAGCACTCATCCGAGGCGATGATGAAATCGTGCTCGTCGGCCAGTTCGATCAGCTGTTTTAATTCGGCAAGCGGGGTGACCGCGCCGGTGGGGTTGCCCGGCGAGCAGATAAACACGATCTGAACGTCTTGCCAGGTGACGGCGTCCACCTGGGAGAAATCCGGGCGAAAGCCGTTTTCCGCGGTGCAGGCCAGGTAGTGCGGCTCGCCCCCGGCCAGCAGCGTGGCGCCTTCGTAAATCTGATAAAACGGGTTGGGCACGGCCACCTTGGCCGCCCGGGTACGGTCGAGAGCGGCCTGGACGAAGGCGAAGATTGCCTCGCGGGTGCCGTTGACCGGAATGATCTCACGCTCGGCGTCCAGGTCCTTGAGTCCAAAGCGCATGATGGCCCACCGAGCGATGGCGTCGCGCAGCTCCACCAGGCCGTTGGTTGCCGGATAGCGGGCCATTTCGTGCTGATACGCCGTCAACGCCTCCAGCGCTTCGACGAACGGGGCGTGCTGGGGCTCGCCGATGGTCAGCGAAATGGGATCGAGCCCGACGGGGGGCGTCAGGTCTTGTTTCAGCGCGGCCAGCTTCTCGAACGGATAGGGGTGCAGCGCGTTAAGGTCAGGATTCATGGCGGGTCCGTGGCGGGCCTGGGCGGCGGCTGAAAATTGTCAGCTACCGATTATAGGCAACCCCCAGGGCTTGCTCAAACATACCGGGAAATAAGCATCCGCCAAACGGGTCACGCCCAGGCGGCCTCATTATACCTCGAGGAGATCTCAAAGATAGGTGATGGTGTAGCCGCGCACCCAGGGGCGGCCGCTGTCGTCGTTGTGGGGGGGCAGTTGGAGAGTGCCGATTTTGACCTGGGGCACGATGGGATCGTTGGCCTGAAGGCAGACGTGAAGCAGGTAGCGCGGGCTTCGCGACTGGGCCGTGTGGGCCTCGTACGCCCAGTGGCCGTAGTCCGTTCCCGGCAGGGGTTGCCAAGGCGCGTTTTCCGGCGCGTCGCAGCCGCCACGCCAGGCGCCGGGAAGCCAGCTATGGGTGATCGACTGCTCCACCTGCTCGCCCAGGCGCGCCAGTACCGTGGCTCTGGGGGCATCGGTGTCGACGCGCATCGCCGCGCGGGCCGCCTCCGCCGCCCAGTGCTGAAACGACAGGCGCGCGACGGCCGGCAGGGCAAACGCGAAAGCGCCGTACACCAGGGTGAAAAACAGCAGGAAGATGGCCGCGAACTCGATCGCCACGGCGCCGCGCTGTCGGGCCTTAGTAGGCAATCGAGGGCACCCCGCAGTTGGTGGAGTGAAGGTGGACCTCGTTACTGCCGAGTGTCACGCCCAATTGATCGGCCAGCTGGTTGTTCAAAAAATCGCCCAGATTGTTCAGACTCGGCTTGGTGGCGTCCAGCAGTGGCTTGAGCAACCGGCAAACTTCGCCTGCGCAGGTAACGTTTTGCGTAGCAGCGTTGGCGACGCTTAGCGAGTCCTGGGCGCTGATGAGCATTGGTTGGGGGCGGCGCTTGAGCATCTCGGTCAGGTTGTGCGCCAGGCACTCGTTGCGAGTGCGAGGGTCACGAGCCCGGCCGCAGGCTTTATAGCTGCTGTTGCCCACGACCGGCGTCAGCAGCGAGCCCAAGAGGCCAATTTCGTAGTCGGCGTAGAACCTGAAGGCTCGAGCGAAATCTGCCGACAGCCACCGGTTGATAGGACAAAGAGCTCCGAGCAGGCAGGTGGCGGGCAGCACGTTGTCGATCCTATAGTCAGTGGTGAGCGCCGGGACGACCGGCCGGCCGTTGGCAGTACGTTCTTCGCTGCCCCCCAGTATCCGCGCGAGCACGTTATCGACGCTGTAAAAGCCATCGAGCTGTTTGGTGGCCTCCAGGTACTGCGTAGCAAGCCTTGCCAGTAAATCCACTTCAGGCGCAGGAGTGCGAACCAGGTTGGCCAGAAGATCCAGAAAATTGCCGGTCAGGCGGCTGAGCGTATTGCTCAGTGTCAACGCGTTGGGTTGGGTAGTGCGGCGTTCTTCGGCGTGCATGTTGGGTAATGTCTCGCGGTATTCGAGCCCTACAATAGGCAGGGGCTTGCGGGGAATAACGGAGTGGCTGAAGAGCCTCAAAAACTCGGTCTCTTGATGCATGGCGCAGCTTTGGGGCCCAGAACCCGCGCCTGAAAGGGGCGGCTCACCCACGCAGGTATCGAGCAGCTTTGCGGCCACCGCAATATCGGCGGTGGGCGTATCGAACTGGCACTGTAGCCGGGTGAGCTCGGCCTGGGCCGAGCCAAGATCGAGGGTGATCGGAAAGTTGACCCGTACGCCCAGCAGCCCGGAAAAAGCCCCGAGCGGTGCCAGACCAGCGGTATCGAGCTTGACCTCGAGCCTGAGCTGGCCGCCCGGCACCTGGCTGCCCGCCGGCCCAATGGCGACCACCGGCGCCGAGACCATTCGGGCCGCTACCTCGAGGCCGAAAAGCCCGTGGCTTTCAAGCGCTATCGTCTGCTCGCGGGTGCCGGTCAGCAGCGCCACGGCCAAGAGCTCGGCCAGGTTCACGCGGCTTTCGAGTACCGCGCGGGTGCTGTTCACGGCGTCCCGCTTTAGCTCGATCAGCCCGGTGGCGTCGCTTCCCAGTAGTTTCAGCTTGACCTCGCCAAGCCGCGGGTGGGCGGCGATCGCGCGGCCAAAGGCGCGAAGCGAGGCGCGCAAGCTCTCATCGTCGACGTTCCGGGCCATTGCGTCGATCAACTGGGCAAGCGTCAAGGAGGCAAGCCTTTGATCGGTGAGCGCGATCAGCTCCGAGGACGTCATACGCGACAACTCCACGATGCTCGTCTCGATGCCGAGCGCTTTGAAAAGCCCCAGCGGGCTTACGTAGGTGCTGGCAACGCCGCTTGCGCTGAGAGTGGCCAGATGCGTGGTATCCACCCCGGCCGCGCGCAAAAAGCGCCCCACCGGTCGTTCTCTTTCCAGGCGCAGAAGCTGGCTGCCGACCGTAAAGGCGGCCACCGCATCGCTTCGCTGGGCGGTCGCGCGGGCGGTGAGCGCGACGTTCTCACCAAGGCCACGACTGACCAGGGCGCCGCCCCGTAGCACGAGGCTCGCCGGGGTCGAGCGACTCACCGTGACCTCGACGGCGGCGTGGGGGATCGGCGATACCTGGCGCATCCCGTCCTGGCTTGCAAGTGTCACGCAGCGCACTGACAGCGCCCTTTGGGCATCCGGGACGAAGCCATGAACGGCGGCGGATTCCAGGGCGAGCGTTTGGGCAAGGGCGGGGTTGCCGGCACAGTAACCGCGCGGCAGGCGGGCGGAGGTCTCCAGCGCCGCCATATCGGCCACTTTCTGCAGCTGGCGCTTTTCGAGAAAAAGCCGCCCGGTATCGACCAGCAGCGCCATGACCAACAGCAGCGTCAGCAGCACGAAGGCCGTCAGGCCACTAATGAAACCGCGCTGATACAAGGGGCTGTGATGGCCAGAAAAAACCGGGGTCATGTTCACCTGCCTGTTATCAAAACGAAGGAAAACGCTTTTCCGGTTGGCGTGTTCTCACCCCAAAATGCATCGCTAATGCTACGGCGTGGCCAACTCGAGGGTCCGCAAATAGGCGCGCCCTACTATCTGGTCGGGCAGCGGGGGGAATTGAGCGCCCATCAAGCGGATGGGGGGAAGTATGGTGTCCGGCGAAGGGTGATGCAGGCAGACATGCCAAGCGCCCTCCAGAGGGTCGACGGTCAAATAGCGGTCCTGGCTTGCGCAGGGCGCGACCCAGGACGCCGGCATCCATGCGGCGTCGATGATCGAGGCGATATGTGCCGCCGCCTCGTCCTGGTTGGCTTGATGATGGTTTTTCCAGACCAGGCCTTCTCTTAACGCATCCGAGGCCAACTGCTGATAACTGGCACTCAATAGTAGCGGCATCGAGAGGCCGATAGCGCCGTAAAAAAGCCCCAAAAGCAGAATGAAACTCAGCGCGAACTCGATACTGACTGCCCCTTTCTGACAGGCTTTTATCATGGTACGGCATTTCCAGTCGTCGAATACTTAACCTGCGGTATTGATTAAAGTTAAAGTATTTTGGGAGTTATATATTAGCCTTTATTGATTTTATAGTGCTCTATGGGGCTGGGGTTTCTGGAGTGGTTTGTCCTGCGCCAATATTAAGCGCATCAGAAATTTGTTGGAAAAGCCCGCCGATGCCATTCCCTAGAATAGCCAGTGAGGCAATCAAGATTGCCGCGATCAAACCCGCAATCAATGCATACTCTATGGCGGAGGCGCCTTTTTTATCGTTGTGAAGAGTGGTCAGGTAGGTGTAGAGAGAAACGAACACTTTCATTAGTAATCTCCGATTCAATGGGTAGCGGTATCGATCCGCTAAAGGGTTGTTAATTTCTTAAATGATTGTTTAGTAAGTGGTATGGCTATTTATCGTCATTCTTACCGGTTTCATTAGTAATTTTTTTATTTTTTAATGTTACTTTTTGTTAGGTCTTTGTTTGTTTAATGATTGCCTTAAAGACAAGGATGAGAAGGTTGTTCTCGAGACTCTAATGCTCTTGTCATCATTGTCGTATACCACCTTGCTTATCAATTGAACGCTATCGTTGAATCTCTTTAATCGTGGATTAAGCCAATATTTTATAGGTTTTTCGACTTAAAGTGATTTTAACTTTGTGGTTACGCTATCCGATCTTGGTCGATAAGTTAAAGGCCCGAACAACGCTGGGGACTAAAAGTAGTGAGTAGCCGTTTTCTAATGTGTATTGCGGTGGTGCTGGTGTTGGCGGCCATCGCCGTGGGCTATGCGGGTATTCGAATCGCTCAGCAGCCCGCGCCGGCGCCTGCCGCGGGCGTTGACGCATCCGGCGACCCGGTGCTTGGCGAAACGGCCGAGCCCCTGCCTGGTGTGGAGGTCGTGGTGGTCGCGAAGGACCTGCGCGCTTACCACCCCATCGTTCGCGAGGATCTTCAGGTAGAGCGGCTGAGCCTGATGCCGCCGGGCGGATTTAGCGACCCCGATCTTTTGGTAGGGCGCGCCGTGGGGCGCGATACGGCCCAGGGGACGGTATTGAAAGAGAGCTACTTTGCCAGCGGCGGTACGGTGGCGCGCATGATTCGATCAGACGAGCGGGCGATCGCCGTACCTTTTAACCCGGTCATGGGCGCTGGTGGACACATCTCGCCAGGCGACTACGTGGATGTGCTGCTGTTTCTTCCCCAAACCGAGCAAAACGCCGATCGTACGATGCAGGTGGCCGTGCCGGCCCTGCGGGTATTGACGGTGGGTAGCGTGCTGGGGCTGACCGCGGAAGGCGAAACGGTCCAGCCGCTGCCGGTTCAAAACGATAGCTCCTTGGGTAGCGCTAACCCGTCATCCGGGACGCTGGTGCTCGCCGTGCCCGAGACGCTGCTCACCCGCTTTGCCCTGGCCGCGGATGTCGGCGAGCTAAGAATTGCCGTGCGCGCCTCTGAGGAGGGGCGCCTGGCCGATTTTCATCGCGGGGGCGGCGCCTCGATCCAGGACCTCAACCAGCAGCTTTTTCAGTTCGAGCAGCTGGCCCTGCGCCCGGCTGCCCCGCCCCCGGCCGCGCCCGTGAATGACGCCGCGCCGCCCCCGTACCGGCAGGCGCCGGCCCCGGCCCCGGCCCCGCGCTCGCCAGAGACCAGCGAATCGTCGGTCGCCGTGATTCGCGGGGCGGTGAGAAGCCTGGAAGCGCCTTAGACCGCTGCCGCGTTGTTAACGACGTGCCGTTATCAACGCCATGCCAGCCATCCTGGGCTTATAACGATCTACTCATAACGATCTACTCATAACGACAAACCAATACCGAGACGCCAGGGCGTTAAAGGCCAGGGTAAGGGAGACCAATGAAGAACCTGATACGCATGTTAGCCGGCGTGCTGGTGGGCGTGGGTAGCTACTCCTCCGGGGCGCTTGCGCAGTCCAGCTGTAGCGAGTTGAGCCAAGTGCCGGCCGCGCTCGAATTGGCCCCAGGCATACACCGGGAGGTGGCGTTGCCGGTCGCCATCGAGCGCCTGGCGGTCGGCAATCCTGAGGTGGCCAACGTGCAACTGACCTCCGGCAACGCTTTTTTGATCACCCCCCTGGCGGGCGGGGTCACCAACGCCTCGATTTGGACCCCCTGCGCCGATGCACCGGTCGAGCTCGCCCTGAGCGTTTCGGGCGCCGCGAGCCAGGCGCTTGGCGAGCGCGCCTTGCAACGTGCGCCGGTGCCCTCCCAGGTGCAGACCGACATTCGCTTCGTCGAGGTCAACCGGACCCGGCTTCGCGAAGTCGGGGTGTCGCTGTTCGGGGCTTCTAATAACAATCTGTTCGCTTCGCCAGGCGTAGGCCCCGGGTCCGTCGGCGTGGGCACCATCGGCGCGCTGACCCCCGGCGCCAATGTGCCGCTTTCCAGCAGCGGTTTCAACCTGGTGGTCGGGGGTGGGAGTCAGCGCGTCATGGCCGCGCTTAGCGCTCTGGAGACCAGCGGCTTCGCCTATACCCTGGCGCGGCCGAGTTTGGTCGCGCTGAGCGGGCAAAGCGCCAGTTTTCTGGCCGGTGGCGAGTTCCCTATCCCCGTGCCCAGTGCAGGCAGCGACAGCGTCTCCATCGAGTACAAGGAGTTCGGGGTGCGGCTCACGCTGACGCCGACGGTCATCGACGAGCAGCGGATTACGCTCAAGGTCGCCCCGGAAGTCAGCGAGCTTGATTTCGCCAACGGCGTCACCATTGCGGGAACGACGGTGCCCGCGCTGACGGTTCGCCGTTCGGACACCAGCGTTTCGCTTGCCAGCGGCGAAAGTTTCATCATCAGCGGCCTGATCAGCACCAATCGCAGTGCCCAGGTGAGGCAGCTCCCGGGGATCGGAAGCGTGCCGATCCTTGGCGCTTTTTTCCGCAATAGCCAAACCCGCAGCGAAGAGCGCGAACTCTTGATGATCGTCACGCCGCACCTGGTACAACCCATTGCGGCGGATGCGACGCTGCCCGCCCTGCCCGGCGAAGAGGTGCGCGATTACGCGCCCAGCGTGCACGAGCTGCTGCTCGAGGACGGCTCGTTCAACCGCAGCGCCGGACTGTCACAATAGGGGCGATGATGCAGATATTCATGGTATGCGGCTGCGGCGACGCAGAGATTAGCTGGCTCAAGGCGACCCTGGTGGAGCAGACCCGGCTGGTGCCGGTCAACCCTCAGTTGGAAGCCATTATCGGCTTGGCCGACCAGATGGGCAGTGGCCTCCTCTTTTTCTATATCGACCCGAGTAACAGCGACATGGCGCTTTTGGTGATCGAGGGCGTGGTCGAGTCGCGCCCGGATCTTGCCGTCGTCGCCGTCGGGGAGAGCGCCGAGAACGCGCTGGTGCTGGGTGCGATGCGCGCCGGCGCGCGGGACTACCTGACCGTGGGTCAGCGCCGCAGTGAGGTGCAAAGCCTCATGCGTCGGCTGCTTCGAAAACAGCCGTCGATCATCGGCGGAAGCTCCGGCCCCCGCGCCAACGTGGTGGTGCTGGAGGGCACGGACGCCACGGCGGATACGACCTGGGTGGCCGCCCATCTGGCGCTATCGGTGGCCGAACAGCACTCGCCGGTTTTGTTGATCGATGCCGCCCCCGGGCTTGGCGAGCTGGAGGCGCTTTTGAACCTGAAGTGCAGCTTTGGCGTCGAGGACGCCATGAGTTCCGCCCAGCGTATCGACAGCGCGGTCATCGCCAACGTGTTTTCCCGGCACGAAAGCGGGCTTTTCGTTCTGCCGCTGCTCCAGGACGAGCGCTATCCCGAGCAATACAGCTACGCGGAAGCGATCCTTTTGTTGGGGGTTTTGCGCCAGCACTTCGCCTTTATCGTGATCAACGCCTGCGGCCAGGCGGACAGCGGGTTTTTGCGCGCCCTGGCAAGCGCGGCGGACCAGGTGCTTTGGTACGTCCAGCAGAGCGTGCCCTGCAGCCGTCGCAATCTGGAGCGGCTGCAGCGCTACAAGACGGAAGGCATTACTCTGAACCGGCTGGGCTTGCTGGTGGACCGCCATTTACCTAGCGTCTCGCCCACACCGGAGGTGCTGGCGGACACCTTCGCCACGCCACTTGCCGCGGTGCTGCCGGCACTAGCGGAACAGCGGCTCAATAGTCTCAACCAGGGCGTGCCGCTGTTTGAATTGGCGCCTCACAGCGAACTCTCCAGAGCGTTGCGGCGGCTGGCCAAAACGTTATTGCCCGAGTCGGTGGAAGAGCGTCGAGGGCGTTGGCGATGGCCCCGGCTACGGCGCTAACCCCCGGCCAGGTATCGGGTTGGGAAAGATCATGAGGGTTTTGCATTGCACACCAAAGAGGACGTCTTATGGAGCGAGTGGGCCGCCAGCAGCTTTTTCAGCTTAAAGAGCGTTTGCACCGCTACCTGATCGATCAGCTAGGGGATGAAGGCTCTAACCTGGTCGAAGGCAGCCGACACGAGCTCAGGCGGTTTCTGGCCGTACATATCCAGTCCTTTACCCGGCTTCATCAGCTGGCGGTGTCGGGCTATGAGATCGACCGGCTCACCGAGGAGATGATCGACGAGCTCACCGGCTTCGGCCCGCTGGAAATGCTGCTCAGTGATCCCAGCGTGACGGAGATCCTGGTCAACGGGTGTGAGCGTATTTTCGTCGAGCGCCGTGGGGTGTTGTCGCAAAGCGATTTGCAGTTCGTCGATGACCATCACCTTCAGCGCGTCATTCAGCGCATTCTTGCCCCGCTTGGGCGGCGGCTGGACGAGTCCTCGCCCATGGTCGACGCCCGCCTGCCGGATGGCAGCCGGGTCAATGCGGTGATTCCCCCTATCGCCCTGGACGGCGCCTGTCTTTCGGTGCG